>JAPKBM010000001.1 GCA_026421205.1 Planctomycetota bacterium
CACCGAAAGAACCTGATTTTCATGGACAATATCCAACATGAAATCCGTCTGAGCTGGAATCAAGTCAACATAAATAGGTGAACCCGGAAGAATGGAACCCGTCTTGGCACTAGAAGAGCCCGCCGCATTCAACCTCACTTCATAATCTCCAAGACGAATTGCATATTCTTCGTCCCCCAATTTAAGTTCAGAATGAATGGCCCAATCTCCAGACAATTCAACCCCCGACTTCGGGAATGGGGACCAGCCGTCGGTATTGACCTTTGGCGTAAGCGGCCGCATGCGTACATCTCCTAATGCCACTTGAGAAAGCCTTCCCTGGAAAAAGAGTTTTCCTTGGGCAACTTCTCCCTCAAGGCCACCTCCCGTCGGCCCGTCGCACTCTGCAGCACCGAACAAAGTAACCCCGTCCACCGCAACGTCCTCAAAACGTGCATTCCTTGTTTTCTTCCCCTTCCCATTAAAGCGAGGTGCGAAAAATTTCCCCGTAACTTGATGCCACTCGTGTGGGCCACGCCAACCTCTTGCCCGCGGATTTTTTGTGTTCACCACTCCGCCAAAGGCACCGGCATCATCCACAAGTTGTAATTCATATCGCTCCATAAAGTACAAACCGCTATCGCCCCCCTTTGGCAATTGAATGTTAAATCGAAACTCCACATCGCCGAACTCCACCTTGGACCGAAATGCGCCTGGGTTCTCCCCCACATTTGCCAATGCAGAATTCCCTGGACCAAAAGAAAACCGCCTCGGATTTTCTGGATCCTCACCAATGGCACAAAGCTTCCAGCCCTCGCCCTCCCATAACTGCGTGGCATCTCCCCACGTCAAGTGCAGCCAACCCACATCGTCCGCAACACGCGCCGACGGAGGCTCCACGCGCTTCGCAACTGGAACAACCTCACCACCCGGCATTCGATTCACCGTGTAGGAGAATTCATCGTGCAATAAACCCAAGCCACTTAACTGCGCACGCACGCACCGGCCCGCTTCTAAGCCATCAACATGCAAATCCAACTCCATGCCGTCGGCAGACAAATATGCATTCGCCACGGCCAATTCCTTCTCTCGCATTTCTGGGGAACCATAATCCCACCACCAGTTGTAATCATAAGAACGAATCTTGATTTGGCTAACGTCTACCGGACCTTGCACAGGCTCCGTAAATTGTACGCGGAAACCATTGGCCAATAATGAAACGGATGCCATCTCCTTTGCTTCCTTCCCTGTCCAGCGCAATCGCGCCAAGCCATCGCCGGGCGTTCGTCCTCCCCAACCTCGATTGGTGTAACCCAAAAACAAAGAGCCGTCGGGCGCAAAACGTACTCGACAAGCAGAACCCAAGTCTTTCCGGAAAGGAATGACAGCACCCTGCCAAGTTCCATCGACTTGTTCCGGAATCAAGCGCAAGACCCGACCCAAGGTAAGCTCGGCAGCAAAAAGCTGTTCGCCAAAGGGCCCGAAAGCGCCCTCCGTTTCATCGGCAACCAAATTCCCCGTAGAGCGTGACCAGTCATACGGCAACCAAATAGCTGCGGGATCCGCATCTCGATCTGGGGGATCCAAAGAAGAAGGAATCTGCTCTCCATTTTCATAATCCTCCGTCCAACGCAACGAGGCCGGATGGCCAAAAAAGGCGCCGTCCTTCACTGGAAACACACCGCAAACCGGCATCCAGTCTCCTTGATTATCCGTGTACCAAATATTTCCGTCAGCATCTCTCCCTAGACCAGACGGGCTCCGTACTCCACTTGCCACTGGGGTCATCACACCGTCAGGAGTCATACGCAAAATCCAACCGCGCCAAGGCGCTTTAGACATGCCATGCCACCACTCCGGGCTCCAAAAACCAACATTGGTACTGATGTAAAAATTCCCTTCCTCGTCCTGGGGTAAACCGAATGCAAACTCATGATAATTTCCAGTCATAGCCCAAGCCTGAGAAACCGTATCAATAGAATCACAGAAACCGTCGCCATCTTCATCACGCAAACGTGAGAGTTCATTCCTCTGCACCAACCACACTTCATCCTCAACAACCTTAAGGCCCAAGCCGTCGACCAACCCTTCGGCCCAGAGCGTCCATTGCGCATCTGAAGGATTCTCAGCCAATGCATTCTCCACTTTCCAAACTTGACCTCGACGCGTGCTGATCCACAGCACGCCCTTCGAGTCAAAATCCATACCGCCGACTTCCACCACCGCCCCCGAAGGCGGCGTGAAAGACTGGAGTTCCCAGTATTCGTTTTCCTTTTCCTGGGCAAAGAGCAAAAAGGAAGCGAGAAAGAGTGATGCGGAAATCATGGAAGAGTGACGATGGTTTGGAAGGAAACAGGAACACCTGTTTGATAAGGAATAGACAAAGCTTGCGCGCCATCGGCAGGAGCGAAGAGAAAACCGTAATCTCCTTTCACACTGGTGAACTCAAATCGTCGAACAAAACCGCCGACCTCCGGCGAAACTTCATCCACGATTTCAATCTTCCCAAAAACTCCCCCGTTCAAGTCCTGTAGCTCTCCACGAAGGGTGACGTGATTTCCGTGCACCGTCGTTCCGGTCAATTGCACTCGAACAGGTTCTTCCCGCCCTTGAATTTTCCATGGGCAAGCGGGGTCCCCACCAGAATTCCGCCAAACTACGTCGCCAAGCGGCTTCAAAGGGGTCCCCCCACGGCCACCCCAATCCGTTCGCTCCACAAAGCCCCCTCGCCGCACCGCCAACAACCGTAAGTCGTCGGCGCGATACTCAAACGTAAACCCATTGGCGTAACCCACCAGCAACCCTCGGGGGCGTTCCGGCAATCCATCAGCCACGGAAGGAAGATGACCACGAACGACGACGGGACGATCTGCTACTTGCAGGACCATTTCCTCCACCGATGCCTGGGGAGCAGGTGGCGCAAAACCCTGGACCACTTTGACGACCGATGCAATCTCCTCCTCTGTCAGTGCGCCTGCGAATCCGGGCATCGGCGTTCCACCAATGCCATCACGAATGGTCTTCGCTAAAGCACCTGACGTGTTTCCAAAAGAAAAACCTCCGTCAATAAAACTTCTTGCTGGGCGATCCAATGGAACAATCCCTTTGCCATCCCCTGTTTCGCCGTGACAAAGTGCGCACTGCTTTGCAAAAATTGCAGGGCCATCAACCTTCTTTTCAGGCTGGTTCTTGCCTGCAACAACCAGCCCCTCCTGCGGCAACGAACTCGTTAATTTGTTTGCTGCCTCAGCATGAGCAACCGCAACCGAAGGCTTTTCTTCCACAGTACAGGCAAGAAGGAAAACACAAAGTGACAGGGGGACGAGGCGATGCATCCTAAACAGGTTAATTCTTCGTTTGCCCCATAGACTATTTTTTGCGAAACCCAGAGGAATTAGTCGGATTTTACTTGCCAACTTTAGTTTCCATAAATCACCTAAGTTTATTCCTAACCAGAAGTTAAAAACGATTAATAAACTGATTGGCCCCAAATAGGACGGGTGCCACCACCCATAGAAGAACAGGGACGTGGCCACAAGCCAAGCCAAGGCTAACGTACTTTTTCCGAGTCTGCTTAAGGCAAAAAATCCCAATACAACAACGGGGGAAAAGAAGAACAGGAACTCCACCGAATTGAACAACATGGAAAAGGAATGCTACCCCTTCCAGCAGGAATTCCGTAGCCTTTTTGCGTGTCCAACGTTCCGTTCTCCGTCCGGAGGCCTGGACTCCTCCTCCAGGGCATTTTCACGAATCGTGACCAACCCGACTTCGCGAAACTTGCCGCTTTAACCGACCCAGAAGTATTCCTCTGGGCCATCTTGCCTCATGCTGCCCGAACCTTTGCCGCATGCATTGTCATCTTGCCCGAAGAAAAAGCACGCGCGGCGGCCGTCGGCTATCTTTATGCCCGCATTCTTGACACCTACGAGGACCTCATGCTGGACCCCAAAGCGCGCCACAAAGCGCTCTTGGGATTCGTTCAGCGTTTTAATCAAACACCCGGAGCTCCACTTCCCGAGGCACCGCGCGCGTTTGACACGCAAAAAATTGATGCCAGAGACCGAGGTCATCTCCTCCTTGTCCAATGCTGCAACCGCATTGACGCCGTGTACCTCACTCTTTCGCAAGAGCACCAAAACGGGATTCAAGAAATGATTCGGGCCATGGCGCCGGGCATGGCGAACTCTTCCGATCTTTTCCAGCAACAAGGCGGTGCGCTAGAAACCCTTTCACAAAGAGAGGATTACTGTGACGTCGTTCTTGGAAACCCACTGGCTCTAGGCTTACGCATTGCCAAAGGAAGCACACTAACCTACGTGGAAAGAGCATCCATTCAGAAAACCTCCATCTTCATCCAACTCGCAAACATCACCCGTGACATAGAAAAAGATTGCGTGCGTGGCATCTGCTATCACCCAGCCCTGAAAACGTACCTTGGAAAAGATGCGCCTGCGGAACTCTATCAACAAATTCGTGGGGACCTTCTGAGTGAAGCCCTTCAACACGCCAACAGCTTTCGGGAAGTTGCGAATACCATCCCGGCGCGGAAGCTTAGCCTTGTGCGGTCATCGGCGCTGATGATGGTTCTTTTTACGGACCGCTACTATCGCTCCTGTGCAAAGAAAGCTGGACGGAAACCGTGGCAGGGTATCTCCAGCACTCTGGCAATTCTTTGCCAGTCCTTTTTGGCGATCTTCAGCACCTGTTATGCAGACCGAAAACTAAATTTGGTTCTAGAGAAGCATCAACAACATATTCAAGACCACCCGCCTCCTTCGGCTGTGGCCAAATAGTCTTCTCGGGAAAACGAGTCCACGTCAATGGCATCCCGACGGGCGGCTTCGGCGTGACGAACTTCTTCAGCTTCCACTTCTGTTAAAACACCGGCAGCAACGGCTGCATCTAATTGATCTAAGGGCGCCCCCTTTTCAAGCCGACCTTCTTTGACGGCTTTTTGCAAACGACGAACCACCGAATCTGCGGCAGCGCAAAGTCGGAAAGCATTTTCTAAACGACCCAAGGCCTGTTCGGGATCCGACGGAACATAAACGCCACTGAAAATTCGTTCTCGTTGCGCACTGGGCTGGCGAAGCAATTGAGCCACTTGACGACCGGAGGCGTCAGAAGGCCCTGTAGAAATGGCATTGAAACGAGACCACCAAGCCACGGGGCCTTGAAATAACTTTCCGAAAAAAGGGACATCAAGGTTTTGATAGACCCCGTCGAAGCCTTTCTGGATTTCGCCCAAGGCCTGTTCCATGGACCAGCGAACAAAGGGAAGATCTTCCGTGGGACGGCCGTCGGCCTTCCATCGGCGGAGTACAGAAGAGCCCAATAGCATCCAAGAAAGGATGTCGGACAAACGACCAGTCACCGCTTCTTTGCGTTTTAAATTTCCGCCATACCCGCCCATCGCAAAATCCGCGACCGTGGCAAAGGACGCCGACGCCCAGGACAATTTCTGCAACCACACTCGCTCTTCCCCTTTTCCGGGGACGTCGGCAAACCGCCCGCGCGTTAAAGACAGAAGAATGGAACGGCTAAAATTGCGCCCGACATGGCCAATATGTCCGAAGAAAGCCTCATCAAATGCTTCCATGTCATCCGTCTGAAGAGCCACGATTTCACGGTATGCCCAAGGGTGACAACGAATGGCGCCCTGGCCAAAAACCATGAGTGTGCGTGTCAAAATATTTGCACCTTCCACGGTGATGCTGATCGGCGCGCTAAACCAAGCGTGCGCCAACAAGTTCCGCGGGCCTCTTGAGATGGCGGCGCCTCCTTGAATGTCCATGCCATGAATCAGCGCTTGGCGAAAAATCTCCGTGAACTGATACTTTGCAATGGCCGTCACAACGGATGGCTTGGCACCCCCTGCCAAAGCACCAGCAATGAATTTTCCGGCGGAATCTAACAAGTAAGCATTGCCTCCAATGAAAGCTAAGCCCTCTTCCACACCTTCAAAACGGCCGATGGACATTCCGAACTGTTTGCGAACAACCGAGTATGCGCCCACGGCACGCCCAAGCAATTTTGTTCCAGCCAAACTTTGAGCCGGCAACATGATGCCACGACCGGCGGATAAGTTTTCCATCAACATGCGCCAACCCTTACCGACCCCCCCCTTTCCGCCAATGACCGCATCCAAAGGAACTTCCACATCCTTCCCCTCGAAGGGGCAATTAAAGAAAGGGACATTCAAAGGATCATGTTGATTACCCCGGGTGACGCCCGGCAAATCCGCAGGAATCAAGGCGCAAGTAATTCCCGGGTGTGGGCCTAAAGCTAAAATTCCTTCTGGGTCATGCACTTTCATGGCCATGCCTAAAACGGTGGCGCGCGCGGCCATCGTGATGTAACGCTTTTCCCAATTCAAGCGCAACCAAGGGCTCCCGTCGGCACCGCGGAAAACTTCGCCCGACGCTTTGATGGAACCGGCATCGCTTCCGGCTTCTGGTTCCGTTAAAGCAAAGCAGGGAAGCTCTTTCCCCGAGGCGAGGCGAGGCAGCCAATTTTCTTTTTGTTCCTGTGTTCCGTAATGAACGAGGAGCTCTGCGGGGCCCAGGGAATTGGGCAACATGGCGGTAATTCCCAAGGGCACACTCCGAGACGACAACTTCGCAATCACGGCACTCACGGCAGGGGGTCGAAATCCGAGACCTCCAAATTCCTCTGGAATAATCATCCCGAAAAAACCTTTTTCCGCAAGATACTTCCACACGTCTGGATGCAAATCTCTTTTTTGGTAGACCTTCCAATCATCCGTCATGGCACAAACTTCCTCTGCCGGCCCGTCCAGAAAGGCTTTCTCTCTTTCGTTCAACTCTGGCCATGGCTCACTCAAAATTCTTTCGAAGTTTGGGCGACCACTGAAAAGTTCTCCGTCAATCCAAACCGTACCTGCCTCCAGCGCCTCTCTTTCCGTTTTTGAAATCACGGGAAGGACGCCTGCTTTTTTCATCCATCGCATCAACGGCCGGGTCAATAACTTTCGACGAAGAGGTGTCAAAAAGAGGAGTGCAAATCCAAGAAGAACTCCCCAGGTCACTGCGCTGACGCCGATGAATAGGAAAAACGCGGCAAGTGCAAGGAGCCAAACGAAAAGGGATGCGCCGAGGTACCCCAGCGCAAGCGAAGCCAGAAGGAGGAGAGCAAAAATCATGGAGAAGTCGGTTGGATGAATTGTTTCACCAGGGTGTTCAAAAAAAGTTTTTGGTCTAGGCGAACATCAACCCGCCCCGCCAGCAAAAGAGAAACTGCACCATGAAGCGATGCCCAAACCACATTGGCTTGGAGACGATCTTCCTTCGTGGGGTTTTGCGGGCGTCCGGCGTCTTCGGCCAAAGCCTGCGCAAAAAACTCAAGGTTTTCCCGCGCTTTGCGGTACTTTTCCGCGGGATACCGCTCCATGTGTTCCGGGTGGAGCAAAAACATGACTTCGTAATATTCTGGATTCTTAAGCCCAAAATCCAAAAACGCCTCCGCCAAATCCTGCAATCGATCCTTCGCCTGGCCGGCAGACTGCCCCGCCTGAACCAATTTTTGATGCAAAAGCCCAATGCCTTCATCAATCAGAGCGTGAAAAAGAGCGTCTTTATTCTGAAAATACAGATAAATACTTGTAGCCGTACAGCCGACGGAATTCGCTAACCGCCTCATGGACAAGGCGCGATACCCCTCAGAAACTAGCGTTTGACGCGCTTGATTCAGGATTCTGTAGCGAAGATTGGTAGAGGAACGAGCCATGAGAGAAACTTGACAGTGTTAACTTAACAGTGTTATCATCCTGGCGCAAGATGAAACCGTTCTCCGCGCAAGACCACACTGCCGACATTGTCCTCGCCGCAGGAATTCGCACTCCGTGGGCAAAGGCTGGAGTCGCCTTTCGGGAAGAGGACGCAGCGCACCTCGGCGCTTTGGCTGCACGAGAACTTCTTGCCCGCTCTGGCCTCGCCAACACCGACCTCGATGAAGTCATCGCCGGTTGCGTCGGCCCGCCCCATGACCAAGCCAATCTTGGTCGAGTTCTCAGTTTGCGTGCGGGTATTTCCCAAGGCACCCCTGCGCGAACCGTAGCCCGTAATTGCGCTAGCGGTTTTGAAACCGTCACGTCCGCCATGGACACCCTCCTTGCCGGACGAGGAGACACATTCCTCTGTGTCGGCGTGGAAATGATGTCGGCCTACCCCCTTCTCTTCGGAAACAAGATGGTGGGTCTTTTTGAAAAGCTGATGAAAGCCCGGACACTGGGCGCACGCGTTCAAGCCATCGCTGAATTTCGACCCGCGTTTTTAAAACCCCGCGTGGCTTTATTGGAAGGACTCAGAGACCCCATCACCGGACTTCTCATGGGTTCCACCGCGGAACATATCGCCCGAGACTTTGGTATCACGCGGCAAGCTTGTGACCAATACGCACTCCAAAGTCATCAACGTGCGGGCGCGGCAAAAAAATCGGGCCGGCTGGAAAAAGAACTTTTTCCCGTTCTTCCTCTTGACCGTTCCAACAAAAAAAACTCCCTCAGTCAAGATGACAGCCCACGAGAAGAACAAACGCTAGAGCGTCTCGCCAAACTTCGTCCGTATTTTGAAAAACCCGACGGCGTCGTCACCGTCGGCAATGCTTGTGGAATCACTGACGGCGCCGCAGCCCTTTTAATCACCACCGCAGAGCGAGCCTCCGCACTGGGCTTATCTCCTTTGGCAAAAATCCGAAGCTTTGCGTGGACAGGATGTGATCCGTCTCGCATGGGTTTAGGCCCCGTCTCCTCCACCCATGCTGCTCTTCAAGCCGCGGGTTGTTCGCTAGAAGACATCGGCGCGGTGGAACTCAACGAAGCTTTTGCCGCACAAGTTCTTGGATGCGTCCACGGCATGAAAAAAGAAGGCGTCGGCGAACTCCGCCCGGAGCGACTCAACGTAAACGGCGGTGCCATTGCCTTTGGGCACCCCGTCGGCGCAACGGGGGCACGCCTCCTTCTCACCGCGGCGCATGAACTGAAAGAAGGCAATCATGAACTCACTTTGGCGACGCTTTGCATTGGCGGGGGCCAAGGGGGCGCTTTTGTTTTGGAGAACATCACATGAATACCTGGGCTGGATTTCCACTCCCCAAGGATGGGCCGGCACCGGGCAGCTGCATCCGTGTAGAACGCCCCGAGGACGGCTTGGTCTTTTTGCACTTAGACCCACCCCACCGATCCCTTGCGGTTTTTGATGGGCCTCTGCTCAGAGACCTTGACGCGGTCCTGCAGGACTTAGAGCATGATCACAATTTGAAAGCGGTCGTTCTTGCCGGTGCAGATCCCCTTCGCTTTGCCGGAGGTGCCGATTTGGATGCTATTGCCACCTTTGATGATCCCGTAGTTTTGGAAGAAGTCGTTCTTGCCGTCCACAAACTCTTCCGACGCCTTGAAAAACTTCCCGCGCGTACGGTTGCAGCCGTCGGCGGCCCTGTTCCTGGTGGTGCCTGTGAGATCTCCCTTTGTTGCGATTTTATTGTGGCCGCCGACCACCCTAAAACTCGGATTGGGCTTCCAGAAACACAATTGGGCATTATTCCAGGTTGGGGCGGATGTCACCGTTTGCCACGGCGCATTGGACTTCCCGCCGCCATGCAGGCCATTCTCTCCGGAAAGCTTTACCCGGCGAAGAAAGCAAAAAGACTCCAGATGGTTGACCGCGTCACCGCGCCGGAATACCTCTGGGAAGTGGCGGCCAACATCGCCATGAAAAGAGAGCGCGTGCGCCCCGTGTCCCGTGGTTGGAAACATTGGCTTGTTGACCGCAATCCACTTTTAATGCACCTCGTGTCCAAAAAGGCACGGGAAACAGTCATGAAAAAAACGCGGGGCAAATATCCCGCTCCTTTAGAGGCTATTTCTTTGGTGGCCAACGGAGTACAAACCCCCCTTGAGGAAGGTGCAAAAAAAGAAGCGCGCGCCATTGCGAAGCTCGCATCCGGTTCGGTCTGTAAAAGTCTGGTACGGCTCTTTCAAGCATCCGAAGCTGCTAAAAAATGGGGCAAGAATGCCGACGGAACCTCGTTTCCTCCTCTTCAATCCGCAGGAGTTGTCGGCGGTGGAGTCATGGGCGGTGGCATCGCGAGTAGTTTCGCCATGAAGGGCATCGCAACTCGCCTAGCCGACCTTTCGCAAGATGCCGTGGACGCGGCTGTTCAAAATCACCGCAAAGACGTTGCGAAAAAAGTCAAGCGGAGACAATTCCAAAAGCATCAAGGGATGGCTGCCGTGGACGCACTGGATGGCACCACGTCCATCCATCAGTTTTCTCACGCAGAGCTCGTTTTGGAAGCCGTAGCAGAACGACTGGAAATCAAACAAAGCGTCTTCAAAGAAATCGCGGCCAACGTTTCGGAAAGCACAATTCTCGCCACAAACACATCTTCCCTCTCCGTAACGAAAATCGCCGAAGGCATCCCTCACCCAGAGCGCGTCGTCGGCATGCACTTCTTCAATCCGGTCAAAAGAATGCCCTTGGTGGAAGTCATCCAAGGAGAACAAACTTCAGAAGAATCCGTCCGACGCGTTGCGGCATTAGCACTTCGCCTTGGAAAGACTCCGGTGATTGTCAAAGACGTTGCCGGTTTTCTCGTGAACCGGATTCTTGGCCCCTATTTAGATGAAGCCGTCCGTCTTTTCCTAGATGGAGCGGATGTTCAAAAAGTAGACCGGTTTCTTGTGGACTTCGGCATGCCCATGGGTCCCTTCCGCCTTTTGGATGAAGTCGGCTTGGACATTGCCAAGCATGCCGGAGAATCTCTCCATCGGGCCTATGGAGAACGCATGGAGCCAGCAAGTGGACTGGAAGCGCTTTCTTCCGAATCACGCTTGGGAAGAAAAACAGGAAAAGGTTTTTACGATTATCCCAAAGACAGAAAAGAAAAGCCGACGCCCTGCACGGATTTGGCGTCCTTCCAAACGAGAACCGTTGCAAAGAACCTTCCCAAAGAAGATGTGGTCGATCGCCTTGTTCTGAGCATGGTGAACGAGGGCCTCCTTTGCCTTCAGGAAAACGTCGTCGCTGGGCCACAGGAATTAGACCTGGCTACCGTGTTTGGCACTGGGTTTGCCCCCTTTGAAGGAGGTCTTTACTCCTACGCCCAACGGCGGGGCCTTCAAAACATCCAAGGTCGCCTCCTGGAACTTGGCAAAAAGCCGCTCTTTTAAAGTTCGGCCAGCTTCTTCAGATAATTCTTTGCCGCGGCCTGAATGGCGTCATTCCCTTGCTCTTCTGCAAACTGCAAGGCTTGCATGAAGTATGTTTTCGCCACCAACGGATTCCCGGCGCGCACCTCAATAGAACCCAAGTTTAAATAAATCATGGGGTCCGACAGGTTCATTTTCACCGCGCGCAATAAAACTTTTTTTGCACGACCCACTTTTTGAATGCGCAGCAAAGAAGAGCTCAGGCGCAGCAATACGTCGGCATGCGAAGCGTCCAACTTCATGCAAGCGTCAAAACTCTCGGCCGCCTTAGCCCATTTTTCCTGCTTCTCAAATAATCGACCAAGTTGAAAATGAGTATCAGGTATTTGCGCGTCCAAAGTCTTTGCACGGAGAAAGGACTGCAAAGCACCTGCATCATCGCCTAACTTTTCTTGCGCCATACCCAAGCCAAGGAAAGCCTTGAACCCTTCGGAATCTCGCCGGGCCACCTCTTGATATGCCGTCAAAGCAGCCGTCCACCGTTCATCGGCAAAGGCCCAATTTCCTTCAAACAACAATGCCGAAGGATCTTCCGCATCCAACAATTTGGCCATCTGCAAGTGGTCCTTCCACGCCGGCAATTCCATCCGCCGTTCTAAATCCGCCAAAGCCAAAATCTCCATCACTCCCGCAAAAGGGGTGGACGCCAACTGCTGTCGCACGCGCAAGGCATCTTGAAGCCGACCGTCCTTTTCTAAGAGCTGCGCCAACGTTGCCAAAGAAGTGGTATCTCCTGGATTTTCCGCAATTACTTCGCGCAATAATTCTTCCGCCCCTTCCACGCCTCGCGATGCCATATCAAAAGCACGTTTTTGTTTTTCCATCCACTGAATTCCATCCTTCGGGTCCCGCCGCTCGGCTTCCGTTTCATCAAAGGACATGGAAACATACCCCAAAGCCTCAAGCTCTTCCCTCTCCGATGGATCCATGTCCGCCATTTGTGTCCGCAAGGCATCCTTTTGCCCGGGTGCCAAAAGCGCATTCAATTCTTTTTTCAATACACCTGCTTGCTCAGCCTGACTTGCCCATACATTGTTTAATTCTTTTGCATCTTGTGCTAAATCGTAAAGTTCCGAGCGTGGTGCCTGTAAAAAACGCCAATCTTGATTACGAATCCCGCGCAAATCAGACCAGCCTAAGTTGTAATAACCAAACATGGATTCGGAATACACCGACCGCGCCTCCAATTGAGGTTCCGTTGGATTCACGGACAACGCGGAACGCAATGATTCCCCATCCATCTTCTCTGGCGCCTTCACACCAAGCACATCACACAAGGTCGGCACAATATCCACCGAACTCACGGTAGGCGAAAACCGTTTTCCCAGTGCAAGGGAAGGATGGGAAAAAATTAAAGGAACATGCGTTGTGGCATCATAAATGAAAATGGCGTGCGTCGGTTCTCCGTGTTCCCCTAAAGATTCCCCGTGGTCGGCGGTCATCACCACCAAAGTATCTTCCTGATCTCCACGAGCTTGAATGGCGTCCAGCACCACCCCCATCTGTTCATCGGCGTATGCAATCTCCCCGTCATAAGGATTCCCCCCACACCTTTCTGCAAAACCCTCTGGGGGGTCATAGCCATGATGCGGATCAAAAAGATGAACCCACAAGAAGTAAGGCTCATCACCGACGCCCTCCAAAAACTGTAACGCGCGCCGGACCGTGTCGTCGGCGCGAGTCTCCCGCAGTAGAAAACTTGAGTGAATTGATCCAGCCGTTAGGTTGTCATCATAAACATCAAAACCTTGCGCCAAGCCATAACGAGAATTCAAAACCATGGCACTTACGACTGCACCTGTTTGAAAACCATCCTTTCGCAAGATCTCGGCCAAGGTCTCCACCTCGTCCGGCAACGCGTGTGTTCCGTTATTCCTCACTCCGTGCGAAAACGGATAAAGGCCCGTCAAGATACTGGCATGAGAAGGCAAGGTAATGGGCGCCGTACTGATGCAATCCTCAAAGAGAACCCCATTTTCAGCTAAAGCGTCCAGGCGCGGTGTGCTTGCCGACGGAGATCCATAGCAGGCTAGGTGGTCGGCCCGCGTGGTGTCGAAGGTGAAAAGGACAACATTTTTCACAGCAGGCACCCCCAAAGGAGCCGTTTTCCCGCAGGAGAACGCAATGAGGACAAGGAACAGGGCCAGGGGAGCTTTCACAACCAGAATTGTAGGTTGACCATGCTTTTCAATGCTAGAGTTGATTGTTCTCTTCCCTTGGAAAATTCCCCCTCATGAGACCTCTTTCTTTTTTTCCCGCCCTCATTCTCTGTGCCCCTCTAGCGTCGGCGCAGATGGATTCGATTACCACAACGTTTGCCAGCAACAATGGACACACGGGAAACATCTTTACCGTGTCTGTGACGAGTGATGTAACGATTCATAGTTTCGACATCAATTCCAGTTCCACAGCGGCCTTCACCGTTGACATTTATTACAGGTTGGGCTCCTACACGGGCTTTGAAACGGATCCAACGGCCTGGACCCTAGGCGGAACTGCAAGTGTCACGAGCAATGGCGCAGACATGGCCACACCTGTTCCCGTCGATATTGACTTGGATGTTGCAGCCGGCGACGTTTGGAGCTTTTACATCACCGGCTCTGGTTTCAAATATACCGATGGAACGCAGGAAGGTGCCCCGTTTGTCAGCGACAGCAACCTCACGATTCACGAAGGCCTTGGCATGGGCCCCCCTTGGTCCGGGACCTACTTCACCCCAAGAATCTGGAACGGCACCATTCACTACGAAGCAGGTCCACGCCTCATCATGCCTCCGTTAGTCGAAGGCACCCTCGCCGACTTCTCTCTCGTGTCCTGTGAGCCAGACTCACTAACCGTCTTGGCCTACTCCATTGTCGGTTCGGGCCCCACCGGAAGTCCTTACGGAATTATAGATCTCTCTATGCCCATCATGCAGTTGCCGGGGCTATACGCCGACGCCAACGGGCAAGCTTCCTGGTCCGTCACCATTCCATGGGGACTTGCCGGTCTTGCGGTTTACGTGCAAGGGCTTGAAAGAAAGTGGGATGGCCAACAGTTCATCTTCACGCTCACGAACTCAGAATCCGGCGTGATTCAATAAAAGACCGGGCTACTTTTTCCCCACGATGTAGGCAATCCAAGTTCCTTCATTCTCGAATTCTTCGCGTTTTTCAAAAAGGCCGTCGGTGTCATCCGAATCTTCATCCCAGCCCTCGGTATAGACCTCTACGGTCTGAAAACCTGCCTGAAGAAATAAGTCCCGGACTTCAGGAAGCGTCCATAGCCTCCAGTCATAGGTGAAAGCCTTTTGGATTTTCGTTCCACGCTTGACTGTGAAGTGAATATGACACAAGAAATCCCCCGTAATGGGGTTGTAGGCGGCCTGCTCCCAGGTGTAAGTAAACGGAGGCAGTGCCGTGCCGTCGGGCTTTTTGGCGCCCGTGATTTTCCTGTCTTGAGAATCTTCGCACATGGCGTCGGTGCCACCCATCATGTCAATCACAAACAATCCATCCTCTTCTAGATTTTGATAAGCCGCCTTGAAGTACACCAATAATTCTTCCGGTGTTTTGAAAATATTATAAGAAAAATTTTGTGCACTAGTGAGTTGAGATTTTTGCTCCAGAGGGGCCAAGACGGTTTCTTCATGAATAACCACGTTTTGGCGTCGATCCCCCAAAAGGGAGAGAATATGCTTTTCACCCCAGGACAAAGTCTCTGCACACAAATCCACGCCAATGGCCTGATTGTCTTCATGCCGGCGCACCCACTCTGCACAAAGCGCTGCGGTTCCGCAAAAATCTTCGCGCATCACTCTCAGTTCACGGCCCGTATGGGCGCGATAAACCTCTTCAAAAAACTCCGCGTCGGCCTCAGGGCACTGAACGCTTGCGAGGTAGAAGTCGAACTTATCTGCCTGTGCAGATGCGGGCTTTTTTAATTTAGGGCTCACAAAAATCTCGGGGGACCGAAGATTCTAAAGGAGCCTAAGGAATGGGGGTTAAATAAATTGGGTTGGATGCCGCCACAAAACCTTGGCCAAGGCGCCCACAAACTGAAGCAATCTAATAGGTCTGACCCACCAAAGAAGAAGAAAGAGGCACGGGAGCCTTATCCTATAGGGGTTGAGAAACCCTGACAAAGCCATAGGGTTTCCCAATACTTCCCCATGACTGCGCCCCTTCTTTTAAGCCTGTTCACTTTGCTGGCAGGCCCCCTCCTCTTTCGCCTTTCGCGAGGATCGAAATCTGCTTTAGCCAGTTTAGATGGATTAGTTCGCGTTGCTGTTGGCGGACTTCTCCTCCTTCATGTTCTTCCACAGGCTTGGAATGAAGCGGGTTGGTTGGCCTTTCCCGCCCTCCTCTTCGGCATTACTCTTCCTCGCCTACTGGACCGATCTTTCCATGATCATCAAGGAAGGGCTCATCGCACGGAAACAGCCTTGGCACTTCTTGGCCTTGGCCTTCACGCTTTCCTGGATGGCGCCGCGCTATCTTCCAGCTCGGTCCTTGCCAGCGCCATCATTTTGCACCGACTTCCCGTCGGACTTGCCGTCTGGTGGCTCGTTCAGCCTGCCTTCGGTACCCGACCGGCTCTCTTTTCTCTTATGAGCATGGCCGTTCTGACCGTCATTGGGGCTTGGGCCGGCGGAAGTCTCCTCATGATTGCACCCCCGGAAGCCTTGGGGTTCTTCCAGGCACTCATGGCCGGCGCCCTGCTCCACGTCGTCATCGGGCACCCCCGCCAGCTAGACCAAGAGGGGACAGCGCCAAAGGAACGTGCATTTTCTGCAGCGGGCGGGCTCCTTGGAATTGCCATTCTCTTGGCGCACGGAGAAGCTCCCTTGCACACCGACGCATTCCATGGCCTTGGAGAAACCTTCCTTCTCCTCTTTTCGGAAAGCGCACCGGCCCTCCTGGCTGCATTTTTCACCGTTACTTTTGTGAAAGCCTTTTTTCCCACCAGTTGGGTCGGTTTTTTCCGTGGAGGCTCCACCTTGAGTCAAGCACTGCGAGGAACCGCCGCCGGACTTCCTGTTCCAATTTGCTCGTGTGGGGTCATTCCGCTTTATCGAGGCATGGTGGAAGCGGGTACTCCCGGGCCAGCAGCTCTTGCTTTTTTAATTGCCACTCCGGAGCTTGGCTGGGCCAGTATGGTTCTTTCCTTCGGATTGTTGGGCACGGAAATGACGCTGATTCGTGTGGGCGGCGCGGCACTGCTTGCCCTGAGTATCGGCATTCTCTTGGGCTCAAAAATTAAAATGCGTCAGCAACAGCCCATCCCAAGAGAGGAGCGCCCCCCCTTCCTGAAGCGCCTACGAGACGGTGCGGGATATGGTTTCGGCCAGCTCGCAGATAGCACAGGACCTTGGATTTTATTGGGGCTGCTCATTGCGGCCATGATGCAGCCCATTTTGGATTCTGGTTGGCTGGCTTCTCTCCCTCTGGGCGCCGACGTTTTCGCCGCCGCACTCATCGGCCTTCCACTCTATGTTTGCGCTTCAGGTTCCACGCCTCTTGTCGCCATGTTACTCCTCAAAGGCCTTTCCCCTGGTGCCGCCTTAGCATTTTTACTGACAGGTCCTGCCACGAATCTCACCACCTTCGGAATTTTAGCCAACCTACACCCCAAAAAAATCGCGGTGGCTTTCAGCATTCTGATGCCCTTAGGAGCGATCGTTCTTGGTCTTACGGTGAATTCCTGGTTGGGGGCAGGATTCCAGCCTCTTCCTTTTTCCGACGCCCACCACGGTGGTGACCTCCCTCTTTGGAAATGGGCTACCAGCGCTGGGTTAGCCCTCGTTTTCCTCAGCAGCCTCTTTCGGCTTGGCGTTCCTGGAATTCTGGCCAAAATTGTGGATCCGCATGGAGGAGATGGACCAGGAGACCCTGAGGCCAACCCAGAACAAAAAAAGAGCTGTTGTGACGGCTCTTCGGCTTAAGGAAAGGGCAATAACCGCCAAGTGCCCACGGGATCCTCATGCCCGGCCAACCCTCAGGGGTCCTGTCCTCTCTTACCGCGTTGCAGGCATCATGCCGTGGAAGCCAACCCGAGCCATCACTCCTTTCAAACCATGTCGGGAGTCACTGGACGTCATGGAAGATGACTCGGCTCATGGTCAGTCCAATCATGGCTGGATGGCTTTAGGTTTTGAAGGCCGAAATAATGGCGAGCTGCAGACCTTCTTAGTCATTAAACCGCTCTAATACGATACGGAGGTGAACTCCGGCACCCGCGTCCTCATAGCAGTCGTCATCATCCTCTTCCTGGTTATGTCAGGATTGCTTGGTGGCCTTCAGTGGTTCCAATCACATAGCCGTTCGGACCCCGCGGAAGTCCAGGCAATTGCCGACACCATTCTCCTTATAAGCCTTCCTTCAGAACTCCTACCCGTGAAAGGCGCTGATTTGTCGGAAATGAATGGACTTCGGCTTGCCGCATTTGAAGGAACCGATGCGCGGGGAAGAAAAACCCACTTCCTCATGACTGCCATTACTTCGCAGAATTTCGATGCAAGTAAAGAGTTTGAATCCGGCATTGACTGGGAGGAAGATGAGTATGAACTTCTTGAAAAAGGGGTGAAGGAATTTCTCTATCAAGGAAACTCCGTGCCGGGCTACTTTTTCCGATTCAACAACTCGCATGGGGATAAGCGAAATGAATTCTCTGCGGTTCTTGACAGCGCCACAGGAAAAATTATCCTTTCCTTGAATGGGCCTGCCGACACGGTCGGCGATGAGATCCTGCAAGGCCTTCTGGAGACGGTGTCGGCGGCACCATGATTTCTTACGAGGGCAACGTCTTCCGACCCCCCTCAGAAGCGAACAGCCTCATCCTGCAGGCAACGCTAGGTTGCAGTTGGAACCGCTGTACTTTTTGCAGCATGTACCGAGACAAAAAATTCCGCGTTCGAAGTCTCGATGACTTAAAGCGTGAAATTCAATGGGCAAAAGACAATATCGCCCCCGTCCGAAAAGTTTTCTTGGCCGATGGAGATGCTCTCATGGCAAAAGCATCTTTCCTCGAAGATATCTTGGACCAATTAGCCGACGCCTTCCCCCATTTACAGCGCGTCAGTGTTTACGCTTCCCCGCAGTCTCTCCAGGTGCGCACCGTTGAAGAAATGACAATGCTTCGGGAAAAGGGCCTCCGTCTTTATTACGTTGGACTAGAAAGTGGAGACGACGCAACACTCCTTCAAATGGACAAAGGAGTTGATGCAAAAGAATGGGAAAGGGTGGCCGGAAAAGCCCATCAAGCCGGCGTAAAATTATCTGCCATGATTCTTCTGGGAGTTGGTGGAAAAGCACTCAGTCACCAACACGCCATGCACTCCGCAAACCTAGTCAATGCCATTCAACCGCGGTTTTTAAGCACACTGGTGACCACACCATATCCAGAAACACCGTTGATTCAGCAAGTGGAAACAGGAGAGATCTCCATGCTCAGCGAAGAAGAACTTCATCAAGAGTTCACAACGTTCCTGGGAAATCTAGAACTTCATGGAACTATTTTCAGGTCCAATCACGTAAGCAACCGAAGTGTTCTTGCCGGAAATTTCCCGAAAGACAAGGAAGCTCTTCTTTCTGCTTTAGAAGATAGCCGACCTCAATCCACGTAGCCAAGTTCTTTCAGTCTCGCCATACGTTCGGCACTATTTTCTGCGGAACTTCGCTCAAACAAAGCATCAGCTTCGGCAAACTTCTTAGCTAGGCTTTCCAACTCTCTCAAAGGCGCTTCTTTGGGCGCCGCACTCAGCTGATTATTTTTCTCTTGCGGGTCCGCAATCAAGTCAAATAAGGAAATGGAGTGGGCCGCCTCGCCATCCAAACGCGCGTGCAATTTCCAGGAACCTTTGCGTACCGCCAAATGAGAAGTCCACCGAGTGAAGTGTGGGTAATCTTCCCACAAGCCGTCCAAAATATTTCGGCCCTTTAGTCCCCCTTGAGGCAAGCCCGCAAGCGCAAAAATTGTGGGAACAATGTCCTGCAAATGAACCGCGTAGGGCAAATGCTTTTGAGGGGCAGAAAAACCATTCAGGCCAACAAAGACAAAAGGAACGCGCACTAAAGCCTCCTGAAGTGAATTGGAATGAAGCATTTTCTTCCACTCACCGAAGTGCTCTCCGTGATCTGAAGTAATGATCAAAGCAGTAGGACGCTTGCCCGTCTCAATTTTCTGAACAAGCTGGCGCAAAAGGCCGTCTAAAAAGAAAACTTCTTCGTCATACAAGTCTCTCATGGATTGCAAGGTCAACGCGGAAACGCTAGAAGAAGACAAGTCTTTTTGAATCATCCGAAGTTGATCATGCCCCCCCAAAGGATGTGCCTGGAATTTTTTTTCCACGCCTTGCATTGAAAACCACTTCCCCGCGGTAGCCATTGGGGGCGTATACGGATCATGCGGATCCATAAAATGGGCAAAAAGAAAACCGGGGGCGCGTTGCTGGTGGATTGAAGAAAGATAACTTTCTGCACTTGCCCAAGTTACTTGCCCCATCCCAGGCGGCATTCTTGATGCTTGATCCTGAATCCCAAGCCAATTACGAACAAAATCCTTCGCGGGTCTTGGCCGCAAAAGCATGAAGGCCCAAGTCCGGGGAACCGCCTGAGCCACGAATCGGTCTGCAGGGCCAATACTGCCCACTACTGAGTCATCATAAACATCAAATCCTGCACCAAAACCAAAGCTAGATGCCAAAAGTGCATTGCTAATCACCCCTGCCGTGCGCCAACCCGCACCCTGTAAGGCCTTCGCCAGAAAAGGCATGGATTCTGTCGGCTGTTCCAAATTAGAACGCAATCCGTGTTGAACCGCGCTCAAGCCCGTCAACATGGTGACGTGTGCGGGAACAGTTTGATTGCTACTGGACAGTGCATAGTCCGACGTGATGCCGACGTCGGCTAATTCAGAAAGAATAGGAAGTGTGGAGCGCCCGTCATGCTCAAAGTCTGCGCGCAATGTGTCAATGCTCACCAAAATAATGTCGGGAGAATCCTTGGAAACCACGCGCGAAGAGGCTGCCATGTTCTCCGCAAAATGAGGCCGTACTGTCTCCGCAGTCATATCCTTTGCGGGAATCAAAAAGGCGATCAACCATGCCAAAGGCGCCAAGCCGGCAATGCGTTTCAAAGCGGACAAGGTTGGGGCTCCACGGGAAAAAAATCGGGGAGCGAAAAAATAAACCAGTAAAGGAGGGGTTGCCCATAGAAGGCGGACTGCTGCCTTCATGGCTGGCGAATATGCCGAAGCATTGGGAGGAAGCCAATACAAACAAAAAGGCGTAATGCCGATGGCAATGCCTATCCAAAACCCTTGTGAAGTCTGATGTCGGCGTTGAAAAAAACCTCCTGCTTTAGGAAGACGTGTTCCGGCAAAAGAAAGGGCCCAGAAAATAATTGCGGTCGAAAGCGTGCCCGCAACCACAATGAGTAGATATTCTCGTCCAAGGCCTGCCGCAGGGACAGGGATTTGGAGGAAGGCATCCAATAGTGCCAACAAACCAGCACCGGCAAGAATTCCTGGAAGCATGAGGGAAGTTTATCTTGGAGCCAATCCGCGTGATACCTTTTCCTGCCATGCGACTTCTCCCCAACCTTCTCGCCGCCCTTTCGGGATACGCGTTTACCGTATTTGCGGTCGGGGTTCTCTCTGCTTTACAAAACGCCACCGCGCAAGGCTGGTCCGACCTCGGCTTTGACTGGCTGACCTTGGATGCTTGGAGTCGACTTCATGAATCCAAAGAAGGGGTGGTTGGAGGGGTGTTGACCTTGGTATTGGCCTGCACCGCCGACCTCCTTCCCCCAGCTTTCCTTCCCGCTCTTTGGGTTCGAAAAGCGGTGAATCTTTTTTCCAAACCCCTCGCTTGGCTCGTGCTTCTTGCCTGCGCCTATTTATTGCCCCCTGCCCTCGCATCGGCCACCCAACCGGATGCGCCTAAAGATGCGCCTAATATTCTTTTTGTCCTTGTGGACACATGGCGCGCCGACCACGCCGGATTTTTAGGTTATGCCCGCGATGTCAGCCCTGGCCTGGACGAACTGGCGAAAGAAGGCGCTATTTTCGAAACCG
The DNA here is from genome assembly GCA_026421205.1 of Planctomycetota bacterium. Classification (GTDB taxonomy): domain Bacteria; phylum Planctomycetota; class UBA1135; order UBA1135; family UBA1135; genus ANT-38. The sequence goes on from JAPKBM010000001.1 coordinate 21,263, forward strand.
CCGTCGCCCAATCCGGCTGGACCAAGCCCACCGTCGCCACGTTATTCACCGGCCTCGTCCCGTCGGCTCACGGTGCTGTCAGTCAACCCATTCCTGGCATGGCCGTACATGGCACGAAGCTGCCCCCGGATCGCACCACCTTCGTGGAAATTTTTCGGGCTCATGGCTGGGATACGGCCATGTGGTCCAACAATCCGAATATCTTGCCCACGCATGGTTTCGGTCAAGGCGCCGGATATTTTCGGAGTTTCGTAGGGGAATCCGTCGGCGAACGCTTTGATGCGGGAAGGGCAGAGTGGATGTTGCCCGAAGTGGAGACTTGGCTTGCAAGCCGTGACGAGAATCGCCCTTTTTGCGCCTACGTGCACATCATGGACCCGCACTACCCCTATGTTGCCCCCAAGCCCTTTGCGGGGACGTTTGACCAATCTGGCTTGGATTTCCAGCTCGATGGCGCTCTGATTGGGGATTATTTAGAAGGTCGGAAAGATATTTCCGACGTCACGCCGGCCATGCTGCAACGTATTTTGGATATTTATGACGAAGAACTGCTTTATGTGGACCATTACCTCACGCCCTTTTTGCGGAAAGTCCGCAAGGAGCACCCCAACACCCTCATCGTCTTAGTTGGGGATCATGGCGAGGAATTCCTAGAGCACGGTCAATTTGGGCACGGACATAGCATTTATGAGGAGCTCGTTCATGTCCCCCTTGTGTTGTGGGGCCCCGGCATCCCCGCTCAGCGCCAGGCACTTCCCGCAAGACAAATGGATGTTCTTCCCACCCTGATGGAACTTGCAGAGATTCGTCATGCGGCCACGGAAAGCAAGATACATGGCTCCAGCCTTGTTGACATCCTCCACGGCAAAGAGACTGTGCGAAGAAATGCTCCGATGGAAAGCGGCGGCGATCAACGCCCACCTTGGCATTGGCGGGGTATATCCAACGGAGAGTGGAAGGTCATTTTGAGAGAAAAGGACCTTCCCTGTGCAAAGATAATTCCTATTTTGTCGGAAAAAGATGGGGATTCTCAAGCCCCCTGGACCCTCCTATTTCACCTCACCAAAGATTCTGGCGAACTCCAAGATCTTAGTGCTCAAAACCCAGCCCTTCTGCGGCAATGGATGACCACCCTAGAGCAAAGTGGCTGGCTCTTCCCCCCCACAACCATCCTTCAATTAGGAACCTCCGACGGGAACATCGGGGCTGACTTGGAACTTCTCAAGGAATTGGGCTACATCGACGCGGATGCCGTCGGCGGTCAATAAACCCAAAACTTGAAGGTGTAAAGACTTGGAATGGCTCGCTAGAATTTCAAATACCGAGGCCCCTTCCCAAATGTCCGCACTCAACAAGACTCTTTTTCGAAAAACCCAAGGCTTCTTCCTCGCCAAGGTTCAAAAACATGTCTATCAACGCAGGGTGCTCTACGTGATGGACAGAGATCTATCTCTTCCGGATCCCGTCATACCGCAGGGGAAAAACTCGCCCATGTGGGAAGATGAGCAAAATAAATTTACCATGCCCCTCGCAACGCATGAGAACATAGACGGCATGGCGGCTCATTTTCCTCCCTCCAAGCTAAAAATCCTCCACAACCGCGTCGATGACCCAGCAATCGACTTCACATTTGCGCCCAAAGAGGACGGCTCCTGCTGGGGATATCTGATGCACGCCATAGCACCGTACTATGAAAAACTATATAATTACACCGTGGACCCTGGAAAATCTGGGGTCTATCAATTCGATGGTTGGGTCAACCCTCACGACAGAGGTCGGCTCGTGGCGATTCTCGGGATAATTTTCATGTTTAACCGACGTCGTCAAGAAGGCTATCGGCGTATTCGCGTCATTGTTTGGGCCAATGACACACGCTCTCTACGTCTACACAAGCGCTTTGGCTTCCAAGAAGTCCAACGTTTGCTTTATACGCGTCTTGGCCCTTTCCGCTGGACGCGCGCACTTCCTGGACCGACTGTTGACTAACGACCCAGCCAATCTCCTCACCGCACCCGCTCGCCCGGGTGCATTAGACCGTTTGCCTGGTGCGGGCCAACGCGGAGAATTCCTTCGGCTCATGTCCAAACTCCGTGACATCCAAGGGAAAGATGCACATTTCGCCATCTGCTTTACTTCGGCACTTCCCGGAGAAGGATGTAGCACCATGGCGGCCCAGTTTGCCTGCGCCGTGGCTCAATCCGGTGCCGGAGAAAAGGTGCTCCTCATTGACGGCAACCTCAGACACCCCAATCTCCATGAACTCTTAGAGGTGGATGACGCGGACGGCGTTTTGGATGTTTGCATGGCGGGGGTTCCTGCAGACCAAGCCATTCAATCCACTGAGTTGGAAGATTTAGATGTACTGACGGCGGGCAACCGCAACCAAAGCCCCAATCCAGATTTCCTGAACCCCTTGCGGTTTCGTGATTTGATTCGCAGTTTAGTGACGCAATATGACCTTGTCGTTGTGGATGCTCCCCCGGTGGCCATGGGCACCGCCGCCACCCACCTCTCCAAAGAAGACGCGGCCACGCTACTTGTCGTTCAAGCATCCCAAACTCGCCGAGAAGTGATTCAAGGCTCTATCCATGAACTGAAACTCATGGCTGCTCATGTCGCGGGGGTGGTTTTAAACCGCCGACGTTATTTCATCCCCAGTTTCGTTTACAGACGCCTCTAATGTTTGCAACACAACTTCAGAAAGCAGCAAGGACCGGCCTTCTTGCATGTGTCAGCCTATGGAGCTGTGCTTCAGAGACGGTGGTCTCTCCGGTGCCGCACACAAATCCCACAGGGCACCATGAAACAGCCGTCGTTCCGGTTACCGAAGAGCGGCCCATTGAAGAATCCCGGTATATCCCGCGGTATCACCTCAACCCTGGCGACAACCTTGCCGTAAGTTTTCACTTTGGAACAGGCGACAGTGACTTGGAATTTCACCTAGAAGCTGGAGACAAAGTGGAACTGAAGGCTCTCTTTCACGAAGAGCTGGATGGCGTATACACCATTCGCCCCGATGGCATTATTTCCTTGCCATACAAAGGAGCTATAAAAGTGGCTGGGCTAACTCCGGAAGATTTGGTTGATTATTTAACAGACCTCTATTCCGACATCTTCCGTCGGCCCTCTTTTTCTATTCAAGTCACCGCAGCGGAACAAAGGGTTATTGAGCTCAAAGCGCTCTTGGGTCGCGGAGAAACAAGCCAAAGCATTGCCACTTCTCTAGGGCCAGATGGTTACATTTCCCTTCCTCTTGTTGGAGAAATTCGAGCAACAGGGCTCACCGTTTCCCAAGTACAGCAAGTCCTTGAAAATGAATACCAACAGCTCCACGACAGCCTCAGCATTTCTGTCATGCTCACGGGCACGGCGGGCTTCGGCGTCTTTGTCATGGGCGAGGTCATTGACCCTGGTCGCTACCCCATCAGTGCGCCACTCACGGCTTCTCGCGCACTTGCCCTAGCCAGTGGCCCAAACCCAGAGACTGCTGACTTGGAGCATGTGGTCTTGCTGACTTTGGACCCTGTAACTGGAAAGGCAACGGCATCCTTTGTGGATCTCCATGCCGTCATGGTGCTCGGTGACATTTCCCGCGACCCCCTCATTGGTCCGAATGACGTTCTCGTGGTGCCCGCAACAAGCATCACCAAGATGGACCGTTGGGTGGAGCAATACATCGGAAAACTTCTCCTCTTCCGCGGCGTCGGCGCTTCGGTGGGTTACAGGCTGGAGGACGTGTGAGCCAGCAACATATAGACCCTCGTTCACGTACTTCGGATCATTCCTCCGAAGCACTGTTCCGTTCGGAATCAGTTCGGGATGTCCTCACACTTCTTTATAAACGAAGAGGGCTTTACTGGATCGTTTTTCTATCCTTCATGCTGTCTCTCGTTTGGCTCTCTAAGCAAGTGGAGCCCACTTACAAAGCGCATGCTTCCGTTGAATTTCTAGCACGTTTGGAGTCCACCATGAGCAACAATGTGGACAATCCATCTTCTTCGCGGTATCGCCCCATGCCGCTCACGGATGTTAATTCTCAAATTGAGTTGATGAAAAGTCGTGAGGTTTTAATGGGTGCGGTAGAAAATCCAGAGGTCTATCTTCTCCCCCCTTATCAAAATATGCCCGACTGGGAGAACAAGGAAACCAGTGAAAAGATTCTGGCTTGGAGAAACTATCTCAAAGATCGCTTTGAGATTGAGGGTGTGCCAACCACCACGGTTGCCCATGTCACGGTTTCCGACTGGGGCCCAAAACGGGCCGCTCTTTTGGCCGACCACCTTGCTGAATCATTCATTCGCCATCGAACCCGAAACTTTCTCGCAGAAAGCAATATCGAAATTTACGCAGAAGCCCTCGTCTCTGCTACGGAAAAATATGAGGCCGCAAGCCGAACTTTAGACGTTTACCGCACAGAGAACCAAATCCAAGCGGACCCCAGTGCCCAAGTGGACCGCCTCATGGAAAATCGGTCTAGCCTTTTTTCCAGCAAAACACGGGCCGATGCGGAATATATTTCAGCAAAAACTCGACGAGATAAAATTGCACATCTTGTGGAAACTAAGGATCCAATGCTCATCACCATGAGCGAAATCGTCGACAATACAACTTTAAAAAATCGCTCTGCGGAAATCAGTGCCGCTAAAAAGAGTCTCGAAGAATTTCTGCAGCATAATCTAGAAACCCACCCGCAATTTGATCGCCTTCTCCAAGAAATCCTGTCCAAAGAAGAACAATATCAAGTTAGCTTAGACGCAACTTATCGGGCCCTTGTCTTTGCAGAAGAGACGACTTTCGCACAGAAAGAAGCCGAAGTCGGTATTTATGAAGGCCAAATTCAAAAACTCAATCTTGAAATTACCCGAATCAGCGCCCTTGCCACTCAGTTAGATCGAATCAATGTTGAATTTGAATCCGCAAGGGAAGCCTTCCGCCTTGCAAAGAAGCGACACGATGATGCGGTAACAATCAGTGTGACGACTCCTGAATTCAAAGCAAAGGTGACCGGCCATGCCATTGTCATGAATGAACCATCGTTTCCACCGCCCATTTGGATAGTTTGGATCCTTGCGGTTTTCGGAGGCTTCTTCTTCGGACTCACCTCCATTTTCATTGCAGGCTACTTAGACCGCTCCCTAGATACACCAGGCTCTGCGGAAAGAGAATTAGGCATCCCCGTCCTTGCCACAATTCAAGATGAACGAATCAAAAAATCCAAGAAAGGACGGATTGGCAAGCGGCGCTAAAGAGCGTGCTCAGGTCGTAAAGGGAGCCGGCCTCACAGGGGTCGGTGCGGTTCTAGAAGGAATTCTTCGTTACGTGTCCATATTATTGGTCACGCGGTTTTACGGACAAGCGGCTTATGGAGTTTTCGGCTTTGCGATGTACCTCAATGAAATGGGGCAACGCGTTTCTTCCGCTGGCCTTCACGATGGTGTCATGCGCTACGTAGCCATTCATGAGGGGCGCGGTGAAACGGACCAAACACGAGGCGCCATTTGTTTGGCCACAAAAATTATCCTCGGAATTGGCATCATTTTCGCGGTGGTGCTCGCCCTTTTCGCCCCGCAAGCCGCTGAAATGTTGGCGAAAGATCGCATGCACGATGTTCCCAAGGAAATGGTGATCCGTGTTATTCGCATTTCCTGCCTTGCGCTTCCAACCACTGCTTTTTTGATGCTGTTAGGTCGCACGTTGCGCGCGCTCAAACAAATCGGCGCCCAGGTTCTTGTCAAATCCTTTGTTCTCCCCATCACCCGTGTGAGCCTCTTATGCCTTTTCCTCTGGGTTCTTGGCCCGGATAATTTGGCGGGCCTGATTTGGGCCATTGTGATTTCGACAGCCTTTGCTTGCGCTCTTGCCCTTCATTACGTTCACAAGACTGTCCGACTTTGGGGGAAAGATGCACCTTCCTCCATCAACAAAAAAGAGTTTCTTGGTTTTGCCCTGCCTCTCGTCGGCGTGGATATTGCTGCTTTCTTTTCCTTAACCGCCGACGTCTGGATCTTGGCAAAACTTGGAACGCAAGTTGATATGGGAACGTATCAAGCGGTTCTTCGCCTCATCCCGCTCCTTGCCATTCCGCTCTTTCTTTTTTCCTCCATGCTCACGCCCCTGTCCGCAGAGCTATACGGCCAAGGGAAAATGCAGGAGCTCCGCGATTTATACAGGACTTCCGTCCGTTGGATTTACTCTATGGCCATCCCCTTGGTTATTGGACTTTGTCTTTTTATTGACCCACTTCTCTCCACCCTCGGAGAAGGCTTCCTCGCTGGCCATGACGCATTTCTCCTCCTTGCGGCCATCTTAATTCTAAACGGCTTCGCAAACCCTGCCGGTTACGCTGTCACCATGGCCGGCCGAAGTAAAGTGACTCTCTTTAATGCGTGCATCATGATTGTGGTTGTCAGCACAACCGCGTGGTTCGCCATTCCTGCTTGGGGTGTCCTTGGCGCCGCCGTTGCCCGTGCCACCGGAATTCTTGTGAACTCCATCCTGACCCTGGCCCAAGGTTGGTGGATTCTTGGCCTCAACCCTTGGCACAGACAGCTCTGGAAGCCCACCATAGCTGGCCTCCTTTCTGCCGCAACGGCCTGGGCAATCGTGCAAAAGAATTTCGCCGACGGCTTCCTTGGGGCCGCCATCGCGGGCATCGGCGTTCTTGTGACTTATCTTGGTGCTATTCTTCTTCTTGGGCTCACGGAAGAAGATAAAGAACTCCTTCGGAAAACGCCTTTGATGAAAAGTTAATCATGCGCGCCCTCTCCGCACTCACGCCAATACTGAAAGCGATGCTCCTAGGCACGACGGGGGCTGGGGTGTTGCTTGTGGCTTTGTGGATAGGGAATCCGATGGACAAGGTGTTCTTTTTGCTTTGTGCCCTGGGGATTGGGCTGGCAAATGTTGCCAATTTTGAACGCGGCTGTTTTCTTGCGCTTGGCGGAATTCTCCCCTTTCTAGTTACGATTCACCTCACCGAAACAGGAATCAACAAAGCGCGATCTCACGCGTCTCAAGGTTTCATTATTACCGCTACGGAAATGGTCATGATGATTCTCATTTTCATGTGGGGAAAGCGTGTTGTTTTTCAAAATACCCCAGTTCGCCTCTTCCCAAGAATTTCCTTACCCTGGCTACTCTTAACTTTCCCAGCACTTTGGGCGGCCATCAGAACGATTGATGACCCCAATGTTGGCATCTGGATGATGTATCAACTGCTCTTAGGGTTTTTGTTTTTCCTTTATATCGTCAACAATCCACGTCCGAAAAAAGACTACATCCTCTTTGCGTGGATTATTTGTGGAACACTGGTCTTTCAATCATTCCTCGGTCACATGCAAGCCATGTTTAAAACAAACCTTGGGCTTGAATTTCTTGGCGCTTCCATGTCTCGCGTAGAAGTCCTGAAAGGCTCCATTGAGATCTCTCGCATGTCGGGAACCTTGGCGAACGCTAACCGATTTGCTGGATTTATGACCCTCTTCATGGCTTTTCCATTAGCCCTCTTTAGTGCAAAAAATATCCATCCTCAAAAGAGACTGGTCCTGCTCATAGTTCTATTCGCAGCGGGCATGGCCCTCTTAGGCTCCAAATCGCGTGGAACGTGGCTGTCCGCTGGGCTCGTTTACGGCATAGTCATTTATATTATTCTTCGCACAAGGATGCGGGCTTCTCGCACTTCCCTTGCCTACACCTGGGCGGTCCTCCTCCTTCTCGTCGGAGTTCTTTCCGCCCCTGGGGTGCTTCAGCGCCTGACGATCACGGACTCAGGATCCGTCGATGCGCGGGGGTACATGAACCAGATTGCCATAAACCTCATCCAAGACAACCCTTGGACTGGGGTCGGTTTTGACAATTACACGCATTTCTTTTCCGCCTATGATGACACCGACATTCGCCACTCCGACAAATTCCCTTTTATTGTCCACCATGGCTATCTCTACACGGCAGCGGAGTACGGCATTCCTGCACTTCTTCTGCTTCTCTTGATTTGGTACCGTGTATTTCGATATTCCTTTCGACTGAAACCGCGAAGCCTTGAACCCATTGAACTTATGGCTTGGCTCCTGCCCTTCACTTTTTTTGGAAGGGCCATTCAAACAATATTTTACATCTCAAATCCGATGTGCCACGTACCGATTTGGTTCGTAATGGGGCTAATGGTCGTTCTCCGCGAGAGTGCAGACAAAGAGTATGAAGAGCTTCTCACATGACCCGGGTTCCCATTCTTAATTTTCACAGCGTCGGGGATGACGTCCTTCCGTTTGACCTCCGCCATCTCAGCACACACCCCAAAGTCCTAGAGAAATCTTTACAGTGGTTGAATCGCCATGACTTCACCACCATTTCTCTAGAACACCTCTTTTCCCATCTTCAAGAGGGTAGCCCCGTCCCAGACCGTTCCCTGGTTCTTGCTTTCGACGACGGTTATCTGGACAACTGGTGCTTCGTTCATCCTCTCTTAAAAAAGTATGGGCACCAAGGTTTTATTCTTGTCACTCCGGAGTTCGTGCCGAACGAAACTGAAGTACGCCCAACAATCGAAGACGTTTGGCAAGGGAATCTTTCCCCGGAAAATCTACCCAAGCGCGGCTACTGCAACTGGGAAGAACTTCGGGCGATGCATGAGGCGGGAACGCTCAAAACCTACTCGCACTCCATGACACACACGTGGTGGCCGACATCCTCCAAAGTCGTTGATTTTCACCGCCCAAATGCACCCTGGATTCCAGGGATTTGGAATGAGAATCCTATCCATGAAAAACCGTATTGGATGACAGAATCTTCTGCAGAAATTGCGCGGAAACTCCCATGGGGCGCCCCTGTTTTTGAAAACGCACGATCTCAATGCGCGCCAAGAGTTTTTCCACCGGCACTCAGTAACCATCCAATGGTGGAATATGTTCGAAAACACGGGGGCGAAGATTTTTTCAAGAAGCCCGGTTGGAAAGAGCGGCTTCTCAGCACCCAAACGGCGCCGGCGGAATCCGTTCCGCGGGAATCCCAAGAAGACTATGAAACTCGACTCCGCTTTGAGTTTGGAGAATCAAGGCGCATCATTGAGCAGGAAATCCCTGGTCACACTTGCTCATTCTTTGCATGGCCTGGCGGAGAATGGAATGAAACTGCGCAAAAAATTGCGCTCGAATTTTATGACGCCACGCTAACCACACAGCATCATGTCACGATTTCAGGCGAAGACCCTCAATTGATTCATCGCCTTTTCTTCGGACAACGAAGCCACGAACTGACTGGTCTCATTTGGCCGTCCGTCTGGAAATTTACAGCCCGACTTCTCCAACATGGAGGACATTCCAAAGCAAGGATTCGCAACTGGATTGCTAATCGTGCGATAGGATTAGGAAAGTGTTTTCTTAAAGGAAACCGAAACTACCGATGAAAATTCTCCAGGTGATTCCCGACCTCCGCGTTGGCGGTGCGGAACGAGTTGCCATTAACCTTTGCCAGGGATTTGTCGATAAAGGCCACCAAGTCCTCTTGGTTTCTATAAAATCCGGAGGCCCACAGGAAAAAATACTTCCCCAAAGTGATTTATTCTCACTCCAAATCCTAGGACTCCAACGCAGTTCTATTCTGCGCCCCCTTCATTTCTTTCGCGATTCTCGAAAGCTTCAACATAAATTATCTTCGGTCCTTCGGTCGTTTCAACCCGACGTCGTGCAAACCCATATCCCTGAAGATGACCTCTACTTATCTCGCGCTTGTGAGAAAACTGGAATTGGGGCTCATATCCCCATCGTTCACTCCCTCCAGTTTCATCTTCATCGTAAATCGCTTGACCTGCGCAGCCGACTTCGGCTTCGGCTCTTCAAAAGAGCCCTTCAAAGAGCAACGACCGTTTTAGCCGTAAGCGGTGCCGTAAAAGAAAAAGTCTTAGAACTTACCCAGCTCCCGGATTCTTCCGTCCAGGTTCTCCATAACGGGGTTGACCTCCGTCCTTTTCAAAATCTCGCAAAGAAAGACGAGGTCCGAAAGTCGCTTGGCCTGCCCTTAAACCGACCGATTATTTTTGGCGTTGGCCGATTTCATCCGGCTAAAAACTACCCCATGTTTGTTCGGGCATCGGCGCTCGTCCACGAAACACACCCCGACGCCCTCTTCGTTTTGGTTGGTGATGGGGAAGAAAGAGCTCCCATTGAAGCGGCCATTCACAAGACCAAGATGAAAGAGCATTGGCGCCTCCTTGGGCAGCGGGGGGATGTCCCGCAATGTCTCAAAATCGCAGATCTCTTTGTGCAATCCTCAGACTGGGAAGGTTTCCCCGTGGCGGTCATTGAAGCCATGGCTGCCAAACTCCCCGTCATTGCCACAGAAGTTGCGGGCGTCGGCGAGGTGATTCAGCATCAGAAAAATGGCTGGTTGATTCCTCCCGGAAATGAGCATGAATTGGCCGACGCCATCCGCCATTTGCTGGACCATCCGCAAGAAGCACAGGAATTGGCGAAGCAAGCAGAGAAACTTGCTTGGGAACACTACAATTTGGAGGCTTGGACTCGGCGCGCCGAATCCATTTTGCAAAGAGCCTTGCGCTCTCCGGCTCCCTCCCCATGAGAACCCGCACCCTTCACGCCTGCTTCTTCGCCTTTGCCTTCGGCGCCATTTTGGCCGGAGTGGAAAGCTTGGTCGTTCTCCAAACTACGGGCCTAGCTTCCCTGTTCCCCTTTGTCGAAATTTGGGAAGTCCAATGGCGCTATGGAATCGTCAGCATTCTCTTTCTTCCCATTGCCTGGGGGCTGGCCAAACTCCTTCGACTTCGACAAGAATCCCCCTTCCAAACTGCAACTTGGGTTTTCCTCGGCCTCTCTTGGTTGATTGGCAATTGGTGGGTGCACTCCGAACTTTTGCGGAATGTTTCCAAGTGGGAGCCAACCTCTTTGGCGTGGTGGTTTGGAACCACGCTCACGGTGCTCTTCGGGCACCGCCTCCTCTGCCGGCTAGAGAAACATCGCCCTCTCTTCACCTTAGTCGCCATCGGGCTTTTTCTACCGACGCTTGGGCAAGTGGTCTACGCGCCTTCGGCAAAGGAAACGACAGCCATCACGGCCAGCCCCACGGCGCCTGATGTCACGATCGTTGTCATTGATACTCTCCGCGCAGACCACTTAGGTTGCTATGGCTACCAAAGAGCGGATGGGGAAGAAACATCTCCTTTCATGGATTCCCTTGCTCAACGCGGGGCTTTGTTCGAAGACTGTTGGGCCCAAGCCCCGTGGACCCGCCCCAGTATGGCTAGTTTGCATTCGGGCCTTTACGGCTCTGCACACCAAGTCAATGACACCTTCAGCCGACTTCCCCAAGAAGCCATCACCATGGCGGAACTTTTTCAAAACCAGGGCTACCGAACGGCGGCCTTTTCCGCCAATGAAAACGTCTCACCCGTATTTGGTTTCGATCAAGGCTTCGACCACTTTTGGAATACCGGTTCCCGTCCACTGATTACTTTCACAACTTGGGGAGACTGGAAACACAAACTCTATAATAAAATATTACGTCGAGCCATGTTTGATGGCGGAGATTGGGCCGCTCTCGTGAACCAACAGGTTTTTGCTTGGCTCACCGAAGAAAGCAAAAAGCCGACGTTTACCTATGTGCACTACATTGATCCGCACACGCCCTATGACCCACCTCAAAATGGTTATGCATTTGCCGGGGATCGCCCTGACCTTGCCCCTGTTTTAGAAACGGCCAAAACATTCCAACATGCGCGGACCTATCCCTTTGGCGCACGAGACACGTTGTCCGACGACCTCCTAGGCCGCGTCATCAAACTTTACGATGCGGAAATTCGCTACGTAGATGGTCAATTGGAGCAATTGGTTGCGCAATTAAAATCTTCCGGAAACTTGGAGCCCCATGACTGGCTCTTCGTCATGTCCGACCATGGCGAAGAATTCCAAGAGCATCAGCAATGGGGCCATGGACAGTCCTTATTTCAGGAACAACTCCACGTCCCACTTCTTGTACTTGGCCCCCAAGCAACCCCGGGGCACCGCATCAAAAATCCGGTCAACCTCATTGATGTCCACGCCACCTTAGTCGGTATTTCTGGACTCAAGCAGACCCTTGCCAACTCTCCGGCCATTCCCCTGCAACCCTTGCTTCTTAAGTCACCCTCTGCGCTCATTCGCGCTCAATATGCGGAACGACTCCAAGAAGGAAGAGCGCTCCACGCGGTTCGCAAGGGAATGCGCAAGCTCATCGATATGCCGGACCTTGAAGAAGAGGGAAACCGCTTCCGCATGTACTTTGACCTTACTCAAAATCCCCAGGAACAACTTACGGTGAAAGCCCCAAACTGGCGGGAAGGAGAAGAGTTGGACCGTCAAGATTCGGCCTTCCAAGCCCCCTTAGACCTCCTTCAACTTCTCGAAACTACTCTGAAATCTGCAATCCGCACGGCTCTCGGCGAGGAAACGGCTGAAGCCGACGCAGAAACGCAACGAAAACTTGCCGAACTCGGGTACATCGGCGACGACGGCAAACTTCAACTCGGAAACTAATGCGCACACTTTCCTACGCTTTCTTACTTGGCGTCATCCTTGCTGGGCTCGATACGGCAGCTCTTTTCCTCTACGACGGGAACATTCGTTTTCTGGACCCCTTCCATGAGATGTTAGCTCTTTATTGGAGGCACGGCGTTGCGGCCATGGTCCTCACCCTTGCTGTGCGCTTTCTCCGTCCGCAATGGAGCGGAAAAGCGTGGGCTGTCGGAGGATCCACGCTTCTATTTTTCACACTGAGTTTTCTATGGGTTCATAGCCGATTGATCACAGGGGTTCGTCTTTGGGAACCTGTTTCCCTCCTTGCCTCCGTTGGCCTCCTCATTGCAGCTTGGGGATGGTTCCGCCTTTGGACTCGCCTTGGAAGCGCGCACTTCGGAAATCCCTTCGCCCTCTTTTTCTGCCTCGCCTTCTTTTCCACTTGGATTCTCCAACGAGAAGTTGAAACCAATCTACCGGAAGTTCCCGTTGCTCAACAAGGACTTCCCGATATCACCGTTGTCGTCTTTGACACCCTTCGTGCCGACCGCCTCTCCTGCTACGGCTACGAGCGGCCTACTTCTCCCAACATCGACAAAATTGCTGAAGAATCTGTCCGATTTGATCAGGCTTTTGCCGTTGCCCCCTGGACCCGGCCCTCAGTGGCATCGCTCTTCACCGGCCTCCATCCCACCAGTCACGGAGCCTTTGAGCCCACACGCTCTTTGCCAACTTGGGCCACCACCATTGCCGAAGTCTTGCATGCACAGGGCTATCAAACTGGTGGCTTCTCCGCAAACGCCAACATCTCCGCGGTTTTTGGATTTGCCCAAGGCTTTGATTATTTTTGGTGTTTGGACGACAAAGAACTCGTCGATATTTCGACTTGGGGAGAGATCACCTTTCGTCTCCGCCGCCTTGCCCTTGCCATGTATGAAACAGCCGACGACGCCCGATTGGTCAATGCCCAAGTTTTGCCATGGATTCAGTCCGTGGATAAAGATCGGCCAACGTACACCTATGTTCAATATTTAGACCCGCACTTCCCCTACAACCCTCCCGTTGACTATCTCAACGAAGACAAGCCAAGTTATGATGCATTGTTAGCCGCAACGGACAATGTGAAAATTCGGCCAGAGCCTTTTCCTTTCGGAGACCGACCTCCCCCTTCCGCCGAAGTTTCAGAAGGATTCGCAAAACTCTACGATGCAGAAATTCGCTTCCTAGACCATGAATTTCAAAACCTCCTCGATCAACTTGAGGTCCAGGGATTGCTCGATGAAAATGACTGGCTCATCCTCACCTCTGACCACGGCGAGGAGTTTTTTGAACATGAACAATGGGGCCATGGACAAAACCTCTACGACGAAGTCATCCGGATCCCTCTCATTATCAAAGGCCCTGACGCACGCCAAGGCCTGACCGTCCATAGCCCCGTAAGCTTGGTTGATTTACTCCCGACCCTTTGTGGCATTGCTGGTGCGGCCACTCCCGATTGCGTTGGGCAGCCACTTCAAAATCTTCTCTTGGATCGCCCCGATGCACGACCCAGAAGGATTTATTCTGAAAAACTCCGGAAGCCTCAACAGTATTCCATGCAAGTGGAGCAACAAAAACTAACCGAGGTTTTCGAAAGTTCCGAGGGCCAATTCTTTCCCCTGTTTTATGACCTCACGACAGATTCGGCCCAACAAATTCCCTTTGTTGCCCCTCATCAATTGACGGCCGATGTGCTCTCCACCGTTTCGCTTCAAGTAATCCCAGGAGAGTTCGTGGAAGCCATGAAAAATCTCCGGGATCTCCTGCAAGCCTCTCGCCTCATGGCGGAATCCAAGAACCAGGGCGTGACGGACACGGAGTTGAGTGCGGATCAACTTGCCCGCTTAACGGAGTTAGGCTACATTCAGTAACGACAAAGGCTTTCCTGAATCGTCACCACTTGCTGAACAATCTGATCAAGATCAAAATGATCTTCTAGGTGTGCTTTCCCGGCATTCCCCATTTGAGTGCGTAATCCAGCGCTTGAGGCCAGTTGGTCCAAAACAGATGCCAGCTTAGAAACATCGCCGGGCTCCACGAGAAATCCTGTCTTGCCTTCCAAAACAGCCTCGGCAATTCCTCCTACGGGAGTTGACACAACAGGAAGTCCCGCGGACATGCTCTCAAGAACAGAGCCGGGTAGCCCCTCGTTATAAGAGGGCAAACAATAGATATCTGTTTTCTCCCAAATGGCATCTTGCGCGGCGCCTGAAACCCACCCAGGGATTTCCACCACACCTTCCAGTTTCATTTCCTTCACCATGCCACGCGCTTTTTCCAATTCCCCATCTCCCGGCAAACAAAGCCGCAAATGAGGGTGACGCTTCACTAAACCTTGAAACGCTTGCAGTAAATCCCATGTTCCCTTTCGTTGGCCAACGCGCCCCATCAATGTAATCGTGCAAAGTTCACGCCCTTCGCGGCTGACCGGCTTTCTCTTTGGAGCTGTATTCAGAACAATTTCAATGCGTGGTTCACGCTTGCAGATGCTCTTAAGCCAGTCCTCCCATTGCCTTGAAAGCAACATGGACACGTCAGCGTGCTCAAACATTTTCCGCATGAGCCAACGTCGGCAGGCGCCCCCATCTGCGTAATAATCTTTCGTGTTTGAACCGTGCAAATGCACAATAACGGGCTTCCGGCAAAGCTTCGACCACCAAAAGGGGAACTGCTTCCGCCAAAAACTTCCCTGCATTGCAAGATGCAAATGAACAACATCTGTCTTTGGCGTCCGACCCATGAGAGCCAAATAGGAGCGCAAAGCCTCAAAAAGTTTCCGGAATTTCTGGCCAGGGACCTGAGAATCATTGGTGGACAAGTAGCAAAAATCTACCTGCTGGTCATATCCAGCGCCTAACCAATTCTTAACTACCGTGGCAATCCCAGTGGTTGTCGACAATCCCAAGCCCATCATGGTGACTCGCGGTTTCTTTGACGAACTCATTGTGTCAAAAACCCATGTTGTTCGAGCTCATTCCCGATGGTCTTCATCAACAATTTTTCTTGCTTCATGCTTAAATCCTCCTTCCACTTCACATCAGCATTATGCACCTTCATTTTCCTTATTCTCTTTTGAAATTTTGAGCGATGCGGCAAACCAGTGTAATCAAGAATCATCTTCATTACCCCCTCTGGATCTGCAGAAAATTGTGCGTAATTCACTTCTATCTGCTGGTCCTTTGGCACACGAACAAGAGCAGTATCAATATGCTTAATCAAAGTCTTCCATAAGATACCCGCAAGCACAATGGGCTCTCGCCCAGACGACTCAAACTCATCCTTGTACGCTGGCTCCATAGGGCCCCAATGCCAGCACCCTTCTACGGTGCCGTCCCAGAAAGGAACATTCATGTAAGAGTTGGCGACGGC
Source organism: Planctomycetota bacterium (assembly GCA_026421205.1). Lineage (GTDB taxonomy): Bacteria > Planctomycetota > UBA1135 > UBA1135 > UBA1135 > ANT-38. The sequence goes on from JAPKBM010000001.1 coordinate 37,171, forward strand.
ACGACCGTCTCGGGCGACATGTATAAACTTTGCGTCCGGGAAAATACGGCCGAAGTAATCTGTCCGAGGAAAACCCGTGTGCTTATTCAAAAACCTTGGCTTGCCGTGCCAGCGCAAATGCGCCTTCACGGCCTTTCGCCAATAACGTACTTGGTTTTCGTCGGCATCCATCGCTTCCAAGGGACGAGGTTGATTGAACACACCTCTCGAGAGTGTGCAATAAAGGTCGTTTGCCTCTCTGGGTTTAGGCCGAAACCTCGAGTGGTACGGCAAGGCATCTCCCAAAACAGGGCAGTCTCTTATCCGTGAAAGTGCAGCAAGTGGGTAAAAGGCCTCTTTTTTGGCATAATGCGTAAAATTTGAAAACCAAGCCAGGTCCGGATGTTCCCCCAGCATCTCCAAAAAAATAGTGGTGCCTCCCCGCCCTGTTCCCAAAATCATAATGGGCCGGTCTATGCAAGGGTCTGGAGGGAGAGAAGAATCCAAAACGAGTGTGAAGTTTACCTCACTTTACAAAAAGCTTCTCATAAAGAACTTTTACAATCTCGCCGGAGTATTTGACACCTTTCATCGCCCAGCCCAAGGGGCCACGGGGCCCGTAACGATGCAAAATCACCCGCCAAGAGTCCAAGCCCGCCACCCGATTTCGGCTAATGGAATCTCCATGCATATGGAAAATGACAAGGGGCCCACCAGGCAAATAACGTACTTTTTTCCCTTGGGTTAAAAACTTTAAGAAAAAATCAATGTCTATTTTCTTCTTAAGACTTGCGTCGTAGTTCCCGACGCTCAAAGCCGTTTCTTTCCGATAGGCAGAGCCAGAATGCTTGAAAGGAAGGCGGGGAAGAATCAAGGTAGCCAATGCCATGACACGGTTGCTCCGCCAAGAACGATAAGAGCGCACCGAAGTTGCGCCGTCAGAGCGACGGGACTCAATATCTCCATAAAGTAAATCTAACTCCGGGTCGGCCTCAAAAGCCTTGGAAATCCTAGAAAGGGCGCCGTCGGCAAGCAAGTCGTCCGAATCTAGAATCACAATGATGGGGAAGCTGGCCAACTCAACACCCACACGACGCGCCTCACCGACGCCAGATTGTGCCTGGAAATAGACGCGCGCCTGAGGATGCTGTTCCCCCCACTGCTTGAGCCAGGTTCGCGTTTCTTCTTTCGAGCCGTCGTCAACCACCAAGATTTCCAGTGCGGGCCATTCTTGCGTGACGACACTTTGCAAGGCCTTTTGGAGGTAATCCAAACGGTTATGCGAGGCTACGGAAACGGTAATGGCTTTCATGGCTCCTAAGTCTTGGTCAGGAAATAGGTTAGGGTCTCTTCGTTTTCAGTGCAATCTCCAATTCTCCTGTATACTAACCATGGGTGTTGGTTTGATTCCTAGCCATCCTCATCTCTCTAAAATCATGTACAAATTCCTGACCCTCTCTCTTTGTGTATTTGGCCTCTTAGCCGAACTCCCCGCCCAAAATGGACAAACCGCAAACGTTAGCTGGACCACAGATGGTGCTGTCAATTTTGAGGGTTTGGGCCGCCGGCTCTACGTTCCGGATGACCTCAACGGAGATGGTATTCGTGACCTTCTATCTGTAAACCCGCACGCCTCCACTAATCTTCTCTCAGACAATGGTGCCATCCAGGCCATCTCAGGCAGCAGTGGGGATCTTCTCTGGAGATTAGACGGCGCCTATGACGGCCAACAGTTAGGGATTAACCTTCCACGAGTCGAGGACCTGGATGGAGATGGTGTCCGTGATATGGTCACCATTACAAGCACAGCTTCCATGAATGGATTTATTCGAAACGGGTACGCCCAAGCCATATCAGGAACGACCGGTACCCTTATTTGGCAAAAATTCGGAATGTCTGACGGAGAAGAGTTAGGGACCTCTTACGCCAACGTAGCCGATATCAACGGAGACGGATCCCCGGAACTTGTCGTTGGCTCCGCCACCGCTTCCAGCATGGGCCTCAACCGTAATGGATATGTAGAAATGATTTCTGGCCGCTGGGGATTCACGGTTTGGCGCGTCAACGGTACGGCAGACTCGGAAGGTATTGGCGCTTATGTTGCACGCGTGGAAGACTTAAACGGTGACGGCATTGCTGACGTCCTTGCAGCCAACTCTGAATTCAGTTCCAACTCGCTCTACCACAACGGCATGGTCATGGCTATTTCCGGTCAAACCGGGCAGATCCTCTGGCAAACAACAGGGGCTCATGACAATGCATTGCTAGGTCAAAATGCAGAGAGCCTTCCCGACGTGAATGGAGACGGCGTGGACGACATCCTTGTTCTCAACCCAGATGGCTTCGGCACATGGCTTTCTGAAAACGGAAGCACCGTAGTTCTTTCAGGCGCCGATGGAAGCCAGCTCTGGAAATTCGAAGGATTCTTTAATGGAGAGCGCTTCGGAATGACTTGGATGCAGGTTGAAGACATGGATATGGACGGTGTCGGCGACATCGTTCTCGGTAGTCCAGAAGCTGACGCCATGGGCCTTCCAAGCTCTGGGCACGTCACAGCACTTTCCGGTGCGAATGGCATGATGATCTGGCAGCGCTCCGGAATGTATATGTATGGCCGCTACGGAGAAACTATCTTTGACGCCGGGGACATTAACGGAGACGGATTTGGTGATATTGTCATGGCCAGCCCAGCTGCTTCTACCGGAAGTTTTTGGAACCCTCTGACCGACAATGGTTTAGTAGAAGCCATTTCCGGAATGGGCGGCTATCCACTTTGGGTTGCCACAGGATCCATCTCTGGGGCTCACCTAGGAAACGCCATGATTGTTGCTGAAGACGTCAACGGAGATGGATTCAAAGACTTCCTCTCCGGAAGTGGACTTGCTGATTCCGGAAACTTCGCCAACAATGGTGAAATCATGGCTATCTCTGGAATGGGTGGGTATCCACTCTGGAGCACACAGGGTGACTCCAATGACGCTCACTTGGGTACAAATATCCGAATGATCAATGACCTTGACGGAGATGGAGTGGAAGAAGTTCTGTCTTGGGTCACCTACGCAGATACGGGCGACCTCATTAACAATGGTTCGGTGCGCGCACACAACGGTGCAACCGGTGCAGAACTTTGGCGCCACGATGGTAGTACCAATGACATGCGCATGGGTGATGCAGTCACCATGGGGGATGACTTTGACTTTGACGGCTTTGACGACATCTACGTCGCAAGCTCCGAAGCAGACTCCAATGGCTTGGCCGATAACGGTCGCGTCGTCGGGATCTCATCCGGCTTAGGAACAGCATTTACTGTCAGCGGCCTTACCGCGGGCGCTGACGCCAACCTCATGGCAACAGGCCTGACGCCTGGCGCCACCGCGTACTTCCTGGCCTCTACAGCAGGAGCAGGGACGACTTACCACCCACGCGGCTTCCCCATCGCCCTCAAAGAGCCCATCATGACCATCGGTGTGGCCACCGTAGATTCCAATGGCAATACGTCAACCTCCGTTTCTGTTCCAACAGGAACCAAGGACATTCAGGTTTGGATGCAGGTTCTCACAGTCAATGGGCGCGAAATAGGCCGCTCCCACTTAGTCAATCATGTGATTGAATAGGGGGTATCACCCTTTTTCCCAGAGAGCCGCTTTCTTCGGAGAGCGGCTCTCTTCTTTTAAGGCCAACGCCCCTTTACGATTCTCAAGATGGTCGCACCCAAGCACCCCTGGAACCCCAAAGTTCAACGAGGACTCGTGGGAATCGTGCGCGCATGGGTGGCCCTTCCTCTGTGCATTCTCTGGTGTTTTCTTTGGCTCATTCCAATGACTCTTGTTTCTTTTATCCCTCCCCTCTGGAGGAAATGGATGGGGTGGATGGCCCGCGCTTGGGGGCAGGTTCCCCTCCTCTTGTGTGGGGTGAAAATCATCACGATCGGAAAAGAACACCGAAATATTAAGGGAGCCAAAATCCTTCTTCCGAACCACGTCAACCTTTTTGATCTCTTCGTCCTATCTTCCGTCTGGCAAATAGACACTTCCGTTGTCTTCAAAAAAGAGTTCTTAAAAATACCCCTCATGGGCAAAGTGATGGTTTCTTTAGGCATGCTCCCCATTGATCGAAGCGACCGCAAAGCGGCTATTCAAAGTCTTCGGAGTCTTTCCCAACAGGTTCGCGACGAAGAGCGCGCCGTTCTCATGTTTCCCGAAGGGACGCGCTCCAAAAATGGAAACGTACAAACGTTCAAGAAGGGAGCCTTTCATATTGCCCTTCAAACAAAGGCTCCGCTCCTCCCCATCTTGACCCAAGGCATGCATCAAATCATGCCGGAGGGCAGTTTTGTTGCTTATTCCGGCACCATTCGCATGGTCTACCTTCCCCTCATTCCAACCGATTCATGGGCACCCAGCAACATGGATGAGAACATCAAAGAAGTACGAAGGCAATTTTTAGATTGGCTACCAGGCGCACCCAACGAAACGGGCCATTAAGACGGCCAACGCACTTTGCCCACAATGCGGAATGGCTTGCCTCCTTCCACACAATTGTAGGGCTCCAAATCCGTCACGCCGGCTAAAGCCAAAGCTTCTTCGTCTAAAAATGCCTTCCCGGTGATTTCTTTGGCCTCAGCAGCTAACAACGCCAAGAGAGCATCGGCCATGACTTCGGGTTTACGCCACATTTCTGGGGTGCCCATGCCATGGTTGATGGTTGCCTGTGACTCCACCATCGTGGCCGGCCAGAAGGAAGCCGTGGTAATGCCTGCGTCTTTCAATTCCACGGCTAAGCCCATGGTCATGATAGTTTGGCTTAATTTTGAAATCCCGTAGCCCAACTTTCCGGGGAGGAATCCGAAATCTAGTGGAGGGGAAACGGTGAAAATCCACCCACCGTCTTTCATGACGCCAGCCGCAAGCCGAGCCGCCAAAAAAGACGCGCGAATGTTGACCTCATGCACAAGGTCAAAACGTTTTGCCGGCGTGTCCTGAATGGGTCCCACCCACAAAGCACCAGCATTGTTGATTAAAATATCTAGGCGGCCGAAACAGTCCATTGCCATGCTTATCATGGCCTCCACGTCCTCTTCCTTACGAAGATTTGTTTTTACTGCCGATGCCTTCCCGCCAATGGCTTCAATCTCTGCTACGGTTTCATGAATACTTCCGGGAAGGCTGTCTCTGGAGTGTTCACTTTTTGCAGCAACCACCACGGAACAACCGGCTTCGGCTAAGCGAAGGGCCATGGCCTTGCCCAATCCCCGACTGGAGCCGGTGACGATCGCAACTTTCCCCTCTAAATCAGGAAGAGGAACAAGACTTGGACTGAGCAACATTTTTTTTGATGCGCTCATCCCTTCGCAATTTCCTCATCGCGAAGGACGCGACGTAAAAGTTTCATCATGGCCGACTTCGGCAGCTCCTCTCTGAATTCATACGAGCGCGGAACCTTATAGGCTGCCATTTGCTCGCGGCACCAGGCATCCAAAATAGCTTCTGTTCCGGATTCACCCTCTTGGAGGACAACAAAAGACTTCACGGTTTCACCACGTTTTTCGTCGGGGACTCCAATGGTGCAAGCCTCCGAAACCGCCGGGTGATTGCAAAGAACCCGGTCAATTTCATCTGGGTAAATATTGTACCCACCTGCCAAAATCATGTCTTTCTTCCGGCCGACAATACGCAAGAACCCATCCTCATCTTGAATAGCCAGGTCGCCTGTGTATAGCCAGTCATTCCGAATCATATTTGCCGTCTCGTCGGGCTGTTGCCAATAACCCTTCATGATTTGTGGCCCACGCAAAATCAACTCTCCCTCGGTGCCGACGGGCAAATCGGTAACGCCATCCTCGGGGTCCACAATGCGAACATCCGTACTGGAAATGGGAATACCAATATGGCCAATCTTCCGTGTTCCGAGTAACGGATTCACTGTAGCCACCGGGGAAGTTTCTGTTAAACCGAAGCCCTCCACAATTTTAGCCCCGGTCAAGGTCTCAAAACGAACCTGCACATCCTCGGTCAAAGGAGCTGATCCAGAGAAACAGGATTTCACCGAGGAAAGGTCGAGTCGGTCGATACCTGGAAACTGATTGATTGCGTGGAACATGGCCGGAACGGCAGGAAAAAGTGAAATTTTGTGCTTCACAATGTTCTTCACCATAGTGGGAATGTCTCGAGGGTTTGGCATAAGAACAATGCCTGCCGCGGCACGGACAGGCCAGCACATGCAAACCGTCAGTCCAAAAATATGGAAATACGGCAATGCAGACAAAAGCGTCTCTTCCCCCTCTTGCACTTCACTAAACCATGCATGAATTTGCTGCACGTTACTGGACAGATTTCGGTGGGTCAGCATGGCACCCTTAGAGACACCCGTTGTCCCCCCCGTGTACTGGATACAAGCGACATCATCCAAAGTGATTTCTACGGAAGGGACCGAGGGCGGGGTGGATTTCACGAGATCCGAGAAAAAAGAAATTCCTTGGCCTGCCGCAACCTTTGCAATACTTGGCGCAGGCTGTGTCTTTTTCAGTTTAAGCGGAGCCAACAAGTTAAGAGGGAATTTCAGGTATTCCGGAATCGACGCAATGATGTAATTCTTCACGGGGACCTTGCTCCGCATATCCTTAATTTTCTGCTCATATATAAAGTCGGCAACAATAGCCACTTCGACCTCAGCATCATTCCATTGGTGCTCAATTTCACGAGGCATATAAAGTGGATTGGTCATCACCACTTGTCCGCCCAACTTCAAAATAGCAAAGAAAGCGATGGCTGTTTGTGGGAGGTTTGGCAACTGAACGGCCACGCGTGAGCCTTGCTTTACTCCGATGCCAGACAAGGCCGTAGCAAAACGGTCAACGTGATCCCCAAATTCCTTGTAACTCAAAGATCGATTCATGAAGACCAAAGATCTTTTATTCGGATGTTTCTGAACGGACTCTTCAAAATAGTCCACAACCGTCTTTTCCTCAAAATCCAGCGTTACAGGAACCCCTGAGTCGTAAAATTGATGCCAAATGCGTTTTTCCATCTCGGCTAGCATAGCGCAAGCCCCAAGGGAAAACCTTGGGGCTTGCGGTTTCTTGGCCAGACGAATTACTGAATTGTCCTTGACGAGATATTTGAAACTTCGCCCATTTGAACAGCCTGAAGCCAAGGGATTACGCCGGCAGACCCCGCTGGAATAGGCAAGTGCCAAGTGGCGGCACCGGAAACATTTGTATTCTGACTTGTCCCGGCCTGCTGAGGGCTGGAGATACCCAACGTCACGCCCAATTGAGCCCTTTAGACTTCCTCTGTGCACCCCTCCCGCCTTCCCCTAGAGGAGCTCCTCAAGCAAACTCGCCGTGAAAATACGCGGGCTTCGGGCCCAGGCGGACAACACCGCAATCGTGTCGCCACTGCTGTTCGCTTGACCCATACTGAAACTGGAATCATGGGCCAAGCTAATGAGCGTCGTTCCCAAAAAAGAAATGCGGAAGTGGCACTCTTCCGATTACGAATCAACCTCGCGCTTCACTTTCGTCCTCCATTGCGTGATGATGATTTTTTGAAAAGCTTCTCCCCCTCGGACGCCTGGGAAAAGCGTCGGCGAGGAACAAAAATAAAAGTCAATGGGGAGCACGATGACTTTCCAGCGATTTTAGCCGAAGTTTTGGATCAACTGTCGGTTCAAAAAGACAACCTGGCTAAAACGGCGATTGATTTTTCGGTGACGACTTCGCAATTGATTCGATTCCTTGGTATAGATCCTCACGCTCTGCATGCGGTAAACGAGCGCCGGAAAATCCTTGGGATAAATCCTCTAAGAATCTAGCGAATCCAACGCCCTGCACCCATTCCAAGAAAAGCGCATAATATTCCGACTCCATTGCTCAATAGAATATTTCCCGTTGCAGCAAGCCAAGCTCCATCCTTAAGGAACAAGCTACTATCCGCCGCAAACGTGGAAAATGTTGTGAACGCACCCAAAAATCCGACCAACAAAAAGAAACGAAGCTCTTGAGAAAGAATATTTTGGCCCTCGGCAAGAGACCAAACAAAACCAAAGACAAGGCAACCCAAAGCATTGACGGCCATGGTCCCGAATGGAAACTCTGAGCCAGTACTTCCCTGAATCAGATGAGTCAGGCCGTAACGGGCCAACGTTCCCGCCGCACCTGCAACCGCAAGAAGAATAATCCTTGTAAGCACGCTATAAGCCTAAGGATTCCCAGATGACCTGGCTAGAGGACCGAAAACCGGACCTGGATTGAAATCGTGGAATTGATGAGGGAGCGCTTCCGCCATACCGAGTATTCTATGCCCCTTCCCATGCGCCGACCCCTCCCATTTTTTGTTTGGTTTATCCCGGTGATTCTGGCCGGTGGTTGGGTCATTTCCCCGTCCTGTTCCAAGCCTGAGTACACAATTGACCTCAGCCCCATCGGCACGTTGGTGGATTTTGAATTGACGGATCAAGATGGAAAGGTTTTTTCAAAAAAGAGCATGGCCGGTCAAATATGGATTGTGGACTTCTTTTTCACCCGATGCCCCTCCATCTGCCCATTGTTAACGGAAAGCATGGAAAAGGTCGCGGAACGATGGAAGTCGGAGAAAAAGGTCCGGTTTCTCAGCATCACAGTCGATGCAGAATATGACCAACCCCAAATCCTAAAGGCTTTTGCCAATGAACATGCTCTTCCACAAAGCCGATGGACCTTTCTGACTGGAAGCCCGGATGCCATTCACACATTATGCGAAGAGTCATTCCTCTTGGCCTTGGGTAGCGCGATGAAATCGAATGGTGAGATTTCCCACTCTTCCCGCTTTGTCCTTGTAGACAGCCAAGGCCAAGTTCGAGGGTATTTCGATGGACTTGATGAGTCTGAGGCTCCTCGCCTTGATCAAGCTCTACAAACACTCCTTCTTGAAAAATGAATTTTCCACTCCTTAACGCGGTCTTAAATACCACGGCCACCATTCTTCTGGTCGCCGGGCTCATCCTCATTCGCCAAGGCAATGAGGCCGCACACAAAAAAGCAATGCTGTCTGCATTCTTTTGCTCTGTGGTTTTCCTTGCCTCTTACATCTGGCATCATTATTCCGTAGGGCTTCGTATTGCCTATGCGGGACCGGAATGGGGGGAAATCCCCTACCTTACGATGCTTTTAGTTCATACTGTTTTGGCCGCTACCGTTCCTTTTCTTGTCATCAAAGTCATTCGACATGCCCTTAAGGATGAGCGAAGTCTCCATAAAAAATGGGCGCGGATCACTGCCCCGATTTGGCTCTTTGTTTCCATCTCGGGTGTTTTAATCTACCTTATCCTTTACGTTTGGACGGACTCTTATGCTGCCACGCTTTGATCGCATTGCACTCAGCGTCGTTGCTGTATTAGCATGTCTTGGCATCGCCCTCTCATTTTCATCGCCCGGGATCTCCGCGGATGGGCCGGAACCGGTGCCATTTCCTTTTACCGGTGTTAAAAAAGAGACTTTAGCGCGCGGGCAAGCACTTTGGAAAAACCAATGCATGCAGTGTCATGCCGTCGACGGATCCGCCGAAACAGTCACGGCAAAATTATTGATTCCTCAACCAAGAGATTTCAGAAAAGGCGTCACTAAATATAAAACGAATCAACGAGGACATCTTTCTACAAGATCGGACCTCCTCCGTGTCATCCAACAGGGTGTCCCCACCACCTCCATGGGGTCTTTTCGGGATTTGCCCGCTAAGGATCTCCACGCCCTGGCCGCTTGGACCGAGCACCTCCTCTTAACGGCTTTGCAAAAACGCGTAGACGCCTCTTACCAACAAAGTGGTGTAGGCCCCATGCCCTCCACGGAATTCTTTTGGAATAACTCGCAAAATATGGAGGTGATTCCCGACACAGAACGGATTCCGCTTTCGAAGGAGTCCGTTCAGCGTGGTGCATTCCTTTTCCAAGGCGACAAGGTTTCCTGTTTTACTTGTCACGGAAAGGATGGGTCGGGGAAAGGCCCTGCCTCCTTCCAAAAATCCACCGGAAATTATCTCCTTAAGGATTCCTGGGGAAAAGAATTACGCCCTCATGACCTTACCGAAGGCCTCTTTCGCGGAGGCTCCGCGCCGGAGGATCTCTGGCGACGCATTCATCAGGGCATTCCAGGGACGCCGATGCCGGTTTACCACACCCAACTTTCTTCCGATGATATCTGGGACCTTGTAAACTTCATCCTTTCTCTTGCGAAATCATGAATCTGACCTCTTCGCATAAAACACTCCGTCTCCTCACTTGGTTCACACTGGCGGTTACTGTCATCTTGACAACCGGCCTTGGGGGTGCAGTGACGAGCGCCGAAGTTGGCATGGCATATCCAACTTGGCCCAACATTAATGGCTGGAGTTTATTTAATTTCTTCTACCAGGATATTGCAGAACAGTTTGGGATTGGAGCTTCTCTGGAACATACACACCGTCAGGCCGGAACTCTTCTCGGTCTTCTCTCCATTGCCCTTGTTGCCCTTTCCTGGCGAAGGCCACACACCCGACGCCTTGCTCTCTGGAACCTTGGTCTGGTCATTATCCAAGGCGGGCTTGGGGCTTTTCGAGTTTTAGATAATGCCCAAATCATCGGAATTCTTCACGCACTTGGCGCGCAAGCCGTCGTTGTCTGCCTCGTTGCAGTTCTAAAATCGTGCCAACCGACCCCCTCCTTGGTACGACTCAATGCGGCACCGCGCATTCACCTTTGGAGCCTAATTGGCATTGCGCTTCTCTTCGTAAACCTCCTTGCCGCTGCAAGTTTACGCCATAAATCGGGCGCTTTTTCTGGACACCTCCTTCTTGCCCTCCTTGCAAGTGGAGTTCTTCTTTTTTCTATCCGCCTCATCTTACTCCAGGAAAAATCGCCGAAAGTTTTGCGAGCCGACGCTAAAAGACTTCTCGTCACTCTTGGTCTTCAGCTAGGCTTAGGAATTGGAACGTGGGCCTTTATTCTTGGTCCATTGGCTTTAGAATTCAACTCGGAGCAAACCAGATTCCTTGTCCAGAACTTCCTAGCAACCGCCCACCTTGTTGTTGGCATGATCGTGATGGCAATGGCGTCGGCGGTATTCTTGGAATCTAAAAGAAGCACACAATGGACTGGATAGCTCTTTCCAAGGCGCGCATTCAAATTATTTCCCTCCTCGGGGCGGAACTTTGTTTGGTCATGGCTTATGGCGGAATTCCTGACCCAGCCCTTCTTATTCATTTGGCGATAGGCCTCACCGGTACTAGTTGTGCAGCTTCGGCAATCAACCAAATCCTCGAAGTCAACGCGGATAGAAAAATGAACCGCACGGAGAACCGCCCTCTGCCGACTGGGAGAATTTCTTTGCGCACTGCATGGATTTTTTCGGCCATCACGGGGTTAGGTGGATTGGCATGGTGCGCCCTGTTTATCAACCCACTTACTGCATGGCTTGCCCTGGTGATGATTGTCACTTATGATTTTATTTATACGCCACTGAAAAGGAAAACCCCGCTTAACACCATCGTCGGGGCTGTCCCAGGTGCAATGCCATTACTCATTGGCTGGGCCTCCGCGGGGCGCGGACTTGACATGATGGCAGGAATATTATTTGCCATTTTATTTGTCTGGCAGCTCCCGCACTTTCTTGCCATTGCCTGGATGTTTCGCGAGGACTATGAAAAGGGCGGGATGCTCATGCTGTCTAATGCCGTACATCCCGATGCTACTTCTCGCCAAGGAGTTCAAGGTGCAATCCTCCTTTTGCCTGCTAGCCTGCTTCCACTCCTTGCCGCGCCTATTGGGAAACTTTACTTCTATGGAGCACTCTCCAGTGGGCTTTTCTATCTAGCACTTGTGATTCACTTTGGGAAAAACAAAAGTGAAAAACGTGCTCGGCGAGTTCTACGCGCCTCAATCATTCACTTGCCTCTACTCCTTGGCCTACTTGCGTGGGATTGGTTTTCGACATCATGAATAAAACACGATCTTCGGTCCTTGGCATTGTTTTCCTCACTGTCTTTTTAGACATCGTTGGGTTTTCTATTCTCTTCCCACTCTTTCCGTCTCTATTGGATTGGTATCTTGCCCATGAAGGCCCCCACAGCCTGATTGGTGAATTATCTACGTGGCTCACTCACCTTGCAAATGGAAACCAACTTGCTGTGCACACCTTGTTCGGGGGGATTCTTGGATCCTTGTATGGATTATTGCAGTTTTTCTTTTCCGTCATCTGGGGTGCGCTCTCCGACAAAATCGGCCGCCGGCCCACGCTTCTCTTTACCCTCACAGGGACCTTATTTTCTTATGTCATTTGGCTGTTTGCCGGGAACTTTGCGCTCCTCATTGCCTCACGCATCCTTGGGGGCATCATGGCGGGAAATATTTCGACCGCATCTGCCGCCGTTGCCGACTCAACGGAGCCAAAGGATCGCGCAAAAGGAATGGCCGTGGTTGGCGTGGCAATTGGCCTTGGTTTCATTCTTGGGCCCGCCATCGGCGGTTTCTTTGCCTCCATCCACCTCGAAGCCGATGTGGTCGAAGGAGTATTCACGCTCCATCCCTTCTCAGGTGCCGCACTCGCCTCACTTTGCTTGGCCGCACTCAATCTTCTTTGGGCTGCTCGACGTTTCCCTGAAACGTTTCCGATTGAAAAACGTGGGCGGCATACGCAAGAGCGCTCCCTGCATCCGCTTCGGCAGCTCAGGCGCTTGAATTATCCAGGCGTTCAGCGTGCAAATATTTTGTACCTCATTTATCTCACGGCTTTCGCCGGAGTGGAATTCACGTTGACCTTCCTTGCCGTTGAACGTTTGAATTACACGCCCATGGATCTCGCCATGATCTTTGTTTTCGTCGGCTTAATCATTGCCCTTGTCCAAGGTGGACTCGTCCGACGCCTTGTGCCTCGCCTTGGAGAGAGGGTCCTCGTGAGGTTTGGCTTGCTCATGAATGGGCCTGGATTCCTTCTCCTTGCTGAGGCACAGAGCAGTTTCGTCCTTTATCTAGGCCTTGCCTTCATGGCAATAGGAAGCGCATTCCTGATGCCGTGTATGTCCGCTCTGGTTTCCCGTTATTCCCCTCCGCAAAGCCAAGGGCTTTCCATGGGCGTGTTTCGCTCCATGGGTTCTTTGTCCCGCGCCGCCGGCCCCTTGCTTGGCGCTTTTTTGTTTTGGAAATATGGAAGTTCTGCCCCCTACTGGGCTGCGACAGGAATTCTCCTTATTCCCATTGGCATGGCGGTGCAGCTCCCTAAGCCAAAATAGTGGAGATAAAATGGGGAACGACGTCGTCCTTCTCTCGTATTATCATTTGTGATTAATTCTGTCTCCAACCTCCGCAAGAAATGGAACCTTGCCCTTTTCGGAAGTCTCCTTGGTACTGCTCTTGGGGGCACGCTCATGATTGGTGGAGCTTGCGTGGTGGTCGGGAAAACTTTGGGGCAAGAATTCACCCCTCTCGCTCTCTGGCTTTCTTTGGGGTCCGGAGTTCTTGTGGCCTGGCTTCGTTTCAGAAAACGCCAAGTGGACACGGAGCAAATGGCTACTCTCCTGGATCTTCGCCATGGAGGAACTGGGGAAATCCTTCACTGCATTGAAACCGGAAAACCGCTCCTGGAATATTCATCGTCAGTGTCTTCTCCTCGGCCCACCGTCAAACGAATGTCAGCCGTCCTCCTTCCCGGAGTTCTTTTTTTCACGTTGGCCTCTCAGGTTCCACTCACGGCTCATCATCAAAACGCCGTCGACCCGCTCAGCGCGCAAAAACTGGAGGACCTTCAAAAATTCGCCGTGTCCCTCGAAGAAACGGTCCATCTTGAAGGTGAAGTGCGGGCAGAAGTGCAAGAACGCATGGACTTGTTGCAATCCACCGATGCACGAGATGCCGCAACCCAGGACATCCTAAGAGAGGCACTAGACCGCATGGAGTCTCGCCTCGATGAAGTGGCACAGCAAACCGCCCAAAACCTGGATGCCATTCGCCGGTCCGCAGAAGAAGCTGCAACAAATGGTGCCGAGGGGAATCAAGAAGATGCCCTCAAGCAACTGGCCGATCTCGCGAAGCAACTTGAAAACCTAGGTATCAATCTAGAGGACCTTCTCACCCCGGAACTCTTGGCCGCGCTTCAGGAAAGTCTTTCGCCTGAAATGCTCGCCAATCTTGATCTGAATGCCTTGGCCGACCTCCTCTCCCAAGGCGCGCTGGACAAACTCAAAGCACTTGCTCAAAAAGGACTCTTAAGTGGAGAGGCTCTTGCTCAACTCGCAAAGAACTTTGGCAACTTCCAGAAACAGTTTGGCCAAAGCGGAGAACCATGAAGTGGTGGCGGCGCCTGCGCAGGTTGCGCGGCACACCCAGCAGGAACTTTGCCCGGATCCGGCGGAGTCAGCCGAGGGCCGGGAACCTCCCCTCTTTCTTGGGGGTCAGAAACTCAAAGTTTAAAAAATGACATGGCCATGGAGGCCTTGCCAGCCCCTGGATCCATAGAAGAAGCAATGCAACTCATGCAGCTTTCCACCATGATGCCCAACGCATCACCAGAGCACCACAACACCACCGCCGCGAAATCCAATACAACGACAACAGGATCCGCCACATGGAAACGTCGGCTGCACCCAAAACATCGTCAAGCGGTTCGCAACTTCTTTGACGAAGACCGCTAAACTTTTTCTCATGAACTCCAAGCCACACCCCCTCTCTGAAAAAGAGGTGCGCGACGCACAGGCCATCGGCGGACACCTTCTCCAAGAACTGAATCAAATCATTTTGGGGCAAGAAACTCTCGTTCGCCAAGTCATCACCGCAGCACTGGCCGGCGGACATGTTCTCCTTGAAGGTCTTCCGGGTCTTGGGAAAACGGAACTCATCAAAGGACTTGCTCATCTCCTGGATTTAGATTTCCGTCGCGTGCAATTCACACCTGACCTCCTCCCTGGCGATATTACAGGTGGGCCCATCCTTGAAGAGAAAAATGGAGAACGAAATTTTGTTTTCCGCGCAGGACCTATTTTCTGCAACATTCTCCTCGCCGACGAGATCAATCGAGCGTCGCCCAAAACTCAATCGGCACTCCTTGAGGCTATGGCCGAAGCGCGCGTCACCGTCATGGGAGAAACGCGTGACTTGCCCAATCCGTTCTTTGTGCTCGCTACTCAAAATCCCATTGAACTAGAAGGCACCTACCCTCTCCCTGAAGCTCAATTAGACCGCTTCCTCTTTAAGGTCACGGTTCACCCCGTCTCCGCAGAGGTTCTCAAGAATATTCTACAAACCCGACGCCACGGGAAACCGCCCCAACCCCAAGCCGTGGCGCAGGCGGAAGACTTTATTCAATTCCAAGAATCCGCGGGACGCCTTCATTTTCCCGATGCCGTCATGGGCTGGATTGCACGCATTTGCGAAGCTTCCCATCCAGATGCTTCGCAAGCGCCTTCCATGATTCAGCAATATGTCCGCTTCGGCGCAAGCCCTCGAGCCGCCATTTCGATTGCCGAAGCAGCTCGCATTGATGCCCTCCTAGATGGAAAAACCACCGTTGGATTTGACAATGTTCGTCGCGTCGCAGAACCTGCTCTGTCACATCGCCTTATTCTCAATCATCAAGCCCGCCTTGACCGTGTTTCTTCTCAAATCATTACGGAAGACTTGCTCAACACGGTGAGCGAAATGCACAAGCCACTTCCAAAAGAAGTCATTGACACAAAGGCTTGATTGCCTCTCTCCTCTTCCTTGGCGCTTTTTTTCAAGCCCCCCCTGCAGAGTCCTTTCGCGCAGAAACACGTAATGGCATTCATATCACCACAGAATGCTACTTCCCTAAGGCGCTTCATAGCGGATTTGTTCCGATCCGCATTCGACTTGAAAACATGCGCGATGAGCCCGTTGCCCTCGAAGTGCTCTTGCGTCAAGGCTATTGGGACGAAGCAATCACTCAGGGACACCTCACCTTAGAACCTGGGGAAAGCCGTCGGCTTGATTGGAGAGCCTTGCATTGGGAGAGTCTTGGAGACGAGCGTGTGAACCTACAGGTTACAGAAGGGCAAAAAACAATTGCACGTTGGGAGATTCTTCAGACACTCCCCAATAGCGCCCTAGGTTCCCACATTGGCCTCGTCGTCGTCGGCGAGAAGAGTAAAAACACGGCAGAACATCTTAATGGAAGAAAATTCGCCAGGAGTTCGGCCTCGCCCCAATTGATTTCTGCCAGCGGCCTTCCATCGGGAAGAGCGCCGACAGACTGGCGCGCATGGTCTTCTTTACGCGTCGTGGTGGTTGCATCTCATGACACAACTCTTTCGCCCGACGTCCTTCGCTCTCTTGGAGAGTGGACCTCTCTGGGTGGATTCTTGGTTGTAGAGGGCACCCACGCCGATGCTCTCGCCCTCTTGCGGCAAGCTGATATTCCTTTAGAAGAACGCTTGGGCTCTTCCACGGACATGTCCGAAGTTTACCGGCATGGATTTGGGCGCGTCACATTTCCAAGAAATTCTGCCATGGCTTGGGAGCTTTTAGATGATGTCGTTCACTGGGATTTATCCTTCACGCCAGCGAATGGGCCATTTCCTTCTAAACTTTCCCTACTTGACCTTCCCATACCGGGGCTTCTTGACATTCCTGTTCGTTTTTTCATTCTCCTCCTCATTATTTTCGCTTTTTGTGTTGGGCCGGGCCAATTTCTCTACCTCAAAAAGAAAGGGAAGAGCGCATTTACCTTTCTCCTTTTCACGCCGGCCCTTGGCTTATTGTTCACGGTCATTCTGTTGGGCTGGCCCGTGCTCTCTCAAGGCCTTCATGTAAAAGACCGCGTTGCATCCATCACTTGGCTTCACCAGGAATCTCACACAGCTTCTACCATTCTTCAGCGTTCCACTTTTTCCGGAAGCCGCATCCGAAAAGGGGCTCTTTATCAAGCGGGAACTGCCGTGATTCCAAAGCACTCCGCCCTCACGGACCAGAAAGACAGCTTTGTCATCAACATGGATCAAGCCGGTTCACTCACAGGGAGGTACTTTCCCGTGAGAGTGCCCTTTGAAGAGCAGCAAGCCAATGTACGCACCGCTCGCAATCAAGTCGTGATCAAAAAAGAAGGCGAGCTCCTTTTTGCCTCTCACAATTTTGACACCAAACTTTCCGACTTCTTTTTTCATGACAGCGCAGGCCAATGGTGGAAGCCTGGGGAAATGGGCAGCCTCCTTGAGCAAGCACAACATATCCCCCTTCAACTTTGCGAAGAACCGGAACCACTCAAACTACAATTACTTTCTTCTAGCAACCTCGCCCACCTTCCTACGCACATCCCAACCAATACTTGGGTTGCATGGCTCGAGCACTCCCCCTTTGTGGATGACGGCGAAATAGAACGCTCGGTCGTACAAAGCCAAAACCTCACCTTTGGCCTTCTTTCCCAAGAACAGTCTCCATGACCGCCCTCCTCGAAGTCCGAGGCCTCACACGAAAGTTCGGCCAACTTACCGCGGTTAATAACGCAAGTTTTTCCGTCGGGGCGGGAGAAATTTGGGGATTCATCGGTCCCAATGGGGCAGGGAAAACAACAACTATGCGCACGATTGCCACTTTGGATATTCCAGACCAAGGTGACATTTTCATTGAAGGTCGCTCCGTTTTAGTAGAACCGCAACGCACTCGCCAACGCATTGGATTCATGCCCGACGCCCTTGGGACCTATGCGGATACCACAATTTATGAGTACTTGGATTTCTTCGCCCGCGCCGTTGGTCTTTCGCAGGAACTCCGCCCCCAAAGGGTTCGAGAAGTATTGTCGTTCACCGACCTAGGCAAACTGTGTGACCGCATGATGGACAGCCTTTCCAAAGGCATGAGCCAACGCCTTTGTCTTGCAAAAACGCTCCTTCACGACCCAGCACTTCTTATTTTGGATGAACCCGCTGCCGGCCTGGATCCACGTGCTCGCGTGGAATTCCGTGAGCTCATCCGCGCTCTGGCTAGTCAGGGAAAAGGAATCTTAATTTCAAGCCACATCCTTTCTGAACTTTCCGAAGTGTGCGATGGAGTTGTGGTGATTGAAAAAGGGAGCATTGTCCGCGAAGGCCGTGTACATGAGCTCACCAAAAATATTTCGGAACATGAAATGCTCTTCATCCGCACTTTAGAGCCTGTTCATGAATTAGAAAGAGCGCTCGCTGAAATCCCAGGAGTCCTAAAAACGAGACAAGAAAAGTCAGGCATGGTGGTTGAGTTTCAAGGGGAAGAAGACGCCATCGCTGACCTCCTGCAGGCTCTAGTGCAGCGAAATCTTCGACCCATTGAATTCCACTGGCATAAGGCAGACCTGGAAGAGCTCTTTCTCTCTTTCACGGAGGGAAACCTGCAATGAGCCGTTTCCTCCAGGCCCTTGACCGCAAAATTAATCCCGTATTCGTCAAGGAAATACGGCAATCCCTCCGGGGTCGTTTCTTCCGAACCGCCTTCTTCATGGCTTTGGCCGCTGCATGGATTACGACACTTTTCGTCTTGAGTAATGGTTTGCGGAACGGGGAACAGACCAGCGGACAATGGTTCTTTCTTTGGCAACATGGCATTTATATTTTGACGAGTTTCATTGTGATTCCTCAGCTCGCAAACCGGGGAATGTCGGCGGAACGAGAAGAGAATACTTTTGATGCCTTAATGATTTCGGGGCTTTCTCCGGCTCGGATTGTGATGGGCAAGGTCTTGGCCGCATCCGTCCTTCAAGGGCTTTTCCTCTTTGCATTTCTCCCCTTTCTCTCATTGGGTTTTGCGTTCTTTGGACTGGACCTCGCAACCAGCCTCATCATTCTCCTATTTACCACCGTGGGTGGTACGGGATTCGCACTCTTCGGAATCCTGGCGGCTTGCCTTGCCAAAACGCGCGCCAGCAACAATCTCATGCAGGGGATGTTCACAATCGGGACCGTCGGCCTGAGCATGAGCTGGATTGGCTTTTCCTCTGCCGTAATTATGGACCTTGGCTTGGTGAGCCTTTTCGGTGGAGAATTATTCGCGGGCGTGGCGGTCACCCTTCTTCTTTGGTACCTCTTCCTTTATTGGACCTTTGCATTCACGGCCGCAACTTTGACGCATCCGGAAGAAAATGCCAGTGCACGCATCCGATTTGCCAGCCTTCTCTTATCCCTTGCGGCTCTCCTCGGCGCCATCACGCATCTCTCCTTTGTTCCAGACCCAGAAATTCTCAACATTTGGGTTGTGAGTATTTTGTTGTTCACGATGCTCACACATATTCCATCTATCACAGAAGAAGACACCTTGGGCCGACGCGCCCTCGCGGACCTCTCCATGAAAAAATGGCGTCGGCCTGGAATGAGTCTCTTCCTTAAAGGTGGTAACCGGGGCGTAGCCTTCTTCCTGCTGTCTCTTGGCATCCCCTTCCTCCTCTACCTCTTTCCTGTTTCAAGCAGTCCTTTTTCTCCCAGCGTCGGCTTTGAGGGAGTCATTGCCGCGCTTTTTGTCATCCTCGCCCTTACCGGAACTCCCTCCCTCCTTTCCAGCCGAGCCAGTGCGTCACCCCGAAGGCGCATGTTTCTTCGGTTATTCATTCTTGTCTCACTTCCTTTCATTTCTTTGATTTCCATTCTTCTTGGCATGGGCACGAAAGATCCATTTGGGTTTCCCTTGAATGCCATCCACTTGATTACGTCGGCATTTGGTGAGGAGGATTACGCTTATACCTCCGGGGCCTTTGGCCTTTTTGGGATATTCGCACTCGTTGCGTTCATCGGCAATCTCTCTCGAATGAAAAAAGCACGCCAAGAACGAAAATTCATCCTTCGCTCTCTCACATTAACGAAACAAGATGGGGAAGACTGACCCCATTCAGCTTGGGAAAATCTGGCGACTGGCCAAGCCAACACGCCCCGCATCAGGGCCTGCTGGAAATCAATTAGGCAAAGGAACCGGTGCTAGTCTGGAATTTCAAGACTACCGGGAATACCAAGCGGGCGATGACCTACGCCATGTAGATTGGCGAGCCTATGCGCGCACCGACCAAGTTTCGGTTCGGCTCTACCAAGAAGAAATTTCAACCACCGTTGAACTAATTCTTGACGCTAGCTTGTCCATGGACCTTTGGTCGAACAAAGCGAACCGTTGGCGAGAACTCTGTTGTTTTTTACACGCTGCAGCAACCGGCGACTATACCGTTCGAGGAGTCCTTGCAGGAGAGCAGACGTTTCCAATTCCCAGGGAAACCTTTCAAGACCCTGCTCTTCCAGGGATTCATCTTGAAGCGAAAGCTTCGCTAGCCGACGCAAATTTTGGTGGCCTACTTCGTCCTGGGACTTTGCGGATTGTCATCAGTGACTTTCTCTTTCCCCATCATCCCTCCACTCTCGTAGCGCAGCTTCAAAAAGGGGCTGGGAAACTCGTTCTTCTTCAAGTTTTAGATGCCGAAGAAACTCAACCGTCTCCCCGCGGTCATTTACGCCTTCAGGAAACAGAAAGTGGCCGACACCAAGACCTTCCCGTAGATGAGTCCGTCATCCAACGCTACAAGAAAAGACTTCAACGGCTCCAAAACGGCTTGGCCGAAGAAGCCCGTCGGAAAAATGCAATGTGGGCCACCCTTTCCTGTAAGTCTTCCTTAATGGATCTTGCGGCGGGACCTCTTCAACAAGCCGGGCTTCTTGTTCCTCGATGAGTTGGTTCACAACACCCTGGGGACTCCTTGGCTTCTTGGCCGTTCCAGCCGTTGTGGCACTCCACCTGTTCCACCGCAAGCACCAAAACTTTCCGGTGGCTGGGCTTTTTCTTTGGGAAGATGCGCAATTTGCAGAAACAGCAGGGGCGCGTCGGCAACCACTCCGACGCACGCCTTCCTTTTGGTTGGAAGTTCTCGCGGCCTTACTTGCCGGACTATGGCTGAGTGGCTTTGACCCTTGGGGAAATGGAAAAACAGAACACTTGGTTGTGGTGTTGGATGACTCAGCCTCCATGAGAGCCATGCACGCAAGCGAAGGTTCTCCTCAAGAAAAGGCCATCCGCTACTTGTCCGACGAGCTTCAAGAGAAAGGCCGGAGAATTCGCACTACCCTCGTTCGATCTGGATTGCGGCCTACCTTATTGGCGGGCCCTGGCGCACTCACTCCCGACGTCCTCCGCGCAACGGAAAAGTGGGCGCCACAAGCGCCCGCCCATAATCTCAAACCGGCCCTTGCCTTTGCGCGAGAATTAGCAGAAGGTGGCAAAATATTATTGCTCACAGACCGTCCCCTTGGGCACCCCCAAGAAGATGTACGGGTCCTTTCTTTCGGTCGGCCCCTTGCCAATCAAGCTCTGGCAAAATCTATGCGGAAATCGCTTGGTCATGGAGAAGACGAAATAAGCATTACCGTCCGGAATTACAGCGACAACGAGGCGGCGACTCAGCTCACTTTGCGGCATGGTGAACAAATTCTTGCACAAAAAGATTTAACGCAACCGGCCGACGCCCGCACCACTATTCAACTCTCCATTCCCTCTCGACTGGGTGCCATTCAAGTCGAACTCAAAGCCGATGCCCTTGGAGTTGACAACCAAGCAGTTCTCCATCCTATCCCAGACCGCCGAGTCAACGTTTTCTTCGGGCTCAGCGGGGAGACCCATCGCCAACTTCAATTGAGCAAAGCGGAAAATTCCTTTTCTGGAATCCGTCGGGTTTCTCACGCCGCCGACGCCGACTTGGTTTTGGCGCATGTCCCGGCCAACCCACCATCTTGGTCTCTGGTTCTTCCCTTGGAAGAAAACGATTTGGAAGCATATGCCGGGCCGTTCGCTTTTGAACAGCGACACGATTTGCTTGAGGGTCTCACCTTAGAGGGTGTTGTTTGGACATCCTCCAAAGATTTCCCAACGCCGGGGACGCCCTTGGTGAGCGCGGGAAGCACGGCCTTACTGACAGAGCAGCGCTTGGGGGCTGCCAAGATTTGGCATTTAAATCTTCTTCCTCAACGGTCCACCCTGCAACGCTCTCCAGACTGGCCAATTCTTTTTTCCAACTTAATCGAACTTTGTAGCCAAGGAAAAGAAGGCCCGCAATCTATCAATCTTGTTTGTGGAGAAACGTTCTCCTATCACGCATCAGAATCCGCCGACTGGGCCTTGGAAGGCCCTGACGGCACTCGCCATTTCACAACCGTTGGTGATTTACACCTCAGCGTTCTTGCCCCCTTCGGCTTCTGGAAACTCCATCGGGACAAATCGCTTGCCGCAATTTTTTCCGTGAACTTTGTGGACCCGTCTGAGTCCGACCTCCGTGACCGTGGGTCTCTCGTGCAAGCTTCACAGAAAGAAAACATCGCCCCTGCCGAAGCCCGGTTCGCGGAATCACCCGTCGGCCGATGGATTCTCCTTTTCTTCCTTCTTGCTGTCTTAGCAGATTGGTGGGTACTCGGGAGGCGTCGGCCATGAGTTTTCTTTATCCTGAACTTTTCCTGCTTGGAATCCCCATGGCCTGGTTCCTTTGGAAGCAGAACCATCCAAAAACAATCGGGTTTTGGTTGCGGGGACTTTTAGCAGCCACTTTATTAACTGCGCTCGCCGGACCCTATGCCCAAGGCGAAACAAAGGGGCGAGACCTCGTCCTCTTGGTGGATCGCTCCCGCAGCATGCCCGCGGAAACCACCACGGCCGTACAAGAATTTCTTCGTCTGGCCTCCGGAGCAATGGAAACAGGGGACCGGCTCTCGCTCCTTGCTTTCGGGGCAAACACCGCACTGGAAAGATCACCCCGCGAAGGGGCGGACTTCGGCGGATTTCAAAGAAACTTGGATGTGGATGGAACACACCTTGCCGAAGCCTTGGAGCAAGCACTTGCCCTTATTCCTGAAAACCGCCAGGGCTCCATTCTTCTTTTTTCCGACGGCGAATTCCATGGAGAAACGCCAGACGCAGTTGCTCGAAAAGCCGCGCAACGCCAAGTGCGTATTGATGTGCGCCCCCTCTTGCGCGAAAAAGATTTTGATGTTGCGGTAGAAAGCATTGAACTCCCCCATCTCGTTTCCCCGGGGGAGCCTTTTCAATTTTCTGCCTGGGTTCGCTCCGACCAAGCAGTGCAGGCAGATTTTTCACTCTATCGTGGAGATACCCTCCTTGCGGAGGGGCAGCGAAACCTCCATGTTGGATTAAACCATTTTGTTTTCCGAGATCGAGGTGGCCAGCCCGGGCTCGCCGAGTATCACCTTGAAATGAAGGCGAAAGGAGACACCTTGTTTGAAAATAACCGCGGGCTTGGGGTGTTGCGCGTAGAAGGAAGTCGGCCCGTTCTCCTTTTGAATCACGCTGGAAAGCCAGGACGACTCGCGGCGGCGCTTTCTTCGGCGGGAATCCCTGTAGTCGTTCGCGCACCTCAAGATCTTCCAGAAGGCCCCTCCTATCTAGAGGCGTTTGCAAGTGTCATTCTAGAAGACGTCGACGCGAGTTCTTTGGGCGCGCACCTTCCCTACTTTGCAAGACAAGTGCAAGACCTTGCCGGCGGTTTCATGATGACCGGGGGCAAGGCTAGTTTTGGCGTCGGCGGGTATTACCGTTCCGACCTTGACCCCGCCTTGCCGGTCACCATGGAAATGCGCGTTGAGCATCGAAAGCAAGGCATTGCTTTAGCCGTTGTCCTGGACCGGTCAGGTTCGATGGCCGCATCCGCCGGCACCGGAAATCTAACCAAAATGGATTTGGCAAACGCAGGGACCATGGAAGGCCTTCGGTTATTGGGGCCCCTAGATCAAGTCAGCGTCATCGCTGTTGATTCTGAACCCCATATTGTCATCCCACTGTCTGAAGTCACCGACCCCGAAGAATTTGCGGACCGCGTTTCCGGCATTCGGTCAATGGGCGGAGGAATCTACACCTACACAGGACTTCAGGCTGCTGCAGAACAGCTGGAAGGGGCCACACGGGTGAATCGCCACATCCTTTTATTTGCCGATGCACAAGATGCAGAAGAACCCGGTGAATACATTGCTCTATTAGAAGAGCTTGCTCAAAAATCTACCACGGTCAGCGTGGTTGCCCTAGGCCAACCGACAGACATCGACGCCGATTTCCTCCGTGATGTTGCTAAGCGAGGAGGAGGTGAAATTTACTTCACCACATCGCCATCGGAACTCCCTCGTATTTTTGCGCAAGACACTTTATTGGCCGCCCGCGCAGCATTCATTGAAGAAAAAACAGCGTCAACCACAGCACCCGGACTGTTTGCGGCAGCGGTCCTTCCCCCCGGTGATTGGTCCGAACTCGCTGGCTACAACCTCACTTACCTCCGACCACAAGCATCCGCTGGCGTACTCACACAAGATGAATACCACGCTCCGGTCATTGCCACCATGCAAGCAGGGCTTGGGCGAACCGCAGCCTTCTTGGGCCAAGTGGATGGCCCCTTTGGTGTGCCAGAGTCTCAATGGCCTCGCGTTGCAGAAACTTTAGTCACCCTCGTTCGATGGACCGCTTCCCAACCAACCCCGCACTATCTTTTCACCGACGTTCGCCGCGAAGGGCGAGAGGCGGTGGTCACCGTTGATGTAGACCCAGAACTTGGGAAGCACCCTGGCGCCATCACCCTTCACGCCGTGTCACCCACGGGAGAAAGCACCAAAATCCCCCTCAGTCCCACAGAAGAAGGTCGATTTGAAGCGAGGGTCCCCCTGAGCATGGAAGGTTTGTACCGCTTTGCCGCTTCAACCGAAGCAGGTGAAAACTTCGTCCTTGAACCTTTGGCGATCCCCTACTCGCCCGAATTTGAAGCAAGACCGGAAGGTTCCAGTGGTAGAGCCACCTTGACAAGTATTGCCCGTCTCAGCCGTGGCCACTTTGAGCCCTCCGTGGATGTTGTTTTAGAAGGCCACCGAGGAGGCGAAGCAACCCAACCACAAACGAAATGGTTCCTTCTTGCGGCGATTGCACTTTTGCTCAGTGAAATTTCCGTCCGCCGACTTTGGGCTGGATTTACTCTTGGCACATCCGACGTCCAGAAAAAAGAAGTTTCTGCGCCCAAGACTTTCGCCAAAGAAAGAAAGACGGAAAACAAAAGTCCTATGGAGAAAAAGGAGAACAGAAAAGATGCGGAAGGCGAAGGTGGGCTTGATGCGCTCTTAAGGAAGGCCAAAGCCGAGGCCAAGAAACATAACCGATAATTTTACTTTTTCCCGTACACGTAGCGGGAAAAAATTGCGTGAACGTCGTCGGACTTTCCCTTTTTTGCAAGAAAATTTTCAAGGTCCTTTGTCGTCACGACTTTTCGTTGATTGATTTGAAAAAATTCTGCCATCCAAGAATGAAGTTTTTTTGCAGAAAAAACGAAAGATAGTCGTCCAAAAACATGGCTTCCTAGCATGTAAGAAGCAGGGTGTGTAATCCGGTTCCAGGGGTCGTCGGAAAAAAGAGCGACAGCCTGTCCAGGAATCTCTGCTTGCTTTGCACTGAGCCGCATGCCATCGGAAAAGTAAACATCAAAAGCTTCATCCCACCACGCATCATTTTGACTTGCTGGCTTCACGCCTCTTCCGTACCAACTATGAAACAACTCATGGCGAAGTGCCCCCACGCTGGATGTTGTGGCTCCGTCATACTCCATAGAACGCCCACCAGTCCATATAAAAATTTTGCACTGAGACCCATGAGGCCAAGGCCCCATAGATTTTGAAAAATCTTTCACCGCTTTTTCCGCGCGATCCAAAAGATTCTTCGTAGAAGTAGGGACCTCATTTCTCCGGACAACTTCCACCTCAATTTTCTTTTTTCCGGCGCGAATGGTGCGTGACTCCACCTTCACCTTTGACTCTGGAAGAATGACTACCATAGGCGAAAAGGCTGTAAAGTCTGCGGGAAAGGAAAGTTTCCAGTGATGATTTCCAAGCTTTGTCACCGAGGCATTCGTCACCAAGCGATGAGGAGTTTTTGCATGAAGGATTTGAATCTCTAAATCAAAAGGATGCGCGTCAAAAATTAAATTGGAAGAAAACCACTGTCCGAGGTAACGGCCCGGAAGGAGGTCGGTGAACCAAAAATCAAACTCCAGTGCCCCCTCTTCCCACAAAATGTCTTTTGCTTGAGGGGCCTTTGGCTTTCGGAGAGCATATTCCAAATCTAACTGATGAAGAACACCGGAAGGCAATAACGATTCAAGGATTCTCAATTCTCCCGTTTGGCGGCCAAAGTCATGGAGTCTAAGTTTTTCAAGTGGCCATGGCTTTTGATTCAACGTTGCTTTTATGAGGCTTTGCCGCAAATCAAAGACGGGAAACCCGGAATCTGAGGACAAGAACTCTAAGGTGGATTCAACAGAAGCTGTTTTCGCCTCACAATCAAAAACCAAATTTGCGCGCAGACGCTGGATATCAATCGGCGCGGCGAGCAAACCTGAAACTTCCCGGGGTGGTGGTGCAAGGCGAAGATCCGTAGCTTCAAGGCTTTGAAGAACGAGAGGAGCGAGAAGGAAAAATATCAACAAGTTAATGAGGAGGAGGAGGACCAGAACGAGGCGTCACCATAAGAGAAAAACTGATATTTCTCCCGAACGGCTTCGGCGTAGATTTCTTTGACCCGCGACAATCCGTCGGTCGCACCCAAGTGCTCTGCAAAAGCAGAAACCAAAGCAAGTAATGTGGAGCGGGGAGTATGAAAATTGGTCAACAAAGCATCGACCACTTGAAACGAAAAACCCGGCATGATGAGCAAGTCCGTTTCCCCGCTTGTCTCGCCGCCCTCAAGAACACCGGGGGTTTCCAAAACGCGACAAACCGTTGTTCCCGCAGCAATCACGCGACGATCCGAGATCTTTGTCTCCTGAATAGCCTTCACGGTCTCCGCCGACATTTTCCACTTCTCTCGATGCATCGGGTGTGCCGAAAGGTCTTCGGTCTCTACAGGGAGAAAGGTGCCTGACCCAACATGAAGCGTGACAAAGGCCACCCCGACACCCTTCTCCTTTGCCCTTTGAAGAAAATCTTCATCCAAATGCAAACTTGCCGTTGGTGCAGCAACAGCTCCCGGAAAACGAGCCCAAACTGTTTGGTAGCGCTGCGCGTCCTCTTCATTCTCCTCCACTTCACCCGACTCTCGTCGCCGTGTTCGGATGTAAGGCGGTAAAGGCGTAGACCCCACCAGAGACAAAGCCTCCAACCAAGAAGGACTCCCCTCCAGCCGCATCTTCCATTGGCCCTTTCCCATCTTCTCATGAAGAATCATTTTCACTGAAGGAGCGCCTTCAAAGAAGATCTCTATGCCTTCACGAAGGCGGCCTCCCGACAACATGCAAATAGCCAATCCGTCTTCCGCCTCTTCAAGCCATAGCCCCTCCACGTGGCCACCCGTCTCCTTCTTTGCCAAAAAACGAGCCGGGACGACTTGCGTGTCATTCAATACCAATAAATCACCCGCCTGAAGTTGAGTTAAAAAATCTGTGAATTTCCCATGATGGCATGATTGTGAATCCATGCTCACACAAAGCAATCGAGCATCCCGGCGGTGCTTTGGAGGGTGCGCCGCAATCAGCGAGTTAGGAAGTGGAAAATCTAAATCTTCCGTGCGCATGATTTAAGCACGCACCCAATTCCTTAGCAATTCCACCTGTCGATGGAAATCATGATCACTGACACCAAGCGGATTTTTGAAAAACGAAGCTGCCGCACGAAGCGGTCCGCCTTCCCCTCGCTCTTGAGCCAACAAAGCCAAGCGCGCCAAATCCAAAACCAAAGGGGCGGCAAGTGCGGAATCACTTCCATGCCAAGTAAACTGTAAGCTCATCTTTGCGCCAAGAAATCCTTCAAAATGAATGTAGTCCATGGCAGTTTTCCAGTCATGCAAACTGGGGACAAAGTCAATCGTAACTCCATTGTGCATGCGATCGTTATCGAGGATGGACGGAACCACCGCGTCTTTATTGGCGATCTTTCCTTCTTTTCGAAGAGGGTCGGCCAAAGCGGCTCCATCTTTGTTGCCCAGCATGTTGTAGCCCTCCCAGGCTAATACATTCAGTGCACGGTCACGGAACATCGGCGCAAGGACCGTCTTCAGCAGGGTTTCTCCTGTTTTGCCATCATTGCCCAAAACGGGAACGCCCAAACGCTTTGCCATTCCGGAAACGGCTGGAACAGAGGCGCCAGGAGCTGGCGTAAAGTTGATGAATGGAACTCCCTCTAATAAAGCGGCGAGCGCATAAAGAATGGACCTAGAAAGGTTAGCCGGCGCCGAAGGCAATAAAGCGATGGGGTCGGCGGACTCATCTTCCCAAGCGGAAGGAATTTTTGTAGTACGCTCTGCGGTGGCTAAATAAACCACGACGGCTT
Source organism: Planctomycetota bacterium (assembly GCA_026421205.1). GTDB lineage: Bacteria > Planctomycetota > UBA1135 > UBA1135 > UBA1135 > ANT-38. Next base: position 65,394 of record JAPKBM010000001.1, read on the forward strand.
TGGGGCAGCGCTCCGTCGACTTCCAATCTCGAATATCCTGCCGCAAAACCTCAACGACCTCCGGCAAGGGAAGAGCCATACGGCCTTGAACCACAGAATTCACAAGCTTTTCATCCTCTGGCTCTGCAACTCCAGGGGCAATCGAAAGTTCAAGACGATCTCTCAAGGGCCCGCAAAGTTCTACCAAGTCATGGGGAATGACGCCCGTACGCGCAAGGTCTTCCGCCGAACGATGGGCATTTCCGGCAATATCCCAACCCGTCACATGAAAGGTGTTTAATGGCGCCCAATCTACTTTGGATAATTGCGCGGACTCTGTAATCAGACCAATCGGAGGAAGCCCAGAGCGAATGGATTCCAATCCATGCAACACGGTTGTGGAAATTGCGCCTCTTGCCCCTACAAGGAAAAGGCCGGTTCTTCGTGGATCAGGGCTCATCAGAATTGGTACTGATTATAAACGTTCACAAGCTTCTTTCTGCTCAAAATAATCTTGACGGTTGCTCCAATTTCCGGAAGCAAGAACATGTTGGGATACCAGGCATATTGATTCGTGGCATCGAGGTCATTTCCACCAAGCAAATGATTGGCGGGTTTTCGATAAATCAAGGCAACATAATTACCGATGGCATCGGCAGCGAACATTTCAGCGGCATCCTTGTGAGGCTTAATAAAACGAGAGCCGAGGTAAATAAACTGACCTCGGTGATAGGGGCGATCTCGGTCAACATTTACCACAAGGTCTTCTGCTCGATAGAGAAAGGTCTCCTTATCACCGTCTTCTCGGAGCGTCTCCCAGGTGGCATAAATGTAAAAACCGTCCCCAGATGCGGGAACCATTACAGAAAGCGGCGCACCTGCCTCGTATTCTTCTTTGGTTGGAGGCGGCTCTACAGGAATGTAACTCACGTTTTCCCCTTGTTGAGCGCCACAGAGCAACATGGCTGTATTCAAAGCCTGAGCAGAAACGTTCTCCGTCCGAAATAAGGCCTCATGCTTTTTACCGTGCTCATTCACGATCAAAAACTCTAATGGATCCCTGTCTTGACAAACTTTCGCCAAAAACTCAATGCGCCGCTCTCCTGGATGAAGGGCAACGCCAAGGCGCTTAAGCTCTGCCAAGACCTCGGGGGAAACCGAAGGCGCTGCAGGCTCTTGGGGAGCGGCCAAAGCAAGGAGGGCCAGTGCAAACATTGGGAACATCTTACCTCCCCCTCCGCAACTCCACTGCATCGGGATACCAATCTAAGCCTTCCTGAAGAAAGTCTTTGGCCGTGGCTGACCAGCCCTTTTGCTCCGCAAATAAAACCGCTTGCGCGTACAACTCCGGAGCACACCGCGTCATCGACCATGACCGAAGAAGGCCTTGAAATTCTGTTTCCCCTGAGGCCCCTTCGGCTAATTTCATCGCCGACGCCAATTCATAGCGGCGCATTAATTCTTCTTTGGGCCAGACCCAACCTCGAGCAGATGCCTTGCGGAGACCATATCCCAAGCCGGAGAGATTCTGATTCAACTCCTCCTCCGATAAATCGGCCAGGGACAGTAGGTATCCCGCTGCGGACTCCGCGTCCCCTTGGGCCATAAACAGCCGGGCGGACATCGCTCTCAACTGGACGCGAGAAGAAAGCAAAACGGGTGTCATGGAAGCATGGAGATTTCCCAATACCGCCAAGGCGGCAATCGGCGAATCTTCCTCAAAAGCATGGGCCAGAGTAAGGACACGGCATGCATGCGGGCTTCGAAACGTCTCTGCTATGGCCGGATCTCCCACCTTGATCCACGCTTGCGCCGACGCAAAAAGATTCGCATGCTCCATGACGAGGTGAGATGGGTCCGGCAAGGATCCCGGATGACAGGCCTCAGGTGAACTTAAATAGTCCTGAACCGTACTGAATAAATTGTCTACCTCCGACATCCTTGGGTTTGCCCTCTGTGCGCCCCAAGCAGCATGAAGCAAACCTCTCTGTTCTTCCGAATCTCTTTCGTGCTGTTTTTCTTGCACGCAAGAAAGTCCTATTTCTCGAAGGCCGACATCACCATGTCGGATACATGCCCACACGAGTGCCTCTTGTACCTCATAGGGAAACGAAAAGTCTGTCGCCAAAGAAAGTAAAAAAGCAGTCCCCTTTGGGTTTTTCTCTAAAGCATAAACCGCCCCCGCCCGGGAAGAACTCGCGACAGTTTTGTTTTGAATGACTTCGAAAAAGAAGGGGGCGTCTCGAGGATCTTTTACCTTAGCCAACTGGGAAAAAGCCAAATCCAAGCCCATGGCATTCATTTCTGGCCACTCTGATCGCAAAAAATCTTGTGCCGCCAAAGAAGTTGCCGACCAAGCAAGCGCCAAGTGCGTCTTTATGGAAACCTCCGTGGGAGATTCTAAAAAGTTTCTGACTTCTACCTCCTCAAAAGAGATTTTTTCAAGGGCCACCATCACCTGTCCCAATGCACGAGATCGCCGACCTTCTTGCTCCTCAAGCCAGGCCAGGGCACGACGCTCCCCCTCAAGGCCTCCCCCACGGACCAAAGCGGGAATCCAGTGCTCTTCCGCCAACAAGAAAAAGTTGTGTGCTTTGCGCTCCTGATAAGCCATCCACAAATCTTTTGATTCCCCAAAAGCAGGAATCAGCTCCAAAGCAAGCCTATGGTTCTCTCTCCGGCCTGTATCAAGCAGTGCCAATACTTGTTTTGCCAAACCGGGGTCTTTCCCTTGAAGAGCAAGGGTTCGCAATGCCATGGTTTGAAAACTATATTCTGAAAGCATGGCTTGCTGAAAAATTATGGCGCGTTGAGAGGTGCGCGTCTCTACTTTTGCCCAAGTCTGGAGAGAAAATTCGCGCACAAACCCTTTTTCCACCTCAACAAGTTCTTGCAGAAGTGGAAGGTCTTCCGGAGTAACCCATCGCCCCCAATGCTGGAAGAGCCAACGCAGCAAAGCATCCTCTCCACTCTTCCGCAAGAATGGGCGGAAATATAAAAAAGCAGAACGGCCCTCCACCGCAAGAACACGATCCAATATTTTCACCCGCATCGTAGGCCGCAAGGAACCCTCCAGAACCATCTCTTTAAGCGTCGATAGGCTCTGAGAAATTCTCATGTCCAAAAGCAAGTCCAAAGCCCATTTCTCATTCACAACCTGAGAAGAAACAAGTGCACTGTGAATCACCTTGGCATGCTTCGTCGTCAAATGAGGTAAGAGCTGTTCTCGCAACTGAACCCCCATGCGCTCCTCGACCTCCTTTTTTGTCCCCAGGTCTTCAAGAATCCACTGCAAAGAATCTCGAACCATCTCAGGAGAGAGTTGTCCCTCCTGTTGCGCAAGCCCAGGCGTCGGCATCACGAGCGTCCAGCTAAAAAGGAACCAAACGAATTTCATCGGCCGACGACCTCCTGTATGGCATGGGGTAAAAACTGGATAAGGTCCGTGGCATTCAAAGATTCTTCACCGACTTTTTCCGCCGCGAAATCCCCCGCCCGCCCGTGTAAATGCGCCCCCAAGCGTGCCGCCTGCACCGGCGACATCCCGCGGGCACAAAATGCGCCGATTAACCCTGCCAGGACATCGCCGCTTCCTGCCGTTGCCATGCCGGGATTCCCAGATTCATTGACCCAGGGTTCTTCGGTGAGATCCCGACCCACCAAAGTTCCCGAACCCTTGAGTACGAGCGTCGCGCCGGTCTTCTCCACCAAAGCTCGCCAAGCCTCCACTCGGTTGGCCTGAACCTTGGCCGCTGACGACCACCCTAAGAGGCGAGCGGCTTCCCCGGAGTGAGGCGTCAAAATGGTTTGAGGGGTCATGACCTTATGAAAGGAAACGCTGTGAGAGGCTAAATGGTTCAAGGCATCGGCGTCCAAAATCCTGGGTATTTCAGGCGGCAGAATCTCAAGCAACTGCAAAATAGCCTTCCCAGTCTCCGGTTCGCCCCCTAGGCCTGGCCCGACCACAATGGCTTGAGCTTGTAATGATGCCTTGGCCACTGTCGAGACGTCGGCGAGGCTAAAACTTTCTTGCCCTTCTTGCGAAAAACTCAAAAGCATGGCCTCAGGGACCGATGCGATGAAATCCGGAGAAAGACAGGCTGGTGCGGCCAACACAACTGAGCCTGCCCCTCCTCGAAGCGCTGCTCGTGCACTTAATACCGCCGCCCCGGGCATGGCTCGGCTTCCGGCCACCAAAAGCACCCGACCCATTTCGCCTTTATGAGCATCGGTAGGGCGTGGCGGACAAGAAGGGTGAGAAGGAGTCACGGCTCCCCATTATGATGTTTTTCATGGTTGCTCAACCCACGGCCTTGCGCTCCCTTTTCCAGCAATGGGGAGCGGACTTTCATGTACTCCACGAAGCGGAAATACCACTGCGGGTTTCCGAGGCCGGCCAGGAATATCAGGCGGCTCGCGAAGGCGTAGTCTTGTTTGACGGCGGCGACCGTGGATGGATAGAAATTACTGGATCGGATACGGCGTCTTTTTTGCAACGTGTTTTAACAAGTGATGTGGAAGCCCTCGTTGAAAATGCAGGGCAGTGGTCGGCCATGCTGGACGGAAAAGGCCATTGGATTTCCGACCTCCTCCTTTTTCGTGCATCCATTGCTGAATCCCAAGAAATTTACAACTTGGACCTTCCTTTTTCAAAGATGGACACCCTTTGCGCAAAGCTTGATCAATATCATTTTGGTGAAGAGATTACTTGGACAGCAAAAAAATTAGCCCGGATTATTGTGGCAGGACCGAAGGCTTCCGAGATGCTTCAAGGATTAGGATTCTCCATTCCTTTTCCTGGAAAAATTAGCCCATCCTTTCCGAAAATTTCATTCGGTGTTTGCGTTCAAGATGATGTATGGATTGTAAATCGACCCGATCGTGGAATCCCTTGCTGGGAAATTCTTGCTTCTATAGATAGAATCGAACCACTAGCACAACGCCTCAAGGAAAACGGCGCGGTCCCTTCGGGATTTGTCGTTCAAGATATTCTCCGCGTGGAAGCAGGAATTCCACGCTTTGAAACAGACTTCAACACAGAAAGCACTTTACCCGAAGCGGAAGAATGGCATCGGGCATCGCTCACAAAGGGTTGTTACGCGGGTCAAGAGGTGATTGCAAAAGTCAACACCTATGGCGAAGCACCGCGGCGACTTTGCTCTTTAATCTTTGAATCCGGGACACAGCCCTTGCACGGCGCGGAAATTCAAAACGCAGAGGGGAAAAAGGTCGGCACCGTAACCTCTTGGATTTGGTCGCCAAAAAAAGATATGCCGCTTGGCCTTGGAACTCTCAAGCGAGGCGCGTTGAGAGCCGATAAGGCCTCACCACTTTGCGCAGTGAAAGGGGACCTTTCGGTTCCTCTTCAAGCCTGTGCGCCGGAGAAAGTTCTTGGCTAAACCAACACAACCCAAGGGATATCGTGGCGTCCTTCTTCTGGGCCTTGCCATAACACTGCTTCTTTGGCTTGGTTTTTCCGCCCTAGCGCCCAACCCGAATCAATCTGGCCCCATGAAGGATCCCCTTCTTCAGATGAACCATACAGGCCAAACTCAAAACGCCCCCTCCGTCAACATTGCACCCACCCGCACAAAAATCGTACTTCCCTCAAAGGGACATTCTCTCAAAGTAGAACTCTGGGACGAATCTGCTCTTCGTCGCGTTGGTCGTGGCACGGTGCGGATTCGCAAAGGGGGTTCCATGGAAGGAGAAGTTCTTGCGGAAGTTTCGGCGTCGGTAAAAGGCATTGCTCTTTTTGAAAACCTTGAAGCCGGACAGGTACAACTGGAAGCCGACGCGCTGGGCTACTTCCTCTCTGATCCCCTTTTTGTTGAAATTCCCATCACAAAAAAACTGATTCGGTTAGAAATGAAAGTAGCTGCGCTTTTTCTAGGAAAAGTGGTAAATCGCGAAGGAGACCCTGTTTCCAAAGGTTGGGTGCGCTTTACGAACACACTTTCCGGAGAAGTTTGGCACACGCGCCCGACTCCGCGCGGAGGCTTGTCCTCCGCCCCTCTTCCTGGCGGTGTTTACCAAATACAGTGGGTGAAGGAAGAACGATCACCGGCACCTCTTGGGTCAGGGCAAAAAATAGCGGCTGCGCCGGGAGATCGTGTCGAAATTACCGTGCGGGCAATTCTCTAAGAAAGTAACGACTTCCCATCCATCACGTCTGGCTGGGCAATCCCCATGGCCTCCATTAAAGTTGGAGCCACGTCGGCCAACACCCCATGAGCGCGCAGCCTTGTGCCTTCAAAGGCTTCGCCCAGCAAAAGAAACGGAACAGGGTTGATGGTGTGTGCGGTGTGCGTCCCCTGTGTCACTGGGTCCAGCATCTGTTCGCTGTTTCCATGGTCCGCTGTAATTGCCACGGTACCCCCTTTTGCCTGCGCAGCATCCACAATTTCCTTCAAACAGCCGTCTACAAAACGAACCGCTTCTTCTGCGGCAGACTGTAAACCCGTATGGCCGACCATGTCAGCATTCGCAAAATTTACAATGTACAAGTCATGCTCTCCGGCATGCAATCTCTTGACGACTTCTTGCGTCACCTGACCGGCGCTCATTTCCGGTTGTAGATCATAGGTTGCTACTTTCGGCGACTGCACCAACACGCGGTCCTCACCGGGGTAAACGGCTTCTCTTCCTCCATTGAAGAAAAAAGTGACGTGCGCGTATTTCTCTGTTTCCGCGCATCGAAATTGCCGCATGCCTTGCGCGGAAACTAACTCCCCAAACATGGACCGCAAGGCCTCCGAAGGAAAAGCAACCGGACATGAAAAATCCTCCCGATATTGCGTCATGGTTGCCAAATGAACTTTGGGAATCACTCCGCAGTCAAAACCGGTAAAGCTTTTTCCGAGTAAGGCTTCGGTGAATTGCCGAACACGGTCGGCGCGAAAATTAAAGCCAAATACCGCGTCATGGTCTTGAATAAGACCGCCTCCAGAAGAACGAATCAAAGTCGGTAAAATAAATTCGTCCGTTTCCCCGCGGTCGGCTGCTTCTTGAATGGCGCCTTGTGGGCTTGCCGATGTCCTCCCTTGGCCATGAACTACCGCATTCCAAAACAAAGCCGATCGATCCCAGCGTTGATCTCTGTCCATGGCGTAATAACGGCCCGAAATACTGGCGACCCGGCCACCGTACTGAGCCAGCATGGCTTCTAACTTCGCCACAAAACCGGGTGATGATTGAGGGGGCGTATCCCTGCCATCCAAAATAGCATGCACCAAGATTTGCTCCGACGACAATTCCATAGACTGTGCCAAGGACAGGATGGCTCGATAGTGGTCCTGGCTTGCGTGTACGCCTCCCGACCCAATCAATCCGTACAAGTGCAAGCGGCTTCCCTCTTTTTTCGCATGCGAAATGGCACCACGTAAAGCGGAATTCCGCTCAAAATCCCCCACACCAATGGCGTGATTGATTCTAGAAATCGTCTGCCGCACCACACGACCGGCCCCAATATTCGTATGGCCGACTTCACTATTCCCCATCAATCCTAAAGGGAGACCAACCTCTTTACCGGAGGCGCTCAATAATGACCGGGGGGCGGTTTCCCACCAGGACAAAAAATTCTCCGCCGGAGCACACGTAATAGCATTGAAATCAGTGGCATCGGCGTGGCCCCATCCATCAAGGACAAGAAGGACGAACGGTTTTCGCGCAGCCATGACGCACTACCATAGGACGTCCTGCGCCCCCTCTCCACACCCATGAAAAAGACCCTCTTCATTTTCACCCTTCTGCTTGCCTCCTGCCAAACCGTCGAAGGCACCGGCCGGTCCCAGCTGAACTTCATGTCCATGAAGAGTGAAATGCGCATGGGCCTGCAAGCCTACCGAGAAGCCTTGAAAAACGCTGAGGTGGATGCGGAAAGCGAAGATGCCAAAATGGTCCAGCGGGTTGGCGCGCGGGTCGCCGACGCAGCACGAAGGCTTTACCCTAAAATGGCGGAGAAATTTCGGTGGGAATTCACGCTCATTCAGGACGACGACATGGTGAACGCATGGGCCCTTCCTGGCGGAAAGTGCGCCGTCTACGCCGGACTTCTTCCAATCACACAAAATGAAGAAGGTTTGGCCGTGGTTTTGGGTCATGAAGTGGCCCACGCCATTGCTCGGCATGGCGGAGAGCGGATGAGTCAAAGCATTGCATTGATGGGCGCACTCATCACAACGGACGTTTTGTGGGACGCCAATGACGAAGACAAAAAGCAAAACACCATGGCCCTCTTGGGCATTGGGGGCGCCGTCGGAACGCTGGCCTTTTCTCGTTCCCACGAATCAGAGGCCGATGAACTTGGTCTCTACCTTTCCGCCACAGCAGGGTATGACCCGCGTGCCTCCATCGGACTTTGGGAGCGCATGGCAGAAAATAGCTCTGGCCGACCGCCAGAGTTCTTGTCCACGCACCCCAGTGAACGCACGCGGATCAAACGGCTCAAGAAACTGATGCCCAAAGCTTTGGCCATGTACGAGACCAATCAAGAATGGTATTAAGTCTTCTTGCCCTGGCCTTTGCTACGCTTTCTTTCGCCCAAGAAGCGCCCGCCCCCTTCCAGCCCGACGCCCTTCGGTTGGACTTGGAATATCTTTCCTGCGATGCCTTCCAAGGAAGAAAAAGTGGGGAGTTCGGCGGAAAAGCAGCGGGCCGATGGCTTCAAACGCGCTTTCAAGCACTTGGTTTACAGCCTGTCGGAGATTCTTGGTTGCACCCCTTTGCCTCCTCCCCTCTTTTTATTTCCAGCCAAACGTTCTTGTCCATAGGTGAAAAAACTTTTTCCGCGGGAAAAGATTTTCTTCCTCACCCATCTTCTCCCGAAGGACTCGCCACAGGAGAACTGGTCTTTGCGGGCTACGCTCTTCAAAGCGACCACCCCGCGTGGGATGACTTCGCGGGCATTTCCCTGGAAGGAAAAATTGCCCTCATTCTCCGATGGGAACCGCAAGCGGAACAACCAGACAGCCTCTTCCTTGGAAAGGAGCTTCTCCCGGCATCTCGCTTAGCCGCCAAAGTTTGGGCCTGTGAACAACGCGGCGCCATCGGCGTCTTGGTAGCTGATGCACCTGGACCTTCAGCAGGCACTTCCGCAGCCGGCGCACCTTTTTGGCCAGCACACTCTGAAATATTTCAGCGTGTCCTTCCGGGCTTGGGCCAAATGATGCCCCCCGAAGAACTTGCTGCTACCAATTTCAATACCACCGATGTCGCCAATCAACTCTTCGGCATGATGCAAGGAGCGGGTCCTTTGGGTAGTTCTATTCCCGTTGCCTATCTTTCTCCGCGCATGGCTCGCGCGCTGTTCAATAAAGCGGCGAACAATCTCACAGCTTGGGTGAAACAAACCAATCAAACTCTTCAGCCCGATTCATTTCCAATTCCAGTCTCCATTCATCTGCAAGTTGACTTTGACCCTCCATCCCGGGAAGGCAGAAACTTGGTTGCCGCCCTCCCAGGGACCGCAGGAGAAACTCAAAATGAAGTCGTTTTGATCACCGCCCACTATGACCACGTCGGGATGGGCAAGTCGGGGGAAGTATGGAACGGTGCTGACGACAATGGGTCCGGCGCAACCGCACTTCTTGCTTTGGCCAAATACTTTGTCCATCACCCGCAACCGCGAACTCTTGTTTTCTGCGCTTTTGACGGGGAAGAACTTGGCCTTCTAGGCGCAAACCGATTTCTTGGACAGGGCTTAGTTTCGGCAAAAAACATTCACGCTATGCTCAATATTGACATGATTGGTCGCGCAAAAGACCATACGGTTTCCGTTGTTGGAACGAAGTCGGCCGATGGACTTCGAGAGCTCGCTGAGCAAGCAAAGGGTGATCTTCCATTAACCTTGGATTTCAATGCGGAAGAATTTTTTGATCGCAGCGATCAAGCGCCCTTTTATTTTGAAGGCATTCCCATTCTTTTTTTAAACACCGCGGAACATGAAGACTACCACACCCCCAACGATGATGCTGACCGGGTTCTCTATGAAGACATGAGCTTGATTTGCCAGTTGGCTGCGCGCATGACCGTCGGCTTAGCGCATCAAGACGCGCTTATTTTCCAAGATGGCTACAACCGACGACGCTCTGGCTACGGCATGCCGCCCAATTCTATGGTTCCTTGGCCTATCCCTTTCCACCAACGTATGGAATACTAAGCACTATGAAATCCATCATCGGCGTTGACATCGGAGGGACGGCCATCAAGGCAGGCCTCCTTTCTGAGCATGGTCTTCAGAAAAAACTTTCTGCGCCAAGCCCAAAATCAGCGGAAGACTTAGTGCGGGTCGTTATCCAATTAACGCAGGAACTCCTCCCCGACCGCACTCCTTCTTGTTGCGGGGTTGCTGTTGCCGGGCTTTTATCGCCCGATGAGAAAGAGGTCCTTAATTCCCCCAACCTTCGCTGGATCGAAAAATTTCCGCTGCAAGCCGCGCTCGCCGACGCCCTTGCTTGCCCTGTTTTTCTTGTCAATGACGCCACGGCAGCCGCACAAGGGGAAATTCGTTTTGGCATCGGAACCACCCATCCCAGTTTCCTTCTTGCCACACTGGGTACGGGCGTTGGCGGTGGCGTCGTTCTTGACGGAAAACTGTGGACCGGGTCCGGAGGCTTAGCCGGAGAATTTGGACACATGAAAGTCGGCCATGAAGCCCGATGCACCTGTGGAACCATAGGTTGTCTTGAAGCTGTTGCATCGGCGTCGGCCATGCAACGCCACGCTAAACAGGAAAATATTCCCGGTTCTCTCGCAGAGATTGCCGACACGGCGCGCCATGGAGACTCCAAAGCTAAATCTGTTTTCGAGCAAGCCGGGTCATACTTGGGCCAGGCCTTCGGCCAAGTTGCTCTCCTGATGGATCTTCGAGTTTTAGTTTTAGGCGGTGGGGCAGGCCCCTGTGCAGACTTACTCAGAGATGCGGCGTTGACCACCACCGCGAAGCAAGCATTTGGAAGAACCGTAGAAGACTTTTCCGTACTCGCTTCGCCCTTAGGAAATGATGCGGGGGTCCTTGGCGCAGGTATATTCGCCTCAGAAACTTAATCGTTCTCACTCAATAGAAACGGGCGAAGGTGGGCGAGAGCCAACAATACCTCCTTCCAAGCATTTAATTGTGCAATCTCCCCATTCACCCAATCCGTGCGATACCGGAGGACCTCAGTAAGGGAATACTCACCAGCCTGATACTGCAACTCCGCGATATGAGTTTTCCTGCTTAAGGCAGGGATTACTTCTTCTTGAATTTTTTTCCACTGCTCTGAAGCAAGGGTGTAGTCCGTGTATCGCCGACGAAGCGCCATCCGCGTTTCCTGCAATTGCCACTGAACCTTTTGCATGGCCGCCGATGCCTCTGCGCTTTGCGCACGACTTTGCGCGGCGGCTTGACCGTTCCAGGGAAGCTCAAAAAAAACTCCTGCGTCCAAGGCATGATGACCGGTATCCGTCTTTCGATAGAATAGTTCAAGGTGAACCGCAGGAATCATCCGCGCTTCCGCGAGGTCGGCCTGAATCTTTGCTACTTGTGCTGAGGAAAACGCTTCGGCCAGCACGGGCACCTGTTCCAGGCCACGAAGCAGAATTTCTAATTTTGGAAAATCAACAACTTCCTCAACATCCCCTCGAAGGACGAAGGACGAAGTGGAGATATTCAAAAAAAGTGCGAGGTCACCTAGCGCAATCTGATGGCGTCGGCGAGTTTCATCAAGAATGGATGCTTGCCGGAACTGCTCCATCTTCGCATCCTCCCACGCCCCACCGATTTCCTCCCCAGATTCCACAAGAGCCTCCTGCAGCTCGCTTTGTTTTTTTGCAATTTCAACTCGATGTTCTTGGAGCACAACTACTTCCTGAAAAACCAACGCCGACGCAAACAAACCGCGAACCCTCGAATCCAACTCTAGCGTCAAAAAGGCTTGGCGATGCTGAAGAGAGCGAAGCTTCTCCTCTTCCAGGCGCTCCGTTTTTGACAGCACTCCGCCCAGAGGTATGGCTTGACGAACACCCAAAAGAACCTCTTCCTTTCCACCACTAGTCCCCAAGGGTAGACCCTCTGCCTTCCATCCGATTTCTGGATTCTTCCATCTTCCAGCCACGGAAAGACGCTCAATCTGTGCCTGCTTCTGATAAGCCATGGCCCGCAATGCGGGAGAGTTTTCCCGCGCTTTATGCAAGGCGTCAGCCAAAGACAAGGAACTTTGAAGCATCGGCCTCTCTGTTTCTTGATTGGAACTCCCCGAAAAGGAAGGGCGAAATTCCGCCGTCTCTTTCTCGGCGGATGCGCAAGCCAGGGCAATCAAAGGGAAGAGAAAAAGAACACGCATTAGGTAACCTCCAACTTTACGGGCCGGCCAAAACGTAAGTAAAGCGCTGGCACAACCATCATGTTGAGGAATGTCGAACTGATGAGACCAAACAAAATAACCCAAGCCATGGGTGTTTGGATTTCACTTCCCGGCTCTCCTCCAGCCATCGCCAAAGGAACCAAAGCCAAGCCAGAGGCAAATGCGGTCATTAAAATAGGAACGAGGCGTTCTGTGGAGCCACGGAAAACTGCTTCGTGAAGATCCCGAACCCCTTCATGGAGTTGCAGGTGGCGAATATGGGAAACCAACATAATTCCATTCCTTGTGGCAATGCCGAACACCGCAATAAACCCAATGAGAGAGCCGACAGACAGGATTCCGTCGGCTAGCCAAACCCCTGCAACACCGCCAATTAAAGCAAGCGGCAAGTTTGCCATGACAAAAAGCGCGTCACGGCCCGTCCCAAAGGCCATGCGTAATAAAAAGCCAATGCCTAAAATAATCGCCAGGCTTAAAAGAAGGATTCGTTTTTGCGCGGCCTCGGCGCTTTCAAACTGCCCACCGAACTCAACTCGATAGCCCGCTTCCCCGTCAAATTGTGGCTGAACGGCGCGACGAATGTCTTCCACCACAGCGATCAAATCTCGTCCAGAAACATTGCAAGACACCACCATTTTCCTTTGTAAATTCTCATGAGTGATTTTGTTCGGTGTTGCGCTTCGAATGATTTTTGCCACCGCACCCAAAGGCACTACCGTGTCTCGCCCTCCAAGAACAGGGACACGGGAAATTGCAGAATGTGGCGGGCCCTCCATTTGCATGCGCAAAGTAACGTCAAAGGGAAAACTCCCCTCTAAAAGCTCTGTGGCCTTGTACCCCTGAACGGCTGCCTCCAATGTCGCGGAAGCCTCATGAGGAGAAACCCCCATGCGGCCCATTGCGGCACGATCAAACTCTATTTGCAACGAAGGAACGGCCGACTGCTGATCCATTGCCAGGTCCACCACGCCAGGAATAGGCTGCATCACCTCCATTGCCGCCTGAGCCCTCTCGCGCAGTTGCTGCAAATCTGATCCAAATATTTTCACGGCAATCGCGGCGCGTGTTCCAGAAAGCATGTCATCAATGCGGTGTGAAATGGGTTGGCCAATCGTAAAAACCATGCCAGGAACCATTTTCAACTTTTTCCGTAATTCTGCAAGAAAGTCTTCGCGAGAACGATCTTGCATAGAAAGCCGGACCTCCAATTCAGTCACCTCTACCCCTTGGGCATGCTCGTCCAGTTCGGCTCTTCCCGTGCGCCGGGCAACGGAAACCACTTCGGGGAATGCAAGAAGAGTTTGGTCCACAAGGCCTCCGAGTTGATTACTTTGTTCTAATGAAGTCCCAGGAAGGGTCACCGCGGCGATGGTCAATGCCCCCTCTTGAAATTCCGGAAGAAAAGATCGGCCCAACGGAATCAGTGCGAACACTGCAAGAGAAAAACAAGCCAAAGTAGGGCCGAAGGAAGTCCAGGGTCGCTGAAGGACAGGGAGAAGTAGTTTCTTGTAGGTGTTTTTCAGCGCAGAAATATGCCTTGCCTCCTTGGGCGCCTTAGAATGCGGAATGAGCAAAGAGCACAATACCGGGGTAACGGAAACCGCCACAAGCAAGGATGCCGACAAGGCAGAAACGTAGGCTAAACCGAGTGGCTGAAGAAGGCGGCCTTCCACGCCCGACAAGAAAAAGAGCGGAAGGAAAACCAGAATGATAATGAGCGTGGCGAAGACAATAGATGATCGGATTTCCAAACTTGCATCACAAACGACTCGCAGGGAACCTCGCTGTTGTTCCTTGGGCAAAGTAGAATTTTCGCGAAGTCGGCGAAATACATTTTCAACATCAATCACCGCGTCGTCTACCAGCGCACCAATAGCAATGGCCATTCCGCCCAGAGTCATCGTATTGATTGTTCCGCCCAGAGCATCTAACACAAGGACGGCGCCCAACAAAGAAAGAGGAATGGCCGTCAATGTGATGAACGTTGCCCTTAGGTTAAGCAAAAATAAAGCCACAATGAAGGCCACAAGCCATGCGCCATCACGCAGTACCCTGAGCATATTCTCCAGAGCGGTTTCAATGAAGTCAGCCTGACGAAACAGGTCTCGATGCAAGGTCACTTGCGGGGGTAGCTGCGTTTGGATCTCATCCAAGATCTCATCCAGCCTCCGAGTTAAATCCAAAGTATTCACGCCCGGTTGTTTTTGAATGCTAATCACCACCGCGGACTCTCCTTGCACTGCCGCCATCCCCCTTGCAGGTCGTTCGCCGACTCTTACCTGTCCAAGGTCACGAACTTGAACCGGTACCCCATCACGACTTTCCAAAGTCAGCATGGCGATGTCCTCCGTATTTCTAAACCGGCCAACTCCAGTGACTAAATATTCACTTCCTCCTTGTGCAATAAATCCAGCCGGAATATTGGCATTGGCTACTTGAAGCGCTTCCGCAACCTGAGTAATCGTAATTCCATACGTTTCAAGACGTATAGGGTCAAGCCAAACTTGATATTGCCGTGCGCCCCCACCCATTGCGGTTACTTGGGACACACCGGGAACCGCTAGAATCCTTCGGCGCAAGACAGTGTCTGCAAACGTGCGGGTAGAAAGAAGATTTCCCGCCTCAGAGGTTAATCCGAGAAACAGAATTTCTCCCATGATGGAAGAAATTGGGGCAAGAACAGGCTCTCCGGTTTGTTCTGGAAGGGCGTTTGCAACGAGGCGCAACTTCTCTGTAACGATTTGTCGTGCACGAAAAATATCAGTGCCCCATTCAAACTCTGCCTTCACAATAGAAATCCCCACGGCACTACTGGAGCGCACCCGGCGGATTCCAGATGCTCCATTCAGGCTAGACTCAATGGGGAAAGTCACCAAGCTCTCCACTTCTGTCGAAGCCATGCCCGGTGTCTCCGTAATCACCGTCACAGTGGGCGCAGTTAAATCAGGGAAAACATCCATGGGAGCCTGGAGTGCTGTTTGCCAGCCCCAAACAGAACAAGCCAAGGCGCAAACCAAAACTACCGCTCGGTTACGCAGTGACCAACGAATGAAAAAGTCCATCTTTTTTCCCTAGTGAGAATGTTCCGGAATCGTTCCGGATAGAGAAACCAAATACACCACATAAGCACCATCAATAACCACGTGTTCCCCGGCCGATAAGCCCTCAAGAATCTCTGTCCGGTCTCCGTCGGGCACACCCATGCGCACCGGGCGACGTTCAAAGGATTCTCCGCCGGTCTGCACAAAGATGACCGAAATGCCAGCATCCTGCACGATTGCCGAAGAAGGAATAATTAAACCCTGGCGAGGAAAGTCAGTTGAGATTTGAGCGGGCAACGTCATGCCCGCACGCAACCACCCTGGATTTGGTATTTCAAAAAGAACTTCGGCAGAGTGGGTCACCGGATGAACTTTTGGCGCCGAGAGCAACAACTCCCCTTCGGGACCCGGAAGAAAAAGTGCGGGTTCACCTGGAATGGGGTGAGAAATCTCCGCCTGCAAGGATTGTCCAAGCTGAGGAAGATCCGCCTCGGACACGCGAATCGAAACGTGAAGTTGACTCAGGTTTTGAAGGTAAAAAAGTGGCTCCCCAGACAGTGCCCACTCACCGCTCGCCGTTGGCGCTTGAATCACCTGCCCTGTAATTGGCGCAAGTAACAAAATTTCCATGGAAGAGCCGGGGGTCGCTTGTGTCCAGGCAGAAAAAATCTCCCCCGCGGCGTCATGAGCAACTTCGGCCCGGCGCAAGGCATACTCTGCTTCTTCCAAGTCCTTTGCTGACTTCGCCTCTTGGGCGTACAAAGACTCAACACGCGCGAATGCCGCAGTCATCTGCGTTCGTTCCGCTTGGGCGCGTTTCACCTCTTGTTTCGCCGACGCCACCGAAGCCTTGTACTCAATGGCGCTCGCGCCGACCAAAGGGATTTTCAAGGTAGCCAAAATGTCTCCGGCCTTTACCTGCTGCCCAAGAACCGTTCGTGGAAGCGAGGGGGGGGGTAGCAATATCCCCGAAACAGGCGCGGGGACTTTTGCCGTGTGAGTGCGGCATGTCGTAACGCGTGCCGTTGCTGGAATGCGCTGAGAATATTCTTGGGTTCTTGCCGTCTCTACTCTTAAACGCACTGGCCATTGCTGTTCCTTCAACATGGTGATGCCTTTCCCTCCCCCTTCCGCCTCACCTAAGGATGCCCGCAAATCAGATTCATTAAAGAAAATGGAAATGGCCTCTAAAGGAGAGGAATCGCCCTGATAGGACGCGGTCCAAGACCAAGAACCTTCCGACGGAAATTCAACGTGCGCCAAATAGATTCCCGACCGACTGGGGGAAGGTACCTCCACATTCAATATTTGATCCGCGTTTTGGAAGCGCAATTGCAACGCCCCCTCTGTGATTGGGGAGCCGTCGGCAAGGCGAGTGACATGCAACGCAAACGAGGTGGGCCGCCCCACGACCCCACCCTCATTCTCAAAAAAGAACTCGTGGTGTTGGGTCCAGATGGTTTGCGCACGCGTGGGCCATTCTGCAGATTCTGGTTTTTCCGCAGGAGTATGACTATGGGAGTGATTGCCGCAGCCCCAAAGGAACGCGGGAACAAGAAGAAAGAGAATGAAGCGAAGAACGGACATGGGATCTTAGGTGACTTGTTTTGACGAATCTTCGCACAAACTTTGGCTTGCGAAAGCTGCGTCGGAAACCGCGCCCGAAGGCACGGATGGGGAAAGTCACGAAAGCGGTGGACCGCGGTACCGTTGTAGGCCTGACAGCCTGAGCTCTTTCGGGTTAGACAAAAAGTGGTGTGCTCGACGGCACGCGCTAAACCTGTCTACAAAGACGAAAGAAGCCGAAGGCGCAATGGGTGAGATCCTCTGCGTGCTTTCTTTGGTCTGTTTCCCGGGAAGGGCAAACCATGCATGTTCCGCAACTACATGAAATAGCTCTGCGGGAGCATCCCCTGACATTGGGTCAATCTGCTGATCGACGTGAGCCCCTTCGTGAGAATGCGCCACGCTCATGTGATGATCACTCGCAAGATGCCAAGGCAATATCAGAACAAAGGCCGACACAAATAACGTTGCCAAAAACCATATTTGGCGACGAAATTGTGGACTAGGGATTTGAACGGAGACGGTCGACACGAGATTTAAGTGTACAGGGCCGAAGAACGGTTTTTCCGAATTTTTTCGAGCCGTGCCGCGACGTCGGCGCGACGCTTTTGAAACAACGAGGGGTTCAAACAAAGCGTGGCAATCCACAAGACAAGGGCTTCTTGGTCTCCTCGGTCAATCTCTTCTGCACGGGGGCCCTGACAAGTTCGGTCATCGGGAACATTGTGATAATTCCGCAAGGGCATCGCCAAACAAACTGCCCGTCGACCGTCGGCACACAAAGCAGTTGCTTCGCAGGACCCGCCGTCCATGAGTTTTCTTTGCCACTGGAAGCCGGGAACTTTTTTCTCTAACTCTAGGGCCGCCAAACGAAGGGACTCGCAAAGTTCTGCGTCAAACACAGAAGACCTATCCCCTACACGAAGAACGGGTCCGTCTCCGGGCAATGCAGATGGAAGTTGAGGGGAACACTCCAAAACAATCGTCGGAGTGTCCGGCGAAAAACTTCCAAGGCGCAAACCCTCGAGGCAACCCACAAAACCATTTTCCTCACACCGCGTAAACCAAGCTTGAACAGGGCGATCCAGGCCATTCTTCTGCGCCAGCGCCATGCTAGCCAAAATGGTTGCCGCGCCAGCAAGATTGTCACAGACCACATTACGAATTGTCTTTTGAGTCAGGCCATAGGGCACGTCCCATTCTCCAAGCCATCCCCCCTGAACTTCTCCCCTGCCCATCATTTTTAATTGAAGAGGAAGTCGGCCGGTCTTTGCATCTTTTTTCCCGACGCCCACGACTTCCGCGCGCAAAGGACCATCCCCTGATTCAGGGTGAAATAAACGAACTTTCCCGCCAACCATACGACTCCCTGGGTGCCCTCCATAAAACGCGGCGTGAACCAACCCTTCTTCGGTCACGCGCTCCACCTGCATCGCTGGATGGTCCAAGTGAGCCAACAACGCTACCGACGGCTTTCCACGCTTCTTTCCAGGAACGGTGACGATTAAATTTCCGGCAGCGTCTGCCTTCACCTTCCAATCATGCTCTTTCGCCCATTGCCAAATAAAAGCAAGGGGAAGATTCTCTACATAAGGCGCCGTTGGGCAGCGAAGGAGCGAAAGCGCGGGTTCGGCAAAAGGGCGAACCGATTTTTTCTGCCAATCCTTTGAGCGCGCACCACGGGGAAGTTGGAGGGATGCCATTCCCTCAAGATACTGAATCGGTCAAGCTCGTGGGCCAGGGAACACGGAACCTAATATAAGTTCAAGTGCCCGGGACTATAGTTGGGAAAGAAACCCTTTGGAGGCTCAAACCCAAGACTGCCGTGGAGAACTTCGGCCAATACATCTCGGAAATCTGTGGTGACGGCCAAATCCCGGCCTTGATACAGCCCATCAGAAGTCAGACTCCTCCACTTTCCGTGAATTCGGCCGCCGCGGACACCACCACCCAACACAAACATGCCCCCACCATGGCCATGGTCCGTGCCACTGTTTCCATTTTCCCGGAACGTGCGGCCAAATTCCGTCATCACAAGAATTGTCGTCGTATCGAGAATGGAACCGAGGTCGTCACAAAATGATTTTAGAGAATTTCCAAGATCCGCCAGGCGTGTATGGTGATTTCCCTCCACACCGCCTTGGCCTGCATGATCGTCCCAACCGCCATAATCTAAGCCAACAATTTCCAATCCTGAGCCGGATTTCAAAACCTTTGCGATGGACTGCAGCTTCTTTCCAAAATTTCCGCTTGGGTACTTCACACTAGACGTCCCTTTTTCCAGCAGATCCTGATACCGCCGAAGGGTTTCAATGGTCACTTTTCCAGACTTCACAACAACGTCTCCGTCTCTATCCATCATGGAATCGTCACCCTCCATCACGCCTCCGCCGACCCCATAGAATTCTTCAAATCGACTCAGCGTTTTTGCCCCCCTCTTTTTCTCCATGGAACGGGGTACAGCGAGAACCGGGTAATTCCCTCTCAAGGAACGAGGGAGAAGTTTCTCCAAAGCCATCGCCCTAAACTCCGATGCGCCCTTCTTCTGCGTTGCCGCCAAGTATCGGTTTAGCCAGCCTGTGCGCACCGACCGATCTCCTGGCGCGGCAAATTCCATGAAGTCCTGCGCATCGAAGTGAGAACGTGTGGTGTGGGGAGATCCCACCATGACCACCGGAGCAAGTTTTTTTGACTTCCAAAGGCTTTCCCAAGCAGAGAGCCCAGGGTGCAGTCCAAATTTTGAATCCAACTCCACCACACCATCTTCTTTGCGCAATCCAATGGTTGGCCGCGCCGAATGATAAGCATCATCTCGATAAGGAACGATCATGTTGAGAAAATCAGCACCACCACGAAGATAAATGCACACCAGAGATCCCGGCTTTTTCTTTGTCCAAGAAAAAGACGAGCGAGAAAGAGCAAGGCTGGACGGACAAAGTGTAAATCCAGCCGTCAAACCTGCAGTTCGCAAAAAATCTCGGCGAGAGGGAGAATGATTACTTTTCATTGCTGCTGAAACTCCGGAGAACCCAAAAGAAGGCCGACAAGCTCGGGACCCAGAACCCTGGAATCTGGAACCCGCGCCTTCGCCAAGTATTGGTTGGTGATCGTGGAGAGCGCATTGCGCGTGCGCTTTCCAGCGCCGGAAGGCACAAGATACTCCGTCAAATAGTGTTGCCAAAGCCGGGGGACCTCTTGGGGGAGGCTGTCGTAATAGTTTGGAGGAATTTCTATCCCCTTTACTTTTCCGCCAGCAAGGCCTAGCGCAAATTCCCAGCGAAGAGCCATCACCCCTGGATCCAGCCACGACTCGGCCGTGTCGTAGTAGCCTGTAGGATCATCGCAGTGATAGATCGGTTGCCCCATATCCATCAAGGCGCGATGCACCTTAGAGAAATCTGAGATCTCAACGTTTAAAGCACGAAAGGCACTCATAACGAACTCATAAGGCGTTTTAAATTTCGCCCGATAATGCTCACGGCTCCAAAATTCTTCCGAAGCAACCAAAGATTGAATCATGGAAGGGACATTACCCTTAGTCTTCTTGTAAGCCTTGGTGAGGCGTTTCACCAGAGAAGGAGGTGGGACGTCGGCGACAAAAAACCGAGCCAACTTCATGGATACAAACGCTGCAGTTCCTTTATGCCTAGCTAGCATCTGAACCATGGCCAAACCCTGCGCTTGAGGGTTCTCCTTGTCCTCCTTAAAGATTTTTCCCAATAACCTTTTGTCACCAAAAGCATGCATATCCTTCCGAAACTCAAAGGTATGCGTACCTCGAGATCCCCCGCTAAACGTCCAACCGGTCAGGGCCCCGGCTAATGCGATGACATCTTTTTGTTTGTAATAATTGTCAACCCCTAAAGTGTGGAGTTCCATGATCTCTCTCGCATAATTTTCATTCAGGCCTTTCTGACCTGCAATCGTGGCCGCCTCTTCTCCCTGCGAACGAGAACCTGTCCGCCGGCGAACACGACGCTCCACGTCTCTCAGCTCTTGTTCCGTTGGCGGCTTACGAGAAAGATGATTGTCCAAATAATGAAGCATGGCGGGATGCTCCGCCGAAGCCATCAACATGTCCTCAAAATTTCCAAGCGTGTGCCGACGCACCACCGTGCGCTCATAGTCGCTGATTAAAATTCTCGCTTGATTTCCTTTTGTAAAGCTTACGTTCAAATGGTTCCGCCAAAAGTCACAAAGCACCTCCTCCAACTGCCGCTCTTTCTCTACGGCACGTCGAACCAAGGCCTGACTCAATTGCTTCCGAGGAATATTCTGGCGCTCCCTTGCCTTGCGGCGCGCCTCTTCTGATCCATCGTTTTCCTGATCCACTTCTGTGTACTCAAAACATTCATGAGGCGTTAGGTCCAGCGTTTCCAATTCTTTCAACTGAGCGGTCAATGCGCGGTTGGGCTCAGGCGCTGACGACAACTGCTCTTCCAACCAGGCTTTTTCCCCCTGCTCAAGAAGCATGTCCAAGTCCTCAGGACGAGGCCCGTAAGCAAACCGATTCAATAAATGAATTGCTCGCTCTTTTCGGCTGAGTGGCTCCATGGACATTATTCCCATCCTAAGACAAAACCCCAAGAGCAGGCACAAGTTTCGTGGAAAGATTACCGCTTGAGGCGGAAAGCGATTTTATAGAAAACGAAGATCAAGGGCAAACCGTGGGTCCATGGGGAGGAGGATTTCCGCACCCCCGAGGTCACCCACTACGGTGCTTCCCTTCCACGTCCAGGCGTAATCAACGCCATTCGAACTTTTGAGCTCCAGGTCCATTTCCACGTGCACCCTCTCCCCAGGATTCCCAGAAAAATGGTGGGGAAATCCGCCCGTGTATTCCCATATCAAACAGTACGGAATTGGAGACGGCAGCCTCTCATCTTCATCCAGCCAAGGGGATACATACCGAAGTTGAAAAATAGCGGGCGCCGTTTCCGGGTGCGCGAGACGCTCTAAAAGTGTCCGATCCATGCTGCCCCATGGCGCCCCACCATTCGCCTTTGCTAAATCTTTCGCCAACAAAGGGAGTCGGCTTTCGCGAAAGATAAACCGAACCTTGCGCTCTTTCAGTATTTTTTCCGCCTGAGCCACTTCGGTCGCCAAATAAAATCTCGCCGCATCCCGATAACTATCTTCGCCAACGTAACTCCCAAAATTTGTTCCGACGCTACCAACCTCGGCAACCCACTCTAAAGCATGTCCAATATCCCAAGGGCCTAGCCCGGAATGCGCCGACGTGCCCAAGGCTAAGGAAGCTGTCCCCTCCTGCCCTACCCACTCCAGCGCATCTCGTGTGGCCGCCGACCTCATGGATTGCGTCCACGGTCCTTGCCAATCCACGGAGATAAATGCTGTAAGGCCGACTAAACCCGCGAATCCCACCAAAGAGCGCCTCTTTAAAACCTGCGTCAGCCACAAAGTAACGACCACGGCAATAGGCCCCACGGCAAGATCACTAAAGCGGCGCTGAAGAAGAGCCTGCAAGATAACAACAGGAAGGATCACCAACCAAATCCGTAGCGCGGGACGATGCACTCGAAGAAACGCCGTCCAGGCAAGAGGCGTCAACAAAACGGCAAGGCCCAGCCAACGCAAAACACCACCGGTCCCCGTCTGATCCGCGCGATAGAGCGGTTCCGATTCTGCAATGCCCGCCATAAATTCATTCCCCCGCGAAATCCATTGAAGCGCCTCTTGCATGCCCTCTCCTGGCCCCCAACGAAAGAGCCAAAGTAGAACGGCAATACTGAACGCAATCAAAGCAGACTGACGCGGTTTTTTGCTCCAAAAAATAAACGCGCCACCAAGGAGATAGAGCAAATGAAACCACGAAAGGTTCACAAACATCCATGGAGAATCTATCTTCCAGGGACTGGCAATAACTGCGGGAAGAACAGTCAACGCGGCGACCCCATGAAACCAAAGAGCAAAAGTGCGCGATTCAGTTTTCCTCTCTGCAAACAAGGACCAAAGAAGTGTCGCTTGCAACAAACCAATCGATAGCAAGGAAGGCACCCATGACCCCAGAAGAATTCCGGCAATGACACCGGAGAAAATCCCTGTTAAACGCATGCGTTTCTGGCTACTCGAGTCAAGCCATGCCCAAGAAGCAATGCCCCAAAGAAGTGTTGTGAAAAATGCCACAAACGCATGATGGTCGGCAACACCCCAGGCCGAAGTGTGCACCGATCCATAAGTCAATGCATGGAGAAGCCCAGCCGCAAGTGACGCGTCGGGTCGACGGGAAAGAAGAAAGACAATGCCTGCAATCAAACACGAAGTTAGAATTCCAAAAAGAAGGGGGATCGTTGCAACCCAATGCTCCACGTCGGCCTTTTTAGGCGAGTTGGGAAGAAAAACGCGTGCGGTTTGTAAAAGAAAAAAGTCGTAATAACTCGGCCATGGAATTTTTGCGCCGTACGGGTAATTCATCTGAGGGTCCTCCGAAGCAACCCCTCCTTCCCCTAAGCCTCGTGCAACTCGCCGCGCATGATAAAGGCCATCGGCATCTACACTGAACCAGCCGGTTTGCACTATTTGGCCGGGAAGTCGCTCCATACGCTGATCCTGCTTGACGCGCACCCAAAGACTTGCGCACAAGACCAGCCCAATCACCCCCACGAGAGACCACGGAAATCCACACCTCGCCGGAAGAGAAATGAGTTTCAAAATCTTAATGAGTAAACGACTTTCAAGGCCAAATCACTAGAAGTTGGAATCCAAACACTTCCGATCTCCTCCCGCCATCCTGTATTCAGTACAAAAAATAATTCTTGCCCATCTTGCTGCATCCAACGCATTCGACTTTGCGCACCGAGCTCGTCTGATTGATTGTCGTATTGGATAATATTTTTCCAACTCCAATCTGGAGAAAAAAACCAATCCACATCTGCGGAAACGACGCGGCTGGAAAAATCCCCTGCGGCGAGAAAGGCTTGGCTTTCTGAATAATCCAAGGCCATTCTGGAATGGGCGCTTGGTCGCCAAGAAAGTTCGAGGCCAGCCTTGGCCAACGTACCGTCATACCAAGTGCCAAATCCCCCACCAACTTCCCATGCGAAATCTTCATTCATAGGAGACTCCCATGCAACTTCGGTATTCCACCAATCATGCCAACCAAGAGAAACCGGAATGTTGCCTGGGGCAAAGGAATCTGAGGTAACCCGGTCGCCTGCAATTTTCATGTCCCAACCAAATCGTGAACCATCATGCCATTCCATTCCGAGCAAATCCAACTTCACCTGATGAGACATCACTCTTTTGTCTCCGTCCACCCAAACCGAGGGCCTGACTGAAAACGTATATCTCCGGACATCCCCCGAGCTAGGCCGGGGCTCCCAAAAGAAGCGTCCCTTCACAAGCGCTTGGCCAGGCCGACGGACATAACCCATGCCAGGATGAAATCGGCCCATAGCCGCAACCGTTTCCACGCTCATGTGTAAATCTTTCAGCCGAAGAGCTGCCTTCACCCCTGCGGCACCACCAATCTCTCCCGCCTCCTCATCATTACTTCGCACGAGCCAGGTGTTCCATGAAAAAAGGCCCGGAAACCATTCGGTATTAGAGTGCCGCCAGTCAAAGCCGGTCACCACATTCGAAGAAATGGAACCGGGATTCCCTGACGTCAACAGAGCTCCCACGGATGTTGTGGAATTCACATTCCAATTGGGTCGAAAGACCAAGAGATCTCCATCGGTTTGCGGAGAATCGTCCGTCGGCCCCGTATGAACCGCAAGCACCCCAAGGTCAAATTCCCCCATACGCCCGGTTAAACGAGCACCAGATTCCAAGGGAACTTCATTGCCACCGGAAAGCCCAATCGCCCGACTGTAAAAAGGAATGACTGTGTCGCTACCGCGCCAACCACCACTCGCACCAAAAGAAAAAAGTGTCGAATCCTCCAGGAAGAAATCTCTCTTCTCTGGAAAAAATAGCGAGTATTGCGTGAGGTTCACCCTTCGGTCATCAATTTCCGTCTCTGCAAAATCCGTATTTCGAGTAAAGCTTGCCTTCAACTGCGGCGTAATCCACCAATCAAATTCACCGCCCATTCCGGAAAGCCAGTCACTTTCTCCTCCATGCACATCGGTGCGTTTCGCCTTAATGTACGGCCGAAACTCAAGACCTAAACCTTGGTCGATTTCGGCGAAGCCTGTCATCTGGCCTGCTTGACTCACATTCATCACCCAATACTGACGCAATGGATTTGCCCAACGCCATTTTGTCCGAGAAGACCCACGGTACCTTTCAAAATTTATTCCCCACCGACCGGTTTCCCCTGCAGCAATCGTCTGGAAAGGGATTTCAATTTCTGCCGTCCAACGGTCTTCCCCCACCAGCGTCCGCCCTTGCCAAACGCCGTCCCATTGTTTATTAAAACTTTTGCCGTTCGCGCCAATCAAGCCGTCCCCTCTAGACCCTGCTGCGGACACCTGAAAAAAGTATGCGTTTTTCCCATCTAAAAACGTGTCCAAAACAAACTCCACACGATCGTCCTCCCTCAAAAAGGCGTCTCGTTGCATTTGCTGAATGACCATGGAATCTGGATCTGGCTCCATGCAAACAAAGCCGACGTAAAGGGCTTTTTCCGTCCGCATCAACCAAACTTCCGTTTCTGGGTCTGGGTCGGCCCCCTCCACAGGAGTGACCTCTTTAAAGCCACGCAACTTTGTCGCCGACGCCCAAGAATCCTCGTCAAGCACTCCGTCCACCTGAGGGGGAACGTCAACATGAGGAACGTGAAATTCTTGCGCAGTGACCAAACGGGCATCGGCGAAGAAAGCTGTGACGATGAGTACGAAAGGGGTTAACAGGCGGAATATTTTCCGTGTGAGACCCGTCAAGGGAACAGATTGGGGGTTCACAAGGGTCTCCTTTGAATCAGGTGGCAAGCGATACACATCGGCGGTGATTTTATGGTGCGTAATGGTATGGCGCACCGTGCCGAGGTGTTCCTGAAGGGTGCCTAGTTTAGAATGTTGTTTCAGCCAAGAGTCCGCGGCATTCGCTGCATTCACGGCCCCTGAAGAAAGCGTGACCATGGGAGGTTCCCAGAACCCCGTATTCCAGCCCTCGGATCGCTGATAAAGAAGACACTCATTTTCATCCCCCTTCAATCCAACTGCAAAATGAAGACGTGTCCAAGATTTCTTTTTTGCAGCTACCGGATAATCTTGTGGTGATTCCGCGGTGCAGAAATCAGAAACCGGACAATTTTCACACTGCGGGGCTCGCGGTGTGCACACGGTGGCACCTAATTCCATGATGGCTTCATTCAATTTCCCCGGTGCAGCAGGTCCGCGCGCATCCATCCAGGCCTGCGCCCAAATCTCTGACGCTTTATGCAGAGCCGTTGAGCCCGCAGGATGCAATAAAGACTGTTGACGCGCCGCAACCCTCTTGACATTTCCGTCCACCACAGCAATCGCTTCTCCGTTCACAATGGAAGCGATGGCCGCCGACGCATACCCACCCACCCCAGGAAGACGCTTCCACTCCTCCGCGGTGACGGGGTATCCATCTCCCCCTTCCACCACCATTTTTGCCGCCTGATGTAGCATTCGTACCCGTCGGTAGTAACCAAGGCCCGCCCAAATTTTTAAAATCTCTTCCTCTGAAGCCGCGGCAAAAGACTCTGGGGAAGGATACAAATCCATAAAACGGAGCCAATAAGGGATCACCGCCTCCACACGCGTTTGCTGCAGCATGATTTCAGAAACCCAAACCCCCCATGAATCTTGCGACTTCCGCCAAGGCAGGTCCCTTTTCTTTTGTGAAAACCAATGAAGAAGCTGGCTTACCGGCATGGCAAAAGAACCTCTTCAAGGTGGGCAAAAAAAACATCTTTCACTTCAGCAAGAGAGGGCGCCGACCCAAGCTGTTCCTCCAGTGATGTCATGACGTCAGGCTCAAGGCCACATGGATGAAACTGACGAAACCAAGATAGGTCAGTGGTGACGTTCAAAGAAACTCCGTGGTAAGTCACCCACTTGCGTACAGCAACACCGACGGCTCCAATCTTTTTTCCCCCCACCCAGCAACCGGTATTCCGTTCATCCCGGCCACCCTTTAAACCAAAGGTCTCCACCGTTTGAATCAGCGCAGTCTCTAAAGAATATAAATAAGCATGCAAATCTCTTGCATCGGGCGCTAAATGAATCAATGGATAAGCGACCATTTGTCCTAAACCATGAAATGTTGCCTTTCCACCCCGAGAAACCTCTTGTACTGGAATCTTTAAATGCGCGAAATCCGCCGCCGCGCCGGCACGACCCACAGTAATGATGGGTTCCAACTCACAAAATAACACTTGATCCGTTGCCTCACCCCGAGCAATTTTCTCCACCCGGTCTATCATGATTTGTTCCGCCTCAGAGTGACTTAGCCGACCGAGGTCAACCGCATCCAAACGAGGCGACTCCCTCAAGCGCATTATTTCGCGGAGTGAATGCACAAGTTGTGCACATCCTCACACGCTTCCATAAATACTTCGGACAACGTCGGGTGCGGATGAATCGTCAAGGTGATGTCTTCCGAGGTCAACCCCGCCTCAATGGCAATGGCTGCTTCAGAAATCATGTCCGTTACATTCGGGCCAACCATATGCACTCCCAACAAGGTGTCATCACTGGCGCGCGTCACCACTTTGACTAAACCATCACTGGCTTGTATGGACATCGCGCGGCCATTCGCCGCGAAGTTGAAACGGCCAATTTTGACATCAATGCCCTTCTCAATAGCCTCAGCTTCTGTCATGCCAACCATGGCCACTTCTGGGTCTGTGAAAATAACGGCTGGAACCACTTGCGCATCCCAAGCAGCGCCGCCCTGCCCCAAAATAGCGGAAGCTACAACCAAACCCTGCGCGGACCCTTTATGCGCCAACATTGGCCCCGTAGTGGCATCCCCAACGGCATAGATATGTGGAATACTCGTTTGGCATTGTGAGTCCACGCCAATAAACCCTCGGGAATCCACCTTCACGCCACAAATGTCCAAGTTCAAATGCTCCGTGCGTGGGCGCCGACCCGTAGCCAATAGAATCTTATCCGCAGAAAACTCTCGGGTTTTCCCAGAAATCTCTACCGCAACGCTCAAGCCATCACCCAAGGGCTTCCAGCTTTTTGCGGAAGCAGAAACATGAATCTTCACGCCAAGCTTCTTCGCTTTTCGCTGCACTACTTTGACCAATTCTGGGTCTACCCCAGGAAGGATTTGGTCCGCGTATTCAATGACGGTGACTTTAGTGCCAACTTGTGCATAAAAAGAGCCCATCTCCATGCCAATAACACCGCCCCCAATCACAATCATCTCTTTCGGCAAGGTCTCCGGCGAAAGAGCTTCTGCACTTGACCAAATGTGCTCGCCAAACTCAAAGCCAGGGATTCCTGCAGGGATCGAACCGCTTGCAATAACAATATCTCGGGCTTTGACCACAACAAGGCCGTCAGCAGTTTCCACCTCAACCGTGTTTGCGTCTTTCACACGGGCTGACCCTTTGAGCCATTCGACTCCACGTTTTTCAAACAACATACCGATGCCACCCGTCAGTCGCGTGACAATGGAATCTTTCCAAGCAATGAGCTTGCTCAGATCAAGGGTTGGTGTGTCCACGGTAAAGCCCATGGCCGAGGCGTGCTCCGCATGCTCCATGAAGTGCCCAGCGGAAATCAAAGCCTTCGAGGGAATGCAGCCAACATTTAAACAAGTTCCTCCCAAGTTCCCCTCTTCCACACAAATCACTTTCCGGCCGAGTTGCCCCAAACGAATAGCGCACACATAGCCCGCGGGGCCTGCCCCAATGACGACAACATCAGTGTTTTTCTCAGACATGAACGAAGAATGATACCACGGCCGCCTCTTTTGAATCTTCCGATACGGCCGGTAGCCCCTAAAGCGGGAACTTACCCTCAACGGCATCGGCGGCGCCTTTTTCTTCGACTAAGCGCAATGCGTCTACGACCTGACCGAGCAAGTGACGCGGCGGAATCTCAAAGACGTCCTCCACCAAAGAAGCAAGAGGTGGGGGCCCAACTTGTTCGGCATGCTGAACAGCATTTTTTATAACCTCAAGAATTTCCTGCTCCATCGAAGCGCGTGAGCGATCATCAAGCACACCAATGCTCTGCAGGAATCGCTCCATCCTAGGCAACGGATCCTTGGACTCCCAATAACGCACCTCCTCCGCGCTTCGGTATCGCTCTGGATCATCGGAACTGGAGTGACCACCCATTCGGTAGGTGCGCAAGGCAACAAGCGAAGGGCCATCTCCAGCTCGAGCTCGGTCAACCGCTTCTTGCGTGGCTTGCAATGCGGCCAATGGATCATTCCCGTCTACATCCACACCTGGCATGCCATAGGCCTGTGCTTTTGCTCCGTAAGACTGAGATGCCGTTTGTTTTGAGCTTGGAACAGAAATAGCCCAGCCGTTATCCACCACAACAAAGACCACAGGCGCTTGACGGACGGCAGCAAAATTCAATGCGGAGTGGAAGCCGCAAGAACTCGTAGCCCCATCTCCCGTATAAGCCCCCACAACTGATTTTTCCCCACGGGCCTTCATGGCTAACGCAACGCCAACCGCATGCGGCATCTGCGTACCAAGCACACTAGACCAAGAAGGAAAATTGACATCTTTACATTGAAAGTGGTTCGGCATTTGCCGGCCCTTTGCCGTGTCCTCTGCATTGCCAAACATATGTGCAACATATTCCTGCACGGGCATGCCCCGCTGAAGAGCCACTCCTCCTTCACGTAAAGCACTAAAAAACCAATCCTCTTTTTGAAAGGCCGCTGCGCTTCCATGAATCGCGCCCTCTTGTCCTGCGGAAGTACCCACAAAAGCGACTCGCCCCTGACGCTGTAATTTCAACATCCTGTCATCCATAAACCGCGTCGTCAACATAGCACGAAAAATCGACAGAAGCTCCTTGTCTGAAGGGAAAATCTCGCGGGGGATACCAGGCAATAAACCTTCGCCAGAGCCTGTCAATACCTTTCGCAATGGAAAGGTCCCTGGGTCCAACTTCCGTAACGGAGTCATTTATAGAAGCATCAATGCAGGATCTTCCAACAACTCTCTCATTCTTACCATAAAACGGGCGCCATCAGCACCGTCAACCAAACGGTGGTCAATGCTAATGGACAAGTTCATAATTTGGCGAGCCACAATGTCATCCCCAATGCATCGCGGCATCTTGCGCATAGAGTGCACACCCATAATGGCCACTTCGGGGAAGTTGATAATGGGTGTTGCCAAAATCCCACCAATGTTTCCGGCATTTGAAATGGTGAACGTGGACCCCTGAAAGTCTTCGGCCTTTGCCTTGCCCTCACGCGCACGACCGGCAACTTCGGCCAATTCCGCCGAAATCTGAAGAAGCCCTTTCAAGTGAACATCTTTGACAACCGGGACCATCAAGCCGTTCGGCGTGTCCACAGCAATGCCAAGGTTGACGTATTTTTTCACGACGACTTCTTGTGCCTCTTCATCCAACATTGCGTTGAGCTGAGGATACTCCATCAGGGCTATTGCCGCCGCCTTCATGATGTATGGCATGTAAGTCACTTTAATTCCATACTTTTCCGACGCCACCTTTGCACGATTTCGGATATCCACCAAGTCAGTACAGTCCACCTCTTCAATCAAAGAAAAGTGAGGCGCCGTGAACTTGGATCGAGACATGGCCTCCGCTGTTTTCCGACGGATTCCACGAAACGGCGTACGCTCTTCTTCATGCGCTCCTGAGGTTGCTGCAAACGTAGGAACAACAGCCGCCGGAGCAGTTGGAGCCGTTGGAGTGGTCGGAACAGCGGGAGGCGCACTTTGCTGAGTGCGAACATCTTCAGGACGAATTCGCCCATTCGGGCCACTACCACGAATTGTAGTCAGGTCAACACCCAGCTCACGAGCTAAACGTCGCGTTGCCGGCGCGGCCAACACCTTCCCATCTTCACGCCGAGTGACGGCCGGCAGATCGGCTGGCGCAGTCTTTTCCACAACGACCGGAGCGGAAACAGGCTTCTCTTCTTCCGCCACTTCGGGCGCCGAAGAAGGAGAATCCGCAACGGCCCCATCAGAAGAAATAATGAAAATAACATCGCCCACATTGGCAACTTCACCTGCGCCGAAAAGATGCTTAGCAATCACTCCGGTTCCAGGTGATGGGATTTCTACCGTTGCCTTATCCGTCATGATTTCAACCACGGGATCATCTTCGGCAACGGCGCCGCCTTCAGGAATCAGCCATTGAACGATTTCACCTTCGTGAACGCCCTCGCCAATATCAGGTAATGGAAACTCAAGATTCGACATGGTAACTCCTAGTAATCAAGGACTTGTTCAATGGCGTCTACAACGCGACGCGCATCGGGAATGTAGTAATTTTCTAGCGTATTGGGAAACGGGGTATCAAAACCCGTCACACGTTGAATCGGGGCCTCCAAAGAGTCCACCGCGTTTTCTGCAAGAATTGCGGAAATTTCAGATGCGTAGCCACAAAAACGTGGTGCCTCTTGGACCACGACCACACGACCACATTCTCTTGTGGCTTGAATCACCGCCTCTTCATCCAAAGGCATCAAGGTGCGCAAATCTACAACACGAATGGATTTTCCACGGGATTCACTCACGCGCTCTGCCGCCGTTTTGCAAACCGGAACCATGGCGCCCCAGCAATAAACCACACAATCTTCCCCCTCAACCACGGTTGCGGTTGTAGAAAGCGGCACCGTATAAAGTCCATCCGGAACCTCTTGACGAAAGGCCCGGTACAAAGCTTTCGGCTCCATAAACAAAACCGGGTCAGGGTCTTGAATGGCGGCAATCAAGAGACCCTTTGCATCATAAGGATTACTAGGAATCACAACTTTTAAACCCGGCGTATGTGCAAAGTAGGCCTCGCCAGACTGTGAATGATAAAGACCGCCGCGAATACCCCCGCCGTAAGGAGTCCGAATAACCATCGGCACGGTGTACTGACCACCCGAGCGATATCGCATCTTTGCCGCCTCGCTCACAATTTGATCGAAAGCAGGGAAGATGAAATCTTGGAATTGGATTTCACAAACAGGTTTCATACCGTTCATGGCCATGCCAATGCCAACACCGACAATCCCGTCTTCGGAAAGAGGCGTATCGAAACAGCGGTCTTCACCAAACTCAGCATGAAGGCCATCCGTTGCTAAGAAAACGCCCCCCTTTGGGCCGACATCTTGGCCCAAAACAAGAACACTTTCGTCCTCTTTCATCGCAACACGCAATCCGTCATTGACGGCCTGAACAAGTGTCAATTCACTCACAGCGGGAACTCCCCCTTTTCGTTGACTCCCTCGCCGCGCGAGGAGTAATGGTCTACACAAAATGCACTTTGTTTTTTCAAGTGAGCTGGAGTTTCCTCGAACACGTCTTCAAAAACACTGGTTAGCACGGGAACGGGCTTGGCCTCTGCAGCGCGAGCCGCCGTTAACATTTCATCCTTCGCTTCCTCCCTGAGAGTAGCATCGGCGGCCTCATTCAAAATTCCTTCGGCGTGCAAAAATGCCGAGAATCTGACAATAGGATCTCTCTGCTCCCAATAAGTAACCAATTCCGGGTCCACATATTTCGTGGGATCATCCGAAGTAGAGTGCCCCCCCATGCGAAACGTCACAGCCTCAATCAGCGTTGGGCCGTCCCCCGCCCGGGCACGCTTCACTGCTTGGGAAACTGCGCGGTACATTGCAAGAACATCATTGCCATCCACACGGACACCCGGAACTCCATAGGCTTCTCCCTTGATGGCATAGGAGGAGCTCTTTGTTTGCTGCTCTGATGGGCAAGAAATTGCCCATTGGTTGTTTTGGCAAAGAAACACCGTCGGGGAATTAAAAACGCCGGCCCAATTCATCCCAGAATGAAATCCGGAAGCACTTGTGGACCCATCTCCAAAAGTCGTCAGCACAGCTCCGTCTTCTCCTCTTGTTTTCATGGCCATTGCAATGCCAACCGCTTGCGGAACTTGTGTCCCCAAGGGAGAAGAGATTGATAAGAAGTTGAGCGGTTTACGAAATGAAAAATGCACTGGCATTTGACGCCCAACCGCAGAATCCGCTTCATTACCGAACATCGTGTCCATCATCCGCTCTGGAGAAACCCCATGGTAAAGCATGATGCCAAAATCACGGTAGTGCGGAGCAACCCAGTCTTTCGAAATATCAAGGGCGGCGGCGGCGCCAACAGAGACGGCCTCAATACCTCGGTTCGGAACAGAGAACCCAACTTTCCCTGTACGCTGCAATTTCATGCACCGGTCATCAAATGCACGCGTGCGCACCATGGCTCGATACATATTCAAAAAAACTTCTTTTTTCACACGAGGGACCGTGCCTACTTTGTTTCCCTCTCGATCAATAATTTGCAGGAGATCACTCATGGATTAAACGACTAATCGACTCTCTAGGTAATGCTCTGCGGCACGGTAGGAAGATCGGACGAGTGGCCCAGAAGCACAAAAAGAAAAACCAAATTCATCTTCCGCAACCAACTTCCATTCTTGAAATTCTTCCGGGGTGCAATATCGTACCACCGACAAATGCCGAGACGTGGGTTGAAGATATTGACCCAGTGTCAAAATCTCAACGTCGGCCTGGCGAAGGTCGGCCATGGCTTGACGGATTTCTGCCGACGTTTCGCCAAGGCCCAGCATTAATGAGGACTTCGTCACAAGATCCGCCTTCATCCTTTTCGCCATTTTCAAAACACGAAGGGACTGTTCATAAGTGGCGCGCACATCACGTACAGTTCGGTGCAGGCTCTCGACCGTTTCCAAATTATGCCCGAAGACATCCAGCCCTGATTCCACCAAAGTACGGACACATTCTTCTCGCCCCTGAAAATCTGGGACTAACGCCTCCACGAGCAAGTCGGGACGACGCTCCTTCAGAAGAGCAATCGTTTTAGCATAGTGGCCAGCGCCAAGATCGGGCAAGTCGTCACGATCTACACTGGTTAACACCAAGTATTTCAGTGCCTTAATTTCTGCTCCTGACGCTACTTTTTCGGGCTCTTGCAAATCCAGCCAGCCATGTGGGTCGCCGGACTTAACAGCACAAAAGCGACAGCCTCTTGTACACACATCCCCCATCAACATGATAGTGGCTGTCCCTTCATTCCAACACTCTCCCTGGTTGGGGCACCGCGCCTCTTCGCACACGGTATACAGCCCACGCTCCCGCAAAGACTTGCGCAAAGAAGAGACTGCCTCTCCGGAAGGGAGACGCATCTTTAGCCAGGGAGGTTTTGGTGAAGCCATGAAGGTGGGATTCACATGAATCAAGCGCGAATTATACGTACGCCAAACCACTCTCGCTGAACGCCTCCTCGTAGGATGAACCTTCCATGGACGTCATCCCTCCCGGCTCTCGCCTCAAAACCCTTCAAGTCACTTTTGGGGGGGCGGCGATTTCCGCTTTGACCCTTTCTCTTTGGCCCTGGCTTACCCTGTATGACCCCGGCACAGTCACCGACCACCTGACTCGCGCCGTGACTCTTACCATTGTCGGCGCCATCGGCTGGTTCACTTTTGGGGCAAGTCTCAAAAACTCCCGCTGGTCAAAAATCGGGGCGTGGCTTTTTGTTGCAATCGCTGCATGGGGTGTCTTGGAAGGGGTGGCGTCGGCCGGCGAATTGGCCAATCGAAAGCTCTTTCGTGGCAGTACTTCTGCACCATTTCTCCTCACTCTCTTTCAACTCGACGAACCACTCTCCGAGAAGCATTTTGCCTGGGTTCCTTACCTCACCTTGACCATGGCGGCCGTTCCTGCACTTTGCATGGGCGCCGCCAGCCGACTCTTTCTCAGCAAGAGTGGAAGCACCAAGAAAATGCCCCATTCCCGCTGGTGGACTCCCATCGCATTCACCTTGGGTCTCTTGATCTGGCCCCTGGATACTTGGGCAACACAACGGCCCCATCCATTCCAAAACTGGCTCCCTGAAATTGCATCGGGCCATCCTTTCCATGAGTTCTTTCGCTACCAAGTAGTCGAGAACAATCGCCAAGAATTCGGACAACGCATTGTGAACGGACAAGTTCTCCGCGTTATGGAGCGAGACTCCTCCCCTGCCCTAGGGAAATGGCACTTTGCTGCTGGTCGGGAAATCCTCACCACAGACGTCAAGGACGCCGACGGCCTCCGTGTCTCCGCGCTCTTCTCTCTTTCTCTCGCCGATGCCCCCCGGACAGCCCTCATTGCAGGATTTCCTGAACCGGCCATGGCTCAAGAGCTCCAAAGAAGTGGGGTGTCCGCGATGGACTTGGCTTCGGGTCCGCAAGAGGTTGTGGATCTTGACTGGCTCTTCAACCCGAATTGGGCAGGAATCCCCATCCGCAGTTTCTTCGACATTAAAGAACTCAACCCGAGCACCTATGACCTGGTCCTCTATGCGCCTGCAGCTCCATGGCGACTTGGAGCGAATCCTGCCCGAGCAGGAATCTTTCAAGAGCTTGCGGAAAGTCTTTGCCCACAAGGAGTTGCGGCTTTTTTCCTTCCTGCTTCATCCCTGCCCGCACAGGAAATTGAGGGACTTTGGAAGCATTTCCAAGGGGCCTTTCAGGGCAAAGGAACCTCAAGGGCATGGATCCTCCCCCGTGGCCTCCAAACTCCGCGAATTATTTTTACGTCTAGTTCAGAAGACCTTCCAGAGCAGCTCCCCAAGCTTGTTTCCATCGGCCTACAGGCCGCCGGCTTCCCCTTGTCCTACCCAAGCGATCTTTCCCTCCTCCAGATACCAACCACAAAGGCTTTTAAGGAGCCGTCCGAATCTGCTCTCTTCCCTTGGAGCCGATTGCGTGCACGCCAAACCCATGGGGTGCAAGAGGAAATTTTGGCCGCCGAAGCCCTTGCCGTTCTCCCCCAGACCCCTATTTCTTTGGCGCTTACAGGGCATTTGGCCTCCCAACAATGGACTTTGCCAGACTCTCAGTTTACCTCTGAATTGACCCAAATGGATCTCACCTGGGAAACCACCCAGAGCTTCCTTCAGCTCGCCCGCCAATACCCACATTCTCAACTTATCCAACGGCTTTGGATGGATTTAGCACAAGCTCTTGTGGAAAAAAGAGAGGTGGAATGGGCCGACGCCACCCTACCTATTTTGGTGGAAGAGCTCGGCTGGAGGCACCCTATTTTTCTCTGGGCAGCGGGAAGAACAGCCCTTGAGGTTATGGAGCCCGAACAAGCACTTGAATACGCCGAAGAAATCCTCCGACAAAAGCCCGAAATGCTTAAAGCACAAGCACTTAGAGAGGAGGCCCTAAGGGCACAATAAAGGCCCTCATCTCCGCCTAATTTCCTTAAATTTTCTAGAGTTCTTCTATCTTGGATTTAAAGAACTTGTATGCTTGAAGCAGGGCAACCGGTTTGGACATCCCCATTCCCCATTCGGCCCTTTCTCATTACTCATTTCCCCCATGAAATACTTGATCCCCGTTTTGGCAGTCCTTTTGGCTGCACCTCTCGCCGCGCAAGGCACCATGCGCGATCCTTCCCAACTAGACATGGGCCTCGGTACCGCAAAGTATCCAGCCATTGCTTCCAGTGGAAACACCGCGACCGCCATTTGGATTGAGGACGTCACCAACAATCTTTGGTCTAACTCTTCTGCCGACGGTGGCGCAACTTGGGGACCTGCTGTGCGCATCGATGACGATGCAACGGGTGCCCTCAAGTACTGCTACGACACCAATTTGGCTTCTTCCGGCAGCTCGGTTTACTATGCATGGAGAGATCAGCGTGGTGGTGGTGGGGTAGAAGACGTTTTCTTCACGGCTTCTCATGACGGTGGCGCCACTTGGAGTGCCAACGTGCGCATTGATGATCTCAACGCCCCAGGCACCGTAGACACCGACGCGCTCAAAATTGCTGCGTCCGGAAACAACGTTTACGTTTTGATGAGGATTAACCGCACAGGTGGCGAGGGCCTCTGGTTGGCTTCTTCTCAGGATGGAGGCGTAACCTGGAATCCAACGATCGCCGTCGATGCTGACTTAGGCGACGTGGACCTTGAAGGCATCTCTGCCGAAGGGGCTGACGTACACATCGCATGGTGTGACAACCGGAACTCCAGCGATGATGACCTCTTTTACACCATGTCTCATAACGGTGGCTTAAGCTTCATGGGCACGGAAGTCCAATTGGACGCTTCGGGTGCCTCTAACGGCGACATTGACTACAGTGAAATCTGGGTCTGCAGCGAAGGCGGTCTCGTGGCCGTTTCTTGGATGGAAGACGAACTCCCAACCTCTATGGACGACGAAGAGCTTCACGTCGTAGTTTCTTCGGATGGCGGCCATAACTGGGGCGCAGAGACCACCCTCTTGACCGGTGCCGACGCAGACGGCCACTTCATGTCTCTTGGCAATGACGGAACGGATAGCTTGATCGCCGTCACTTGGGAAGATAACCGCACAGGTGCCGATGAGATCTATGTTGCTGTTTCTTCGGACGAAGGCGCAACTTGGACAGAAAATCAACTCTCCACCACAGGAGGTTCTTACCCAGTTGTTCGCTGTAACTCGGTGCACATCGGTGTGACTTGGGCCGGAGACGGTTACCCAGAAAACCCTTACCTGGCAACTTCTCTTGATGGTGGGCTAACCTTCACCGCAGGCGACATGGCCAAAGGAACGCAAATCGGTGACGCAGACTATGTTGAGCTTGCCATGAATCCCGACGGTAACTTCCACGGCATTTGGTTGTCGGACGATTCCGGCAGTAACGTTTGCTGGGCAGGCGGCATGGAATTGGCCGGCCCCGGTCACCCGACTTACACGATTACTGGTTTGGTCGCAGGTGGAAACGCCACTCTCATGGTTACCGGCTGTGCCAACACGAGCAATGTCTTGTTCGCCTACTCCCTGAATGGCGCAGGTCCAACGGCAACTCCTTACGGTTCCGTGGACATGAGCATGCCTATCACCCGGATGCCCGTGGCAGCTTGTGATGCAACTGGAACGGCCTCCCTATTGGTCGCCATTCCTAGTGGAGCCGCAGGCGTTTCAGTCTGGCTTCAGGCCGCTGAAATGCAGGTAAGTGGCGCTGTCGTTCTCACGAACGCCTTGGCCGAAACCATCCTGTAATCGGCCCTGAAACATAATAAGGGCCAGAGGTTTCCCCCTCTGGCCCTTATTATCGCCTCACTACCCTCCATTTACCCCGTCTTCTTGCTTGAAAAGCCAGTCATTGCCGTTGGAATTCCGGCTATACTTCATTCAGGACTCTCAATCTCATTCCATGAAAAATCTCATCCCCCTCGCCCTTCTTTTCGCTCCGACAAGTCTTGTTGCCCAAGATACTGAATACATGATGTATGGTGGCACGCCGGGCACCGCAGAATGGGAAGTACGCCGCACCGTAGACACTAATTTTGACGGGCAATACACCGGCGCCGATGAAGGATGGCAATTTGCCTATGACGGCGCCACTCAAATCACCTACGTCGAATCCATGATGTATCGTGAAATTAATGGCGTCCCCGCACTCTACGCCATCGCCGACGGCGACGTCATCATCAAAATGGTTGACCTAGACGGAGATGGTCTTGCCACAGGACCTGGAGAGGTGGTCACTTTTATTGACACACGTGCCGCACATGGTGTGACCAACACAAGCCCTGACGATCTGGACTTCAGTGATGTCACCGGTGAATTGTTCGTCACCAATGACCTTTGGGCAAATGGACCGCAAGCAGGCTCGGGTATCTCTGGATACCTTGACCTCAACGGAGACGGAGACGCCATGGACGCCGGAGAGATGGTTCAACTCGTCGACGCTTTGGGAACCATTACTCTTCAAGAGCCTGCTGGCCCCGTTGACATAGACATCGGTGACTTTGAGTCCATCATGGTGGACAGTGCCGGCGTCGTAATCTCCTTTGCCCAGCAAGACCTTGCACTCTACGCCTTCCAAGACCAAAACGGAGACGGAGACGCCATGGACGCTGGGGAAGCTTGGAACTTTTGCAATCTTGTAGGCGACAAAGTAAATCTAGAGCTCAACGCCGACGTCGCTGCAGGCGTGCTCTACTCCCCAAGCTGTCCTTCAAACCAAAGCAGTGGTTTGTATGCAACCCTTGAAATCTTGGACGTAGATCACAACGCCGACGCCTCTGGCAAAGATATTTACTGGATCGTGAGCACGGCATCGGCCAATTCTTGTGCTGGCGCAAACGGCTTGATTTACCGTGGTGTTGATGTCAATGGTGATCAAGACCTCAATGATGCCGGGGAAGTGGTCCTCTGGTTCAACGGCCCCAATAATGGCATCATGGATTACCCTCCAAGCACATTTTACGGGGCGTCAGCTCATGATGGAGGCATTGCATTTTGGTCGAACGCTGGACCCATGGGGTCGGGCGGAACTTACGTTCAAAATTCTATCGCCTACCTTGAAGACCTCAACGGTGACGGAGATGCCATGGACAACCTAGAGCAAACAGACCGCTTCTACTGGGCGCCGGATGGTTGTTACGCAAAAACCATGACCTCCGTTCCAAGTGGTGCGTTCCACTCACCCGATGGCCCACAGTTCACCATCTTTGGTAATGCCGGAACAACTTCCGGGGGAACTCAGCCACAAATTGGCAACAATACCCTGCCCTACGTGGGGCAGACTTTTGAAATCACCTTGACGGATGCTCTACCCAACAACTTCGTCATGCTGTTTGCAGGATGGTCCAACGTCAACAGCACGTACGGACCCCTTCCGCTTGACTTGACGTCTCTTGGAGCCCCTGGAAACACCCTCTACGCCTCCGTGGATTTCAAAGCTCAGTTCATCACGGATGCTAATGGCGCAGCCATGTTGCCCATCGGCCTTCCACCCAACCCAACTCTGGACGGCAGACACCTCTACTTCCAGTGGTACGTGGATGATCCCACCGCAAATCTTCGTGGGCTCACCTTGTCCAATGCGGGCGACGCGTTGATGCGCTAAGCAACGGGTATCCTTGCAGTGATGCTTGGCCTTGCCCTTCTTGCTGCTTTTCCGGTGGTCTTCCAAGATGCGGAGGACCATCGGAAACTTTTGGAGCGCGCAACCAACGGCTATGAGGTCACGGACACCTCAAAGGCCTTCGCCGAAGTTGCCGGCGTCAATGCCATGGAGGCGCGTGTTGAAATATTTGACGCCAAATTGACTATTCGTGGGTGCACACAACTCAGAGACTGGCTTGTCAGTGGAATGAATCAAGCGCGGACCCTGGAGGAAACCGACGTTCTTGCCCTTGCCGCAAACAATAAAAAGAGAAGTGAACTCTTGCGCCTTGTTTGTCTTCGTGCTTTGCAAATCACCAAGGCGCCGGTTTCAGCAAAACATCTCCTCCAAAAGAAATTCCTAAAAGATCCCCAAGACATTCAAAGAGAATGGCAAAGAACCGTGGGAATAGTTCACGCACAAGGTCGGCTGGACGCGGGGAATATCAAAGATCTCAACAAAGAAGTGCGCGCGCTCCTTTCCAAAGCCGGAACGCCTTGGAGCATTCTTTGCTCCACGCCCTCCCTCTCTCAAGAAGATGCTTCACGGGTTGCCGAAGCCATGACCAAGTCAAAGCTCCCCGGGGATCAAGCGGAAGCCACCCGCAATCTTGCGGCCTTCACCGACCATCACCCTCTTTGGATTTCTGCGGCGAAAAAACTTCTGCTCAACACAGCATGTGGTCCCCGCGTTGCTGTTTTGGAAATGGCAAAAGCGCATTCCATTCACCACCTTGCGCCACACCTCATCCACGCCTTAGAGCAAGAAGTGCAACGCGGTGGACGCTTTGTGAATGACTTCGCCGCCACCCTTCGCGCCATCACGGGACGGCAGTTTGGCACCAACCCAGAAAGCTGGGGCCGATGGTGGCAAAGAGAAGGGGGCCAGTTCCTGAAAAACCCAGCTCCGCGAGTAAAGCAAGTGGATGCAACGGAAAAGGAAGAGCGCACGGTGGCAAGCTTATTCGGCATTCCGGTCGACAGCCTTCGGGTGGCCATTGTGGTTGATGGCTCTGGAAGCATGAATGACCTTTTGGATGACCGTCCCTGTTTCCAGGCAGCTGCCGAAGAAATGGAATCTTTCCTGGAGAGACTTTCCGAAAAGGCCTACTTCCAGGTCGTTGTCATTGGACGAGATCAGAGAGCCTGCTTCAAAAAATCTGTGCTCAACTCGGCAAAAAATCGAAAGGCCGCAGTCAAGTACATCCGTGACTTTGATTACAGCACGGCTTCGGCAATGCATGACGTCCTTGTAGAAGCACAACGAAATGACATGGTCGACACGATGCTCTTCATCTCTGACGGAGGGGGAAGTTGGGGATCCTACGCCTTTGCAGGCCACATGGAACCCGTCTTAAAACAAGAATATGAGCGGACTGGTGTTCGTATTCATAGTATTTTTGTTGGGAGTTCCAATACAAAACGACGGTTTATGCAGAACCTAGCAGACCTTACGTCTGGTATTCTTGTTGCACCTTCTAATTCTTAATGCTCCCCCTCTCCTCCACCCTTCGCCTTAGTGTAATCCTTCTTTGCGCAGCGCCTTTTTTGCCTGCGCAAGAAATGGAGGTACATTTCCTCAATGTTGGGCAAAGTGATGCCACCCTTGTCATTGGCCCAACGGGGAAAACTTTTTTGTTTGATGCCGGAAGCAATGGAGATGGCTCAACTACCGTGGTCCCCTATTTGCAATCTCTCGGAATTTCTCAGTTAGACATTGTAGGCGCCAGCCATTACCACTCCGATCACGTCGGCGGGCTTGATGAAGTTTGGAACGCGGGCATTCGTGCCGCCGTAGCTTATGACCGTGGAGACTCCAACCACACAGGTACACAAAGTTTCTATGACTATCGCTCTGCCTATTCTTCCGTCCGAAGCACGGTGCAGCCGGGGCAAGTGGTTGACTTGGGTGGCGGCGCCCTTATGACCTGTGTGGTTGTCGAGGGAAACCTCATGAATGGGCAAAACGTCAGCCTTTCGGGGTCTTCCCAGTGGGAAAACTCTGCAAGCATCGCATGGAAAGTGGAATATGGTGATTTCGATATGTGGCTCGGTGGGGACCTCACGGGAGGCGGCAATGGAACAGTGGATGTAGAAACGAAAGCGGGCATTGCCTGCGGAGATGTTGATGTCTATCAACTCAATCACCATAGTTCTCAAACATCAAGCAATGCATCTTTTCTCAATTCCATCAAACCGGAATTTGGCGTCATTCCTTGTGGTCACGCAAACAGTTACGGCTATCCAAGACAGGATGTGGTGGATCGCATTACCAAGCCATCGCGCACTATTCCCGTTTGGTCCTTAACGGATGGCATCGGCACACAAGGTTATCTTGATGCAGGTGGCCATGTGGTTTTAAAAACGGACGGCAACACCTATTCTGCATCTTGTCCTGCGGGTGCCGCATTCACGGCCTGGTGTGATGAGCAAGCCCCTGCTGGACCGCAAGTGGGTGATGTTGTTCTTGGGGAACTCATGCGCAACCCTTTCCAAGTAGCGGATAGCTATGGGGAATGGCTTGAAGTCACTTGCACGGATGAGTCCTCTCCTGTTAGCCTGAAAAACTTAAAGGTTCAGGACAACTACGGCAATACCTTCACCTTGGCTACGCCTATTTTAATGGAAGCTGGGGACCCGTGCCTTATGGCCGCCGATGGCCTCCCTTCCCGCAACGGGGGCATTGCACCGGTTGTTGTCTGGCCAAATAATACGCTAAGTTTTTCTGACTCTACCGGAAGTGTAACACTAAAAAGTGGGTCACTGACCTTAGAGGAAGTGAACTGGACATCCACCTTCCCCGGGGGGTCTGGTGTTTCCGCAGAGCGCGTGGATCTCTTCGGGGACACAAGTCCGAGCAATTTTTTCGCAGCGACCGGAGCCTATGGCCTCGGTGATAAAGGCTCTCCGGCAGAGACCAATGACGCCGACGGCACAATTTGGCCAGGGGTAGATCCTTGGATTGATATTATTCGATACCCCACCCTCGGTGGGCAACTAGAAATGAACTGGTATGCCTCGGGAGAAGCCGGCTACCTCTTTCAAGGCTGGCTTACACTCAGTACTTTTCCTGGAATCAATGTTGGTGGAACATATTTGCCAGCCAACCTTGACCAGGCCTACAGCATGACGCAGGGAATTCCCGGCTGGTCCGGCATTGTTCCTTCGTCTGAGACCATGCCAGTATCCGTGGCTATTCCGAATAATGCGGCTTACCGAGGCCTCGGCATCTATGCCTTTTTCGCAACTTATACAAACTACCTTGGGCAAATTGGCATTCGAGATTATGCCGTACCCCTATTAATGTTCCTGTGGTAGTGACTACTCGGGCCATCGGCGCCCTCCTCTTTCTTTTGGCCTGCAGTATTTCGCCTGCCGAGGGGATTTTCCCAAGAAGAAGTGCTGTGTACACCACCCTGTCCCTCGAGTTCTTCGATGCAAAGCAAGGCTGGACCCCATTGATTCAAACCCAAGGCGCAGGCCGCCAAGGCCTCTGGCAAGAATTCGGCATACTGGCCCCGCAAAATGGACCCCGCATGTCAGGCAAGGTTCGCTTACTCCCCCGTCGTGGGGGAGATTTTCGCTGGACTGCACAAATTGAAGTTCGACTCTTACCGCACACTTCATCCGGCAATCTACTCCTTCCAGAAACTTCGTGGAAAAAAGCGTCTTCCAAAACAGCCCACCTTTTGCCGCGCGCCGACGGAACCTGGGATTTTCAAATGGCCTTGCCCATGCCCTATCCTTCTCAGATACGCGGCCATCTGCAGTTAGAGCCCGACCCAATTTGGGAACTAGAGCGTCAGTGGCCCGAAGCGCGCCTCTCTTTCTCTGCTGCTAACCACAAAAACTGATTTCCCCAACTCTGAGTGCCCAAGACCCGAAATCCCGCGCGCTCCGTGACTGCAATAAAGTCCTCTTTCAGAAATCGGCTTTCCCGGGGGTGCGCCATGCACCGACTCCAGACAGGGTGGTCGATGAATCCCTTCAGTGTCTCTTGAGCATAAAAAATTCCACCCGGCTTTAATATGCGGCTCGCCTCCTGGATGGCTTCACCCCAGCCCTCCACGTGATGAAGCACATTAAATTCAAAAATAGAGTCAAAGGCGGCGTCCTTTGCTGGGATTTGGCGAATATCGGCTTGAGCTAAAGTGACCCGCTGAAGAGACGCACTTTTCTCCCTCGCAAGAGAAAGAAATTTTGCATCGATTTCAAAGGCCCCCAGATCCGTTATGCCTGATAATTGAGAAAGAGGTTTTAATGCATGCCCAGCCCCACAGCCCAATTCTGCCGTTCGGCCCAGAGGTCGGTGGCGCGCAAGTCGGCGAAGCAAGGGGATGTCCCACCATCTCTGAACCCACGACCGCATGGAATGGGTGACCAAGTAGCGCTCAAAATCGTTAAGTAGCACCTTTAAACGAGTAACTCGCCTAAATTAACACCGGTCGCCAAGGCAACCGACAAAGAAAAAAGAAAAAGGGCAAATAGGATCCCCCAAAGAATCGGCACAGCACTGAGTTGAATACGCTTGCCCTCAATGCAGACAAATACGTATGCCATCGGCGGAAAAATGGAAACCAAGGCAGGCCACCAGAGTTTAAACCGTACAAGCTGTATCAAGGTTTTAATCCAGAGGCAGGCGCAGAGGAATCCGAATAGCCCGGCAAGCCCTAAGAAGCCAAGGTAAATTCTCCAGGGCGTCACAAAAGACGCATTGGCCAGAAGAATACTTGAGACAATCACAAGCCAAACGGCACTCAGGAAATGCCAATAAAGAGCAACCTGAAAATACTGCTCTTCGAAG
The DNA here is from genome assembly GCA_026421205.1 of Planctomycetota bacterium. Taxonomy (GTDB): domain Bacteria; phylum Planctomycetota; class UBA1135; order UBA1135; family UBA1135; genus ANT-38. The sequence continues at coordinate 110,140 of JAPKBM010000001.1, forward strand.
GCCAGGCCCTTCTTGGACTTTGCATACACAAAGCCTGTGTAAATCAAGCCCCCCAAAACATGAATGACATGGAGTCCCGTAAAAAAGAAAAAATTAAACGCGTAGAGTGAGCCCGACTGAACCGAAAGGCCCTGATGAGACAAATCTAGCCAAGCAATGAACTGGAAGACGGTAAAGACGAGTCCGCAAATAAGAACATGGCGAAGGTGCGAGTGAGCCCGTTTCAGATCATTTCCCTTCCTGGCCGATCTTGCTTTCTCTACAAAAAACCCAAGAAGCACAAGGGCCGCCGTACTTGCCCACAAAGCGCTCGGGAGACCGGGAAGATTGTCAGACCAGACGATGGCGCGGGCACGAATAATCCAAAATCCAGCAAGGCCGCTCAAAAACAAAATGCTAAGAGATGCAAGTAAGGCCGCAAGGCCCATGACGCCTGTGCCTGACGGCAGAGCGCTCTCTTGCTCAACATTCATCTTTTACTTTCTATAAGAGCTTCCACATTGACTTCATTTTCATACGTATCCAAAACGGTAAAGGCTAAAAAAACCGCAACAAATACAATCGAAATCAAGAAGAAAATCGCATTCAGTGGCCTGTCCCATTTTAAATGCATAAATATGGCGCAGACAAGTGTTGCCTTGATGCCTGCAATGACCATAGCAATTTTAAGATCCCATCCATGGAAATTCATCTGCCCTGTCCACACCGTTAGACCGGTCAAAAGGAGCAAGGCTACTAAAACGCCAACGAGCATCTTGAGGGGAAGAACGTGCCCAAGCGCAGGGCCTTCGGAATGGGGGTCGGAATGGCTCATGTCAAGCAATGAGGTAAAGGAGTGGGAAAAGGAAGATCCAAATGAGGTCCACTAGGTGCCAATACAAGGCCCCAAAGTCCACAGCATTGAAATTATTCGGCCCAAAATCTCCGCGAGCATTTCGCATGAGAAGCCAGGCAATCAAAATCATGCCGAGAAGTACGTGAATGCCATGGAGGCCAGTAAGGCAAAAGTAGATGGCAAAAAACTGGCCGATTTCATGGCGAAACTCCGGTGTCAGTTTCTGCGCATCACCCCATACAGAACTATGTGCACGAATCTCCGGATGGACATCGTCAAGGTTCGCCTTAAAAACAGAGTGCTCCGACCCCGACCACAAGAGTCCCTCATGATACTTGTGAGAATACTCCTGGTACTTGATACCCATAAACCCTGCAGCGCACAAAAAAGTGATGACAAGATTAATGCCGAGGGCCTTTGTCTGCCCCAACATGGCATTGCGCACCCCCAAGGCGAAGGTAAATGAGCTCAGTAGCAGCACACAGGTATTTAGAAAACCAAGTTTGGTGTCCAAAAATTGAGCCGCATAAGCAAAAACTTCCGGGTTGTTATTCCTTAGCGTTGAATAGACTACGAATAATCCGGAAAAGAAAAGAACCTCGGTAAGCAGAAAGGTCCAAATGCCAAGTTTTCCCGTCTCAAACTGCTGTGCGGCATCATCGAAATGGTGAGCAACATGTTCGTCATGAACATGTGATGTAGCGGAAGATTCAGTCATCAGTATGGCCCCAAATTAGTGTTGTGATTCCGTAGAATCCGCATTAGGAAGTGCAATGTAGGGAAGCCCTGGAACGGGACGAGTAGGAACGTATCCCCCTTCGGCCTCATCCCATTTAAAGATAGAAAGGTCATAAGGATCCCCTACGACGGGAGCATCATCAAAGTTATGTGGGTCTGGAATTGGCGCTGTGTTCCACTCCAAGGTGACGGCACCCCATGGATTCGCTGGGGCTGGCTTGCCCGATCGTATGGAGCGAAGAAAGTTGGCCACAATGAGCAACATGGAAAATCCCATCAGGAAAGCTCCCACGGTTGAGATTTGATTGTAACCCTCAAAGCGCTCTGCGTAATCAAAATAACGACGAGGCATGCCCTGGGTACCCGCGATAAATTGCGGAAGAAAAGTAAGATTGAACCCCAAGAAGAGGAGGCTGGCCCCCCACAGAGAAACTTTCTCATTCAGCATCGTGCCGTAAAACTTTGGCCACCAATGATGGATGCCGCCAAGGAAGGCCATAATTGCGCTGCCAACCATGACAAAGTGAAAGTGAGAGACAACAAAATAGGTGTCATGCAGGTGAATGTCGGTTTCTAATGCAGCAAGCCAAAGACCGGTTAACCCGCCAATGCCGAAAAGCCAGATGATCGCCAGCCCATAAATCATGCTGGATGTAAGTCGAATTGACCCTTTATATAAAGTGGCAATCCAATTGAACACCTTAACTGCAGAAGGAACAGCCACAAAAAATGTGATGGCGCTAAAGAGAACGGAAACCAAGACAGACTGGCCAGACACATACATATGGTGGCCCCAAACCACAAAGCTCACAACCGCAATAGCCACCGAAGACAGCGCAATGTAGCGATATCCAAAAATTGACTTCCGTGAATAGGTAGAAATCAACTCAGACATGACACCCATGGCGGGCAAAAGCATAATGTAGACAGCCGGATGACTGTAAAACCAAAACATATGCTGAAAGAGAACCGGGTCACCACCAAGCGCGGGGTTAAAAATGCCAATTTCTAACATTCGTTCAACCGCCACGAGAAGTAGGGTAATTCCAATAACCGGAGTTGCTAAAATTTGAATAATAGAAGTTGCGTAAATGGCCCACAAAAAGAGAGGCATCTTAAACCAAGTCATTCCGGGTGGCCGCATTTTGTGAATGGTGACCAAAAAGTTCAATCCAGTGAAAATTGAACTAAAGCCAAGGACAAAAGCACCGAAAACGGCGAAAAGAATTGCCCTGTGTGCGGGACTCTCGCTTGTCGAATAGGGCGCATAAAACGTCCATCCGGTATCCAATCCAGTCGCCAACATGGATGCCACAAAGAAAATGGCGCCCATGACATACAAATGATAGCTCATGCGATTGAGCTTTGGAAAGGCCACATCTTTTGCTCCAAGCATCAGGGGCAGTACAAAGTTTCCAAGGGCCGCCGGGATACTTGGAATAATGACAAGGAACACCATGATGGAGCCATGCAAAGTGAACAGCTGATTAAATGTATCAGCACTCACAAAATCCTCTCCTGGGGAAAATAGCTCGGCCCGAATAAGCATGACAAACGCACCGCCAAGAAACATCATCGCAATAATGGACCAAAGGTACATCAAGCCAAGTCGCTTGTGATCCAAGGTCATAAACCAGGATCTGAAGCCCTTGTCACAATTTAAGTAATTTACGTTCGAGTCGTGGTTCATCCGTTTTCTCTATTGAAGGGATTTGAGGTACTCGACAAGGACCCGCATTTTGTCATCGTCAAGCTGCCCTTGAAAAGTGGGCATGATCGGTTGAAAGCCATCGGCAATCTTCGCCGTTGGATCAAGAAGGGATTCTCTGACGTAATTGGCATCGAAGGTGACCGAACTACCGTCCGAAAGCTTGCGCTCTTGGCCAAACCGGCCGTTCAGGGCTGGCCCAATGCCGGCAACGCCAGCAACACTATGACATGCTGCGCAACCCTTACTGGCAAAGACGCGTTCGCCGGCCTCGATCGGCGACAACTTAGTCATAAAGTCGCCCGCTTCGGACAACCATGCGTCAAAATCCTCTTGACTATGAACAACTGCTGTAGTGATCATTGCCGAATGATTTGTTCCACAATATTCCGCACAGTACACATCAAACTCGCCCAGCATGGTTGGGGTAAACCAAAGCTGTTCGTAACGACCTGGCACGACATCCATCTTTACCCGAAATGCCGGGACAAAAAGGCTATGGAGTACATCTGATGAGGCCAGGTTAACCCGGACGGCTTTCCCCAAGGGAAGATGCAGTACGGAAGATTCTGTGCCATCCGGGTAAGTAAAGTTCCAACTCCATTTCCTACCCTGCGCATGGATTTCATAAGCATCGGGCGGAGGAGTTTTTCTGGCCAGACAGCCCTCAAAGCCCTCCATGAAAATCCAGGCAAGCAGTATGGTCGGCACAACCGTCCAGATGATTTCGATGGTATTGTTATGAACCGGAGAGGGCTGAGGCTCTGGGCATTTTGTGTGATGATATTTCCAAACGAAATAAAGCGTCGTAAAGACAATAATGGCAAAGAAAAGCCCCGATAAATATAAAATCGTAAAGAACAGGCTGTCGCTAGCTATGGCAAGATCAGAGGCAACAGGCGGAAAGAAAAATCCACCCTCGCCATCTTGCTGCTGCAAGATTAGAGGAAGTAGGGTAGGAAGAATCATGCTAAGTTAAAACGGTTTCGTCGTTGGGTGCGGAAAAAAAGCCCAACACCAAAAAAGACAAGGACGGCACCGGCGATCCGAGTCAAGGTCATGACTGCGGGCGCATAAGTCCCCGCAGAGGAGTCGTAATAAAAACAGGTCAAAAAAGCCGCGTCCAAATAACTCCCGATGGCGCCTCCTGCACTTTCTACAAGAGAAAGCCGAAGAGTATTGGAATCATAAAGCACACCATCAAGGTATCGAGAAACCTGACCCGTTGGAGTCAAAAGGATAAGCGCTGCGGCATGCGCATAGTCACCGGTCAACTCTACTCTTTTATACCCAAAGCCGACGGATTTCGCCAAAGACTGGATGGAGGCCTCGGAGCCCGTCAAAAACTCCCAGCCACCGTCGAAGGCGCTCGTGCGACTATATCGGCCAAGCAGTTTATCTCGTAATACATTAAATCTCTGAGGTGTGTCCGTGGGATCAATGCTTACTGTAATCAGCTGAAATTCGCGGCCAGCCGACCATTCCATGCCATCCAATCCCGCAACGAGGCCATCCAGCTGCAAATTGCACAGCTGAGGACAATTCGCATAATTCAAGGTCAAGGCAACAGGCCGACCCGTTTGAAAGAATTGCCCCAGGGAAACCGATTCCCCGGCAGAGTTACGAAACTGGAGGTCCAATGGAACCTGTGCACCCAGATTTTGTGTAACGCCAACTCCCTGTAGCTGCGGAAGGTCCTCCACAATTTGAGCACCCATTGCAAGCCCGCCCGCCATGAATATAGCAAGGGGAGGGACAAGAAGAGGGGCGAATTTGTTCACGAAATTATGCGGGTTTGGCCGTCACCACGAACTCAATGGGAGTCACCCCTGCATTGCGAAAATCTCTCTCCATGCTCCTCTCCTTTGCGTGCGTCAATGCGGCAACGGCGTAACAGAAAGCGAGGGTAAAGAGTAAGCCAATCACAGTTGCAAAGAGCACGTGAGGAACACTAGTGTCGTCTGGATGGTGAGCCATATAGTTGTCCTAGTAATTTTGAAAGGCGAGGCAATCAGAAATCAAAGGATCCCTGTGTGCAAGTAAGGAATGTTGTTTGGCCTGCTGTCCGTATTTCCACAAGAAAAGGCCGACAACGCCAATCAATGCAAAAACCTCAACGCCGTTAAACGGCACCGTGTCGGGATACAGGTTTGGTGCAACCAACCAATAAAGGTCAATGTAATGAACCACAAGAATGTAGAAGGCCCAGAAGCCTAACAATGGCGGCTTTCGCTTAATGTGGCGGGAAAGAATTCCAAGGAAAGGGATAAAGAAATGGCCAATTGGCTCAATCCAAGACCAGTTCGTCCATGGTGAGGTAATTCTTATGAGATACCATGCGGTCTCTTCTGGAATATTTCCGTACCAATACAACATGTATTGAGAAAAAGCAATGTAAGCCCAAAAGATTGTGAAGGCCAGCATTAATTTTCCAAGGTCATGGTAATGCTCAATCGTAACCATCTTTTTCAAATGACCCTGCCGCTGATAATAGAGCGTACTCAGCACAAGGAAGCAATGAATCGCCAAAAAGCTTGCGCCAAAAAGATAAACTCCAAAAATAGTACTAAACCAAGCCGGGTCCGTTGACATCAAAAGGTCAAATGCGGCAAAGCTATAGGTCAACGCCAAGACAATCAGGCAAAGAGCGCTGCGTGTCCGCATTCGCACGGTCAGCTCATGCTCTCCTGTTTTGTCTTGCTCTATGGACGCGTTTTTAAAGTACCGAGCCATCAATGACCAAATCAGAAAATAACCCACAAAGCGCCCAACGAAAAAGTTGACATTTAAAAAGGGAACCTTGGAAGTAATCAGCGCAGCATGATCTCCATGCGGGTGCACCCACGACCAAAGAAGGCCGCCGAACTCCTCAACTCCCTCATGAGAAAAGAGAGGGACAAGCAACGGTAAGGCTAAAAAAGCAAGGAATGGAATGGTGCCAATCGCAAACTCTGCCTGACGACGGACCGTAACACTCCACTTCGCACCCGTAATGTGCTGAATCAGCACGAAAAAGAGGCCGCCAACGCCCAGGGTCAAGACAAATGCAAATGCAATGAGATAGGACAACCAGAAGTGGCGCATATGGTCCCCTTCGGCTAGGCCAAGACCAATGGCTACGGCAAGGCCGACGACTCCACATAAGAAGCCGGCTCTCGAAAGGCGGGAAGCCGCCGCAGTGGCGAAATCAGCCGAGTAGGTGGGTGCAGTGTGATTCAACAGAGGTAGTTCCTACAGACTCTCCTTAAGGTACTGAACAATGGCCCAGCGGTCCGCCGCAGGGATTTGACTGGAGTAGCTTGGCATATTTCGAATGCCATTCGAGATGGACTCAAACAATTGCCCTGGAGCCTGCTGCTTGATTGCATCCGTACGGAGATCCGTCGGCCCAACCCAGGTTTTTGACAAAAGTTCTTGTGCCCGAAGATGGACCGTGCCTTGCCCGGAGCCATTCACGGCATGGCACGCGGAACAGTAGATTCCAAAGCGAGCCCTACCCCGGTCTTCAAATTCTGGCGTGACGTCCATGGGAATTGAGGAGAGGTAAGCGCCATTTTCTTTGCCCGTCCAAAAACCAACTTGCTCACCGATTAACCGGTCATCCTCTTGGGCATAAGTTCCGGAAATCGGGAGCCGCATTGCTTGACCATCGGCAAAAAAGTCACTGGCTTCTTGCCCGCGGTGGGTCACCTGTGTATCCATGTTTGGAACAATGTGAACGCGCGGCTGCGTGGATTTTGTAAACCGAGCATTGGCAATCATTGCCGGGGGCAGCAGCAATAGAGTGAGCGCAATGCCAAGCATGCCCTTCAACCTCAACGGAATTTTTCCGTCTTCGATAGGCGCCTCAATCATTTCGATCGTGTTTGGCGAAAGGCTCTCTAGCAATTTCCGAGTCTCCTCTCCAAACAAGTCATCCCTTGCGTCAATCGCCAAAACAAAGCGATCATCCGTAGCTCTCGTAAAGCACTTTGCCCGAAAGAGCGGGCTATACCAGCGTGGAAATCCATTAAGAATCCACATGGAAAAGAAAGCCGTGAGCGCCGCGAACAAAATAGTCATCTCGAATGCCACCGGAATGTTTGCGGGAAGACTCCAGTCAGGCTTTCCGGAAATACGGAAAACATAGTCATGAGCATTCGTCCACCACTGCAACAAGATTCCCCCAGAACACCCCGCAAAACCCATCACTAAAACGAGCCATGGCAAACGTGTTTGACGAATTCCCATCGCACCATCCAATCCGTGAACTGGAAATGGCGTGTGGCAGTCCCATTTCCGATACCCTTCCTGCTTAACCTTTTCCGCTGCATGAAGGATGCCGTCGACGGAATCAAACTCTGCCAGGATGCCGTGAATGGATGTTTGATTAGTCATGGTTAACCTCCCCGTGATTGCCATGGGGATGAGCCGAAGGCATGACGTTCTTCACTTCCGAGATCGCCACTTGCGGCAACCAACGGCAGAAGAGCAAGAACAAGGTAAAGAAAAGACCGAAGCTTCCTGCAAGTGTCAATATATCCACAATAGTTGGACTAAAATAATTCCAGCTTGAGGGGAGGAAGTCTCGATTCAAAGACGTCACTGTAATGACAAAGCGCTCAAACCACATGCCAATATTGACAAAGATAGAAATCACAAAAATGAGGGGGATGCATCGCCGTGCTCGCTTAAACCAAAAAATTTGTGGGGAAATCACATTGCAACTTACCATTGTCCAATAAGCCCAAGCATAGGGGCCAAAAGCACGGTTAACAAAAGTAAAGCCTTCGTACCGATTTCCCGAATACCAGGCCATAAAGAATTCCATCGCATACGCATATCCAACCAACATGCCGGTACACATAATCACCTTACACATCAACTCAATGTGCCGCATCGTGATAATATGCTTAAAGCCAAAGAGGGCGCGAGCAGGGATAGACAAAGTTAAAACCATTGCAAACCCAGAAAAAATGGCTCCGGCTACAAAATATGGCGGGAAAATCGTCGTGTGCCAACCAGGAATTTGTGCCACCGCGAAGTCAAAGGACACAACCGAGTGAACCGACAGCACCAGCGGAGTAGCCAGCGCAGCAAGAAGCAAATAGGCGCGTTCATAGCGATGCCAGTGACGATTCGAGCCATTCCACCCTAAGGCGAAAATACCATAAAGGAATTGGCGCAGTTTAGTTTTTGCGCGATCACGCTGTGTCGCCAAGTCAGGCACCATGCCCATGTACCAGAACAATAAAGACACCGTAAAATAAGTGCCGACTGCGAAAACGTCCCAAAGCAAAGGTGAGCGGAAGTTCGGCCACATGTCCATTTGGTTTGGAATTGGGAACACCCAATAAATTACCCAAACGCGTCCCACGTGGATCGCCGGGAAAAGACCCGCGCAACACACTGCGAAAATAGTCATTGCTTCGGAAAATCGGTTAATTCCTGTTCTCCATCCTTGGCGGAACAAATACAAAACAGCCGAAATCAACGTACCCGCGTGACCAATGCCAACCCAAAATACAAAGTTAACAATAGGAAAACCCCAAGCAACCGGCTGGTTATTCCCCCATACCCCAACACCGGTGGTGAAGAGGTGAAAAATCATGGCGCCGAGCACGCCAAGAAAACAGAGGGCAAGAGTAAAAAGCACGTACCAAGACCGAGGCATCCTGTCGGCCTCTGCAATGCTACAAACCGACTCCGTGATGTCATGAAACGTCTCTGCGTTTTGAACCAGCGCAGGAGGCTCAAGCAAGTTGTCTAGTTGGCTATCAGACAACTCATTGACATTGGCATATTTAGCCATGGCGTACCTCCCCCGCACCCTGGGAATCATGCGCCGCAAGAGAGGGGTGAGGATTACGGATCCGTGCCAAGAAAGCAGTCCTCGGTTTATTATTTAATTCACCAAGCATGGCGTAGGCCCGATCATTGTCGTGGGCTATCCGCACCTTGCTGGTCTTGTCATTCAAATCACCGAACTGAATAGCATTGGATGGGCAAACCTGAGCACAGGCTGGGGTAATGTCACCGTCTTGAATCTTTTGTTCATGAGTATGAGCCTCAATGCGGGCACTTTGAATACGTTGGACACAGTAAGTGCATTTTTCCATGACACCGCGCGAGCGCACTGTCACGTCAGGGTTTTTCACCAACTTCAATACTTCGGAACCGGTCTCTTCAAGGTCAAGGTTACAGTTGAAGTAATTAAATCGACGCACTTTGTAAGGGCAATTATTAGAACAATAGCGCGTGCCGATACAGCGGTTGTACACCATGTCATTCAAGCCTTCGCTCGTGTGTGTGGTTGCTGCAACAGGACAAACCTGCTCACAAGGAGCCATTTCGCACTGCTGACAAGACACTGGCTGGTGCACCGCTTCGGCTTCATCCGGGTCAGACCCCGTGAAATAGCGGTCCATTCGAATCCAAGCCATTTCGCGGCCGCGAAATACCTCATCCTTACCGACCACCGGGATATTGTTTTCGGACTGGCAAGCAATTGTGCAGGCAGAGCAACCGGTACAAGTAGACAGGTCAATTGACATACCCCAGCGGTAGCCTTCGTATTTATGCTCCTCCCACAATGATTTCAGCGGAGGGTGGTGAACAACGTGTTGAGCAAAATCAGGTTGCTGCTCCCACTCATCTAAATCTCCGCCTCGGACCAAGTCGCCCAATCGATCTGCACGACCCTCCATGCCAATCTCATCAATAATGTGGTGGTCTTGCGTGGAAACCAGAGTGTAAGTCTCACCCGTACCTTGAACCGACGCAAGGGAAAACCCTAATGCCTCAGAGCCACGCAAGAGGAAAACATTAAAACCCGTTGGCGTTACGCGATCCGCAACTAAGCCAGCGACATGGCCGGCATCCGTACGGCCATAGCCCATAGGTAGAGTGGCGCATCCTTGTGCATGACCAGGCATCACATAAACCGCCATTTCAATACTACGGTCATCAATGGCGAACTTTGCCATGGAGCCGGTTGTCAAACCAAGCGCGCTTGCCGTGGACGGCGCCATCAATGCTGCGTTGTCCCAGGTCAACTTCGTCATTGGGTCCGGCAACTCTTGAAGCCAGCCACTATTTGCAAAGCGGCCGTCAAAAACGCTTGGGTCGCTGGCAAAAGTGACCTCGATAGAATCCGATGCCTGCCAGATATTGAGCTCCATTTTCGGCAGAGGCAGCGGTGCGGAAGTGCCCCGCAAAGTTTCTAGGCTAGATCCGGCAACAAAACCCGCCTGTACCGTCTTGCGCCATTCCGTTTCTCCACCTAAGCCGGCGTCGGACCAGGCTTGGTGCACCCAAGCTTCTCCAGACGTTTCACCGCCCATAACAAGGCCGAGTAATTCTGTCGCGGAGCGCCCGCTCCAAAGCGGCTCCATGGTTGGCTGGGCCAAAGTCCATGTGCCGTTCCAAGAAAGACTGTCATTCCAACACTCCAAGAAATGAGCTTGGGGTAAATGCCAGGTGGACACAACACCAGTTTCATCTAAATAATGACCGAGGTGAATGCGATTTTTCACTTTTCCGTAAGCGGCCGCGAAATTCAAATCTGCCGGCATGTCATAAACAGGATTTCCGCCAAGGGTGATCAAGGTCTGAACACTCCCTTGCCTCATGCGAGCGACTAACTCCGTGGAAGCGGAAAGGTTGGCTGTTGGAATCCGAGAGACATCGGCATACGTCACGGTCTTCCCCACAGAACCCAATAGAACGTTCAGGCGATGGGCCCTAGCAATCACTTCGGCAGGTTGATGCGCACCGACCGCTACTAAAGATTTGCCCTTTGCCTGGAGTAAATCCTGCGCCAACGCCTTAAGCAGTGCTTTTACCTTGTCCTTAGCAAGGAAACCGCCCTGCGGCGGATTCTTCATCAATTGACGCGCCTCGGGAATTTTTATGCCCCCCTTCTTGAGTAGCTCTGCTTCTAGGGCAACTAAGAAGGCGCCAATCTGACCTGAGCGCAATGCAAAACGATGATCAGCGAGCGCACCCGTAAGAGAGTGATTCGCCTCAACCACCCAAAGTCGGTTCATCGGCCCGTCTTCAGGCTTTCGCCGTGTCGCGAAATCCCGAGAGTGGCGAACGGCATTGGGGTGCGTCCCCATGAGGTCATCCTCAAGGGAAAGGATGACGTCGGCTTTATCTAAGTCATAAATTCCACGGGCAGCCTTGCCAAAGACCCTTTCTGTGCCCATGGCTTCCGCTTGATATGAACAGGCTTCCCAGTCCACCCAAAGCGCTTTAGGGAAAGTCTTTTGGAACTGCCGACGCGCACGCAGAAAAGACGGAGATGATGTGATTGGGGCCACAATGGCCAGGCCTTCGCCTTGCGTGGCGGAAAGGCGCGCAAATTCAATCTTGGAAAATGCGGAAAAACTCTTCCAGCTCGAAGGGGTTTCCTTGTCTCCCTCTAATGCGAGGACACCACGTGACCGATCTGGATCATACAAGCCAAGAGTGCCTGCTTGCGCCCAAGAATTCGTCGCCCCCAAACTAGAGGGGTGGGCCTGGTTGCCCTCAATTTTGGTGGGACGGCCGTCATAACTGGTAACCGTCAAGGCCTGACCAACCCCGGTGACTTCCATTGACGTGGAATAGTGCCGAGGCTTACCCGGAACCCAGCCTTCCGGCCGATCCGCAAAAGGCATTAAGGTTTCCTTCTGCCAACGGCAACTTGAAGCCGTACCCAGGGCAACAGAAGCGCCCATTAATTGCAAAAAACGACGACGACTCGTGTCGGACCACTCGCCATCAGGGCCAGCGGGAAATTCTTTGGCAACCATTTCCTGGAATTCCGGCGTTTCCTCAAGATGATCAAGGCTTCGCCAATAGTGTTTGGTCGATTCGGAGCGATTTAACGATGACATGTGGAACAATCCTGTCGCGGGTGAATGTTGTTAACTTCTCGAAGTTTTGCGCCCAACTCTTCTCGGTCTATCTCGGAAGTCCAAGACATATTTGTGACTTCATCAACTGGGCGAAGGTGTGACTCAGGGCTTCTATGGCAATCAAGGCACCAACCCATGGAAAGGGGAGCGACTTGCTCAACGACATCCATTTGGTCCACTCGGCCATGGCACTCCACGCAACTCACTCCCTTGGTCACATGCGCGCTATGGTCAAAATAGGCATAATCCGGTAAATCATGAACCCGAACCCATGGAATGGACTGCCCTGTTTTTGCACTTTCTCTCACCTTTTCTAATCTGGGGCTCTCCGTATGAATACGATCATGGCAATTCATACAAGTCTTCGTAGGGGGAATGGACGCCTGGGCCGACTCCTCCACCGTCGTATGACAATAACGGCAATCCATTTTTAGATCGCCCGCATGCAGTTTGTGGCTAAACGGTACGGGCTGCTCTGGTGCATAGCCAACATTAAGGGTTTCCGGCGAGGCGCCATACAAAACAATCCCCGTGAGATATACCGGGCCAGCAAGGGCAACAACCGCAAGCAATGGACGAATCTTATTCGACCAACGAGGAAAATGGTACTGGCTCATTGAAGTCAACCATCTCCTTACTGAGCAAATGCCAGTACGAAAATGGTTTTTTTGGGAGGGGGGACCTGAGGCCAGTTTGGTGAAGTAAAAGCACTCCTTAACTGACAGCCGAGTAGTTTAGCGAAGCCCGAGAATCAGTGCCCATTCTGAGAAGAACGGCGGCGTCTCATCAAGAAATATATTGCTCAAGAAAACCTGCTGCGCCGCATGATCGAAGCCGAGAAAGGGCCTTGGACTGAATCTGCCTGACTCGCTCCAGACTCACACCCAAAATAGTTCCAACTTCCGCTAGTGTCTTGCCTCTCTCGCCCTTGAGACCAAATCGGAGGAGGAGGACCTCTTTCTCCCTATCACTCAGGCCTTCCAAGGCAGCCCCCAGGAGAGCCACAAATCCTTCGGCCTCCTCTTCAAGGTGCACGGTTGGAATACCTGGGTCAAATCAAGGAAGTGCCCCACAGTCAATCATAGCGCTTAATGAGCACTAATTTAGTGCTCATTAAGCGCTTTTCGAATGCGGGCGAGCCATTTCCAGGCTGAAATCGGCGTAACTTCATTGATATCAAGAGTTTGCAACTCATTCGCAAGCTCGGAGTCTGCCGAATCTAGCCGGTCAAAAAGCCCTAATTGCAGGTCGTTGAGCTTTTCCTGCACATGGGGCTGAACTTCATGGGCGGCCAAAATACGCTCACTCATGCCCTCCTCATCCTTCTCCAGCCTTTGAAGGACCGCCCGGGAACGGTCCAAAACCTGTGGAGGAAGCCCCGCAAGCCTTGCCACATGAATCCCGTAGCTCCGATCTGTTCCGCCCTCTTCAATCCGGTGAAGAAAAACAATTTCTTCTCCCCACTCCCGCACGGCCACGTTGAGATTTTTAGCATGAACCAAGCCCGCGGCAAGATCGGTCAAAGGATGGTAATGCGTTGCAAATAAACACCGCGATTCCAACTGATCATGCACGTACTCACAAACAGCCCATGCAATAGCAAGTCCATCAAAAGTGGAAGTGCCACGGCCGACTTCGTCCAACAAGAGCAAGGAGCGCGAAGAAGCATTGCGCAAAATATTTGCGGTCTCCACCATTTCCACCATGAAGGTCGATGCTCCACGAGAAATATCGTCCCCACCACCAAGGCGCGTAAAAATGCGGTCAGCCAAACTCATCTCTACTTTTTCCGCCGGCACAAAAGAACCCATTTGCGCCATCAATACAATGAGGGCTGTTTGGCGCAGATAGGTTGATTTTCCACTCATATTTGGACCCGTCAAGACAGCAAGATAGGAATCCTCCTGAAAGGACGTGTTGTTTGGGACAAAAGGATCATCCTGCAATGCGGACTCCACAACCGGATGGCGCCCCCCTTGAATCTGCAGCTCTTGGTCTCCGCCAACAAACCTTGGCCTCACATAGTTTCTTGAAACGGCAACGGAAGCGAGAGAGGTGAACACATCGAGGCGCGCAACCGCTTGCGCCGTCTTCAATGCGCGATGCGCCTGCGCCGCGGCCTCAGTCCGCAACTCCACAACAATTTGATACTCCAAATCTTTTTGTTTTTCTTCTGCCCCTAAAACTTTTCCCTCATACTCTTTCAGCTCTTCCGTGATGTAACGCTCTGCGTTTTTCAAGGTCTGCTTCCGAATGTAATGACTGGGAACTAAGGCCTTATGTGTATTGGTCACCTCAAGGTAATAACCAAAAACGCGGTTAAACCCAATTTTTAAACTCGAGATTCCCGTGCGCTCTGTTTCTATGCGCTGCAAACGCACCAGGTAATCCTTTCCGCCCTTTGCCAGGGCTCGGTATTCGTCAAGCTCATCTGAAAAACCAGACTGCACAAGGTCCCCATCGGTCAATGACAAGGGCGGATTCTCTACCAACGTGCTCTGAACACGCCGCACAAAGCCCTCCACTCCATCTAAGTGGCTGGCTAAATCCATAAGAGCCTGTGCGCCCGTTCCCTGAAGAGCCTCTTGAAGAATCGGAACTTTTTGTAGCGCATTCGCCAAAGCCACCATGTCTCGCGCATTCGCCCGATGGTTCGCCGCACGTGCACCCAAGCGCTCAAGATCCCCAAGGCCGTCTAAAGAATCAACCAGTGACCGACGGATTTCCACGTGACTGACCAACTCCGATACTGCTTCATGGCGAACCTCAATCGCTGCCTGGTCCACCAGGGGCTCCAGTAACCAGTCCCGCAACATACGCCCGCCCATAGGCGTCCCCGTTTGATCCAAAACAGAAAGCAAAGTCCCGTCGCTGGACCCATCGGCCTGGGAACGCGTAATCTCCAAAGTCCGACGAGTTGCTTGATCCAATACAAGATGCTGGCTCCTGCGATGCAACTGCAAATCTCTAATTTGCGCGAGCGTGCTTTTTTGAGTGTCCTTCAAAAAAGTAAGTAAGCCACCACACGCAGCCAAAACCTCGGGAAGTTCCTCCACGCCAAATGCATCCAACGTTTTTGTGCCCAGCTGTTCACATAAATCTCGCCGCCCACGGGGCGCGTCAAAAGACCATGGCGCGCGAAGGGCAACCGGAATATTTTCACGGTGTGCTTGCTTCTGCAATTCACGAAGCATCGGCATGAGCGCGTCCGACTCCGCCAAATCTGGAAGCAAAATTTCTGCCGCACCAATTCGCGCAAGCTCTTCTCCGAAGCGAGAAACTGTGGTGGAAGCGCAACGAAAGACGCCCGTGGTAAGGTCGGCCCATGCCAAGCCAAGGGGATGGGAATCCAGCGCGGCTTGTTTTTTCTTCGGTTTTTCCAAATGCACCGCAAGAACAAAAAGCGGCTCATTGTTCGCCAGGCTTTCATCCTCGATCAGAGTTCCTGGAGAAACCACACGAACAACATCTCTCTCTACAATTCCCTTCACCTCTTTTGGGTCTTGCATCTGTTCACAAATCGCCACGGTATGCCCCGCCTTAACGAGCTTGATTAAATAGCCCTCCATAGATCGAACCGGAACCCCCGCCATCGGCAAATCTTTTTCCTTAGAGCGTGACGTCAGCGTCAGCCCCAAGGCTTTAGCCCCAACTTTGGCATCCTCCTCAAACATCTCATAAAAGTCCCCCATCCGGAAAAACAGGATTGCTTCGGGATGCTTGGCTTTAGCCGCGTGAAATTGACGCATCATGGGCGTCTCTTGCACCGGTTTTTTTGCAGGGGATGGCTTCGGATTCAAAACAAGATAGAGCAGGGTAATTCTATCCAAGCCTTTCCGTAACGCGCGGCTGGCGACGCAATAATCTAAGCGTTGCTTTCCCTCTTTCGCCTTACCCTACTGAGCCTCTGTGCGGCCTGTTCCAGTGCCAGCACCTTTACTGATTATCCAAGTAATATGATTTTCGGCCTGGACGCCTTTGAAATGGGCGCCTTCGCCGATGCCGCTGATGAATTTCAACTGCTTGCCAGAGAATATGAAAAGGATGCTTTCTTGGGCCACGCCGAAGCGGGAATGGCTTGGCATGTTCAAGGTGACCTGAAGAAGTCCACCGTTGCCTGGCTTCGCGCCTCAAATGTCCTGGAAACATACAAAGATCGGCCCACAATCAGCGGGAGGACTGCCACGGAAGGCGTGATGTCAAGCATACTGAATGACAAAAGCCTTTTTTATGACGGAGAAGATTATGAAGTTTCCCTCTTGCATGCATTTTTAGCCTGGGACTTTCTCCGCCTTGGGAAGCAAGATGATGCGCTGGTTGAAATCCGCCAGGGTTACCAAATACAAGATGATGCAGAAACTCGCTATGAGGCAACTTATGGCATGAATCGATTTGCACATTTTCTTGCTGCGGTAATCCAGGAAACCCTTGGGAATTTAGATGACGCCCGCATTGACCTGGAGCGTCTATCAAAAAAAATCCCCGAGCATCCCTTTGTGAAAAAAGCTCAGGCCCGCAATGCCGCCCTTCTCCAAGGGAATACGGAAGAAGCCGGAAAGTCTGAAATTTTCCTCGTCTTTGAACGTGGACGTGTTGCAGAAAAAATGGCTCAAGATTTTTTCTACGAAACAAAACAAAGCGTCGGCCGACTGTCTCTGCCAGTCTTTGGGTCTCCTCCATCCGCTGCGCATGCCCTTGAGCTCCGCATTGATGGGGAGCCCGTCGGAAAAACGATTCCGCTGGAGCGCGTCTTCAAAGTAGCCAAGGCTAACCTCAAAGACCGCATAGGATGGATTACTGCAAAGACCATCGGCCGTTCCGCCGCAAAAACACTCTTTGTGGATAAAGCGGCAAAGCATATCGAAAAAAAGGAAAATGGCGAAGGACTAAGTAATCTCATACGAATCCTAGGAAGCATCGTCGTCCTTGCAACAGAGCGCGCCGATCTCCGCTCTTGGATGACCCTCCCTCTCTCCATAGACATTCTTCGCCTGCATCTTCCACCAGGGGAATACTCCGCCACCCTTCATCTCGTAGGGGCACCTTCCGGCCGTGAAAATAATTCGTCCGTAGATTTAGGAATCATCCAATGCAAGGCCGGTGCGCCCGTATGGATGAGTGCCCGCTCCTTAGGTCCTCGTCTTTTTGCCACCGTACACACCCACAACCCTTTATCCTCTCTTCAGCCATGAAGCCGCTCCTCACCTTACTCTGTCTTTTTTCCTCCTGCTCTTCTGTCGGAATTGAAGACGGCCCTCTTTCTGGGCTGACGCACTCCACAGGTGACGCAGAGCACGTTATAGAGCTCGGCCAAGAACGCGTCCGGTTTAATGACCTCGGCCTTGCCGCTTATCAGGTCATTCTAAAAAACACTACGGCAAAGAGACTTGTATTGGAATACCGGGCACGCTGGTTTGACCAAGATGGCATAGAGCTCACCGACGTCACGCGTTCTTGGAAGCCACTCATCCTTGATGGGCATGCCTCACGTCCGGTCCACTCGCTGTCGCCCAACGCCAAAGGCGTCCACTGCGAACTTAAGGTTCGCCTTCACCAGCCCATGAGCGGATGAAATACGCGCTCCTTCTTCTTAGCATCTTCCCTGCGTGCTCCAGTACATCAGCGAAAGATGAAATGGTTCTCGCCGGGGAATCTGTGGACATTCGCGCGGAAATTCAAGTGGACGGAAAGGGTATTGAGGCCACAGAAACCATGGTTCGCGGAAAAGACGGACGAGTTACTGCGCAATTCCATTTGCGAAACCTGCGCAGTCAATCCGTTCGAGTTCGAGTTTCTTGGGCCTGGAAAGATGCCGACGGCATGGCCCTTCGTGCCGCAACCGGCGGCAAAGGATTTCGGACTCTTCTGCTCCGCCCGGATCAACCAGAAACCATTACATTACTGTCACCCACGCAAACTGCGGTGGAAGCCCTTATTCACGTTCAAGCCCTGGACACCTCATCATGAAACACGCTCGCACTCTTTTCTGTTTTGTCGCCTTATCTTTGGCTGTCCCCGCATGCTCCGACGTGGTCACCTATGAAGACCCAGAGCAGGTCGAAACGATGACTGCAAAATTTGGCTTCACGGACCTCAAGCTCATTGCGCAATCGATGACGCAATCCTTCTTGGGGTCGGACTCTTGGGGCGGCGATCGACCTCGCATTGTTTTTGGCGGATTCCGCAATAGAACGAGTGAACATATTGATATCAGCAATGTCACAGACACCATTCGCACCTCATTAGTTCAATCACAACAATTTCATATTCTTGCCGGCGACGTCGGGATTTTGGAAATTCAAAAAGAACTGGACTATCAACAATCAGGAACGGTAGACCAAGCTCTTGCAGTAGAGCTGGGTAAACAAATGGGAGCTGAATTTGTCTTTTACGGGGCTCTTACGGACATTAACAAAGAAAAAGGTTCCACGGAAGCGGTTTGGTTTAAATTCAACATGAGCGCCGTAAACGTCCAAACCAGAGAAATTATCTGGCAGGCGGAAGAAACCATTGCGAAGAAAAAGGAAAAGTCCTTTTTCGGCTGGTAAGCGTAGAATGTAGGGCCAACGCGGCCCTTCATCCCACGGAAACATGGAACTTCAAAATATTATTTTCACCGACGCACACAAAGAAGTGCGCGAAAAAGCTCGCACCATTGCCATTGAACTTTTGCTGCCTCACGCGGCAAAACATGACAAAGAGGAAAGCTACAACGAGGCCGCGATGGCGGAAGCCGCCAAGCAAGGGCTCTTGGGCACTTGGATTCCGAAAGAGTACGGCGGCTCTGGCGTTGGAATTTTAGGCCTCGCCCTTGTAGTTGAAGAACTCTCAAAGTGCGACCCGGCCTTCGGCGTGGCCTTTGCCGTAAATGCCCTAGGCTCTATTCCTCTCATCATAGGCGGCACTGAGGATCAAAAAAATACGTATCTCCCTAAGGTCGCCTCTGGCGAATACGCTTGCGCCTTTGCCCTTTCAGAAAAGTTCGCGGGCTCCGACGCCGGCGGCTTATCGGTACGTGCAGAGCAAGAGGAAGGAGGGTGGCGTATTTTCGGGGAAAAAAAATGGACGACAAATGGCTCCCGCGCGGATCTTATTACTTGTTTTGCCGTTACAGATCCGAAGTCCCGGTCTCGTCGTATTTCAGCTTTCATCGTGAAAAACACAGACGAGGGTTTTTCCATTCGCCTTGACGAAGACAAGATGGGCATCCGGTCGGTACCCGTCAGTGAAACCGTATTCAATGGTGTCTTTGTCCCCGACGATCGCCTCTTAGGAGAGCGAGCGGGCCTTGGATTCAAGCACAGCATGATGACTTTGGATTGGGCAAGGCCTGGCGTTGCGGCACAAGCCGTAGGCACCGCTGCTGGTGCTTTAGACTTAGCCGTCACTTATGCCACACAACGCAAACAATTCAGCAAGCCCATTGTCAGTTTTCAAATGGTTCAAGCCATGCTTGCGGACATGGCTACGGAGACCGAGGCAGCGCGCTGGTTGAACTATCAAACCGCGGCCCTTGCCGACGCCGGCAAATCGGTTTCCAAAATTGCTGCCATGAGCAAATGCTTTGCCACAGATACTGCCGTAAAGGTGGCCACGGACGCGGTGCAAATTTTCGGCGGGTACGGCTTCATGGAAAATTATCCAGTTGCCAAGTACTACCGTGACGCCAAGATTCTTCAAATTTATGAAGGTACGAATCAAGTGCAACGTCTCATCATTGCTCGAAACTTGGTCAAAGAAGCTGGAAAGATGGAACACTACACCAGCGTCATTCCAAAGGAAACACAAGAAGCCTTCGGCGGCGAACTTGTCGGCGGAAACTGCTAGGACCTAACCTTCAAAGCCTTTCGGACATCTGAGAGGGATATTCTCCTACTAGACGCGGGCCCCGTTGCCACTGAACCTCCAATCTGTCTTCAAGGAACCCCCAGATTTCTCCGTCTAATTCCAACGGGACCTGCAAAGGCTCATGGGGATCGGGCTCAATCACGATGCGCTCCTCAATCACTTCGGTTTGAACCTTTGGGTGACGAAAGTGCCCTCGTTTCCCGGCCACGGCCATGAGAAAGAGCGCCTCAAAGCGGGCGAGGTCTCCTCCGAGTAAGTATTGAAGCCCATGAGAAACGGGGCTTTGGCCAGGGGCTGCTGGCAGACCTCCTCCAAAAAAAGGGCCGTTGCAGATTGCCCCTAAAAAAGTTTTTCGAGAGCAAGACGGCCGGCCGTCGACTGCCGTTTGAATCTGTGGATTCCTCCACCCAAGCGCAGAATACAAGGCCCAGAGTTGGTACGAAAGCCCGCCCAGCCAGCCTTTGCCCCCGCCATGCCCCATCTTGTGCACGACTCTTGCCCCAAAGCCAAACGTACAGGCATTCAGAAAAAAGCGGGAGGCGTCGGCATGCTGCGCGCGACCTACATGGAGAAGGGAGGACTGAGAAGATTGAAGCTGCTTGAGCGCCGTTGAGAAATTATGAATCCCTAGGCCACGAGCAAAATCACTTCCTGTTCCCGCCGGAAGAATCCCCATTTTGACCGGAGCAAACTGGCCAGCCGAGGCATCCCAAAGCCCGTTTAAAACTTCGTGCGCCGTCCCGTCTCCACCGACAGCCACCACATATTCTGACCCTGCCGCCACTGCCGCTTGGGTCCGTTGTGTTGCCCTTTGTGACAAGGTTGTTTGCAGGATATTAGCCGTCGGAAAGACCCGCATAATCTCTTTCTCGTGCCGACGCCACCACCTGGCGGCCCGCCCTCCTCCAGCGGCAGGGTTCACGAGGAAGGTTGGGGGATTGGGCAACGGCACCCTCAGACGCTACCCTCTTCGAATGGCCCTATTCCAAAAAGCTCCTGCCACCGCTGAAGAAGCCGCTCAATACGGACCTTTGGATATCAATCCGGACCAAGTCCTCGAAATGGACGAGGCCGAATGGTACGAAAAAGTGTACCGCGGGGAGCATGTTCCCCAGCTCACCGTGCGCGCTGTTTTGATGGGGTCTTTCCTGGGCTTTCTCCTGGCTTTCACCAATCTTTACATCGGCTTGAAAACAGGGTGGGCACTGGGCGTAGCTATTACGGCGTGCATCCTTTCTTATTCCATCTGGAATTTTTTCCAAAAAACGGGGCTTGCCAAGTCCCCCATGACCATTTTGGAAAACAACTGCATGCAGTCCACGGCGTCGGCGGCCGGCTATTCCACGGGTGGCACCATGGTCTCTGCCATTGCCGCGCTTCTTTTGCTTTCCGTCACCCCGGAAAACCCCAAAGGGGAACATATGGGCTGGGTGGTCTTGGCCACTTGGACCATTTTCCTTGCCGCCTTCGGCACCGTGCTCGCCATTCCCTTGAAGCGGAACATGATCAACAAAGAGAGGTTGAAGTTCCCCTCCGGCACCGCAGCGGCGGTCACCTTGCAGTCTCTCTATTCCGAAGGCGATGTGGCAATCAAAAAAGCGCGTGCCATGTTCACAGCGGCGGGCATCGGCGCAATCTTCCCCATTCTTATTGAATTGAAAATCAAAGCTGGGGAAGGACTGATTGCCGCAGAATGGCACATCTTTGATTGGTTTACGGCACCCGGCTCCTACAAGCCGTCGGACTGGACCATGGTTTGGGATGTCAACCCCGTCATGATCGCCGCAGGAAAACTTGTCGGCATGCGAATCGGAATTTACATGCTCATCGGCGGACTGGCCCTCATTTTTGGTATAGGAGATTGGGGCCTCAGTGCCGACGCCTTCACCACGCCGGGGGGAGATGAGGTTTACGCCATCAGCAAACCATGGAAAGCTTGGAAGGAACTCGGCCTTTGGCTGGGCGTGCCCATCATGCTTTCTTACGGGCTTCTTCAATTTTTCGCCCAGTGGAAGACCATTGTCCGCGCCATTAGCAGCTTGAAAGGTGGAGGAAGTTCCGAAGCCGACGCGAAAGCTGCGGAAACCGAAGTCCCCTTCTCATGGTTTGCCGTCCTTTTGACGCTTTCCAGCGCAGCGCTGATTTACACCGCCAAGACCTTCTTTGATATTCCCATCCACTTCGGCCTCCTTGCCATTTTCATGACCTTCTTCTTGGCCTTGGTTGCCGCGCGCGCCACAGGAGAGTCGGACATCACCCCCGTCGGCGCTATGGGGAAAATCATGCAACTTACTTTCGGGACCTTCATCCCGTCGGGCACGGCCAACTTAATGTCCGCCTCCATCACGGCCAACGGCGCCGGTTGTTGCGCCGACCTCTTGACTGACCTCAAATCTGGCTACCTCTTAGGCGCCAACCCGCGTCGCCAATTTGTTGCCCAAATGATGGGAATCTTGGCCGGTACCGCGGCCACCGTGACTGGTTTTTATCTCTTGGTGCCCGATGCCACCGCCCTCACCGGCACGACCTTGGCCGACGGCTCCCATGTCAGCCCAGATTTCCCCGCACCTGCCGCCCAAGCCTGGAAGGCCGTGGCAGAAGTCATGACGGGTGGGGGTTTTGCCGCCATGCACCCCTTCCACATCATCGCCATTCAATGGGGCCTAGGAATTGGCACGCTCTGTCTCGCCCTGGAAATGATATTCCCAAAGAAAAAAGCCTGGCTTCCCTCCGCAACTGGATTGGGTCTTGGGCTCATCCTTCCTTTTCAATATCCCCTGTCTATGGCCTTCGGCGCTTTCATCGCTTGGATTTGGGAAAGGAAAAACAAGGAACACTTCTCCACCTACATGGTGCCGGTTGCTGCCGGCATGATTGCCGGCATCTCCCTGATGGGCGTGCTGGTTGCCCTGGCAAATACGGTCCTGTTTGCGGACTAAGCTACTTCCCGAAGGACCGAATCTTGGCAATCAACGCGGCAACGACCTCAGGCTGATCCGCTAGATCTGGCGAGGGGGGCATAAGCGCACTTTTACCAACGGAAAGACCGCCACCCACAATAATGGCCGCAAGCTCCTCGTCGGTCACCGAAGCCTGCCAAGCTAGATCCGTGTAATTGCGTGGCTTAGGCGTAAGAATTGCCCCGTCCCCTAGCCCTGTGGTGCCGTGGCAACTTGCGCACAGACCATTGAATTTTACCTCCGCGGCAGCAATAGCCGCTGCAGAAGGAGCTGGAGCCGATGGCCCTTGTGCCCCAGAGGGCTCAGATGATTCTGGGGCTCCGCCACCGCAAGCCACCAAAAAAGTGCCGGCTATGCTCAACACTAAAGAGAGGGAAGTTTTGGAATTCATGCCGCCAGTTTATCCCCCGGCAGGCATCCTGTTATCATTTCTGGACATTGCGAAAGCGGTCCCCATCCATGAAAACACAAACGACAATTGGTGCCAAGACGGTCATGGCCGTCACGGGCGTCTTTCTTCTTCTCTTTGTTCTTGGCCATATGGTCGGTAACTTGCAATATTTTGCCGGCGAGGAAACGCTCAATGCTTATGCGGAAATGCTCCAAGGCCTCGGGCCTCTTTTGTGGATCATCCGGCTCTCGCTCTTGGCCATCTTCCTAGCTCACGTCATTTCAGCTACAACGGTCGTCCGACGCAATCGTGCGGCCCGCCCAGTGGCCTATGCCTGCAAGGAAAACCTCACCTCCACATTCGCCTCGCGCACGATGTTAATGAGCGGGTTGATTGTGGGTGCTTTTGTGATTTACCACCTGTTGCACTTCACGGTGGTTTTAGATGCCAACCTTGCCGCCATCAAGCATCCCGAAGGTGGCGCACTGGATGTATACGGCATGGTCACGGCTGCCTTTTCCCATGGGCCGACCACACTGATTTATGTCATCGCCAATATCTTGCTGGCTTTGCATTGTTCTCATGGTGTGCAATCTGCTCTCCAAACCTTCGGCCTTCGGTCGGAAAAATGCGCGGCTTGCCAACGCCTCACCTCGCACGCCATTGGAGCGCTAATTCTTCTTGGAAATTTGGCCGTTCCGCTTTCCATTCATTTTTGTAACTGCCGAGCCTAGGAATCAATCATGAACTTTCATCTCAACTCAAAAATTCCTGACGGCCCCATTCAAGAAAAATGGATAAAGGCCAAATTTGATCTCAAACTCATCAATCCGGCTAATCGTCGCAAGTTCAAAATCATTGTCGTTGGCTCAGGATTGGCGGGTGGCTCTGCCGCGGCAACACTAGGAGAACAAGGTTATGACGTGCACTGTTTCTTTTACCAAGACAGTCCGCGCCGTGCCCACTCCATCGCCGCACAAGGTGGGATCAACGCTGCAAAAAACTACCCTAATGATGGTGACAGCATTTGGCGCCTTTTTTACGACACTGTCAAAGGCGGTGATTACCGCTCGCGCGAGGCCAACGTGTATCGTTTAAGTGAAGTGAGCGCTAATATTATTGACCAGTGCGTCGCTCAAGGCGTTCCTTTTGCGCGTGAATATGGAGGTCAATTAGATAACCGATCTTTTGGGGGTGCGCAGGTGAGTCGAACTTTTTATGCGCGGGGCCAAACGGGTCAGCAATTATTGTTGGGTGCTTACTCTTCCTTGAATCGCCAAGTCGACAAAGGCACGGTAAAAACGTATCCAAGAACGGAAATGCTGGACTTGGTTACAGTCGATGGTCACGCACGCGGCATCATCACGAGAAACTTGGTTACGGGCGAGATAGAAAGGCACGCCGCAGATGTGGTCATCATGGCCACTGGTGGATATGGCAATGTTTTCTTCCTGTCCACAAACGCCATGGGCTGCAATGCAACCGCGGCATGGCGCGCGCACCGCAAGGGCGCTGGATTTGCAAACCCGTGTTACACGCAAATACACCCCACCTGCATTCCTGTTTCCAGTGACCACCAGTCCAAGTTAACCTTGATGTCAGAATCCTTGCGCAATGACGGCCGCGTCTGGGTTCCAGCGGCAAAGGGTGACAAGCGTGCGCCCAATGACATTCCGGAAAACGAACGGGATTACTACTTAGAGCGTCGTTATCCAAGCTTTGGAAATCTCGTCCCTCGTGATGTCGCCTCCCGCGCAGCCAAAGAACGCTGCGATGCAGGGTATGGGGTTGGCGAAACAGGCCTTGCCGTTTATCTTGATTTCGCCGATGCCATCCAACGTTTAGGCAAAGACCTCGTGGAAGCGCGCTACGGAAACTTGTTCCATATGTACGCAAAGATTACCGCAGAGGACCCTTACAAAGTTCCCATGAGAATTTTCCCTGCGGTGCACTACACCATGGGCGGGCTTTGGGTGGACTACAACTTAGAGTCCACGATTCCAGGGCTATTTGTTCTTGGTGAAGCAAACTTTTCTGACCATGGCGCCAACCGATTAGGGGCAAGTGCACTCATGCAAGGTTTAGCCGACGGCTACTTTATTGCACCTGCCACGGTGCCCGACTATTTAGCCCGAGAAGGCACCATGAATGCGGATGAAAAAGTGACCACCCATCACCCTGCTTTTGAAGAAGCTGAAAAATCTGTCACGGATCGTGTTGAAAAACTCTTGTCGATTCAGGGTCAACGCACCGTCGATGATTTCCATAAGGAACTTGGACTCATCATGTGGAACCATTGTGGGATGGAGCGGACCAAAGAAAGTCTGGAGGAAGCGCTGAAACTCATTCCCGCCCTTAAGGAAGAGTTCTGGAAAGACCTGAAGGTGGTCGGCGACAAGGATTCCTTCAATATGTCACTAGAGAAAGCGGGCCGCGTTGCTGACTTCTTTGAACTCGGAGAACTCATGGTTCGCGATGCACTGCAAAGAGAAGAATCGTGTGGGGGTCACTTCCGCGGGGAACACCAAACGGAAGAAGGTGAGGCGCTCCGTGACGATGACCGGTTTACCTTCGCTGGCGTGTGGCAATTTAAAGGGAATGACAAGGCCCCACAACTTCACCAAGAGGAATTGCAATTTCCAAACGTTCCACTGACCACTCGCAGCTACAAGTAAGAACATGAAACTCACTCTGCACGTTTGGCGCCAAAAGAATGCCTCAGATCAAGGACGCATGGAAACAATTTCCGCCGACGGAGTCTCGCCGGACATGTCCTTTCTTGAAATGTTAGACCTGGTCAATGACCGCCTTGAAAAAGAGGGCGTAGAACCCATTGCCTTTGACCATGATTGCCGTGAGGGCATTTGTGGTATGTGTTCCCTCATGATTAACGGAGTCGCACATGGTCCCGAAGCGGGCACCACGGCATGCCAGTTGCACATGCGCTCTTTTCAGGACGGAGACTCCATTCATATTGAGCCCTGGCGCTCACGGGCTTTTCCTGTCATCCGTGACCTCATCGTGGACCGTGCCTCTTTTGAGCGCATTCAACATGCCGGTGGCTATGTTTCCGTCAATTGCGGCGGTGCGCCTGATGGCAATGCCGTGCCCATTTCAAAAATTGAAGCGGACCTTGCGATGGATGCCGCGGCTTGCATTGGCTGTGGTGCTTGCGTTGCCTCCTGCCCGAACGGCTCCGCCATGCTTTTTGTAGCTGCGAAAGTCGCTCAATTTGCGCACCTTCCCCAGGGGCAGCCGGAGAGGAAAAAACGGGTACAAGCCATGGTGGCCACAATGGATGCCGAGGGCTTCGGCGCCTGCTCAAATCACTATGAATGTGAGGCGGTTTGCCCCAAAGATATCCCCGTAAAATTTATTGGGGAGCTGAATCGTGAATACTTACGTACAGCTTGCGGCGACTAAGGGGCTTCAGTCCACGGCACGCCATGACCCTAGAAATTGAACTGAAAATACAAGTCCCCGGCGACAGCGCAAAGGTGGAATTGCCCAAAGCTTTGGAGGCAATGGGCCTAAGGGTCATAGCTTCCGGCCAGAGAACCGTGAAGGATTTGTATATGGATACTGCCACTCAAGCGGTGAAAGAAGCGGGCTGGGCCTTGCGATTTCGGCAGTCGTCAGATTCTAAAGATCTTATTCGCACTCAAAAGGCGCTGACGCCGATGACCAACGGCCTTGCGCGGCGGGAGGAGCTGGAGTCTGTGGTGAGTGAGGTGGATGAGTCTTGGGAGGGCCAGCCTTTGGTGGAGTCTTTCAAGGTATTCCAGGACCGCTGGTGGTTTCATGTGGAGCCTGCGGGTGGTGGGTTTCTGGTGGAGGCTAGCTATGATTTTGTGCAGTGGCGCCAATCTGGCACGGTGCCTCGGCCACCGGCCCATGTGGTGGAATTGGAGTTGCTAAAGGG
>JAPKBM010000047.1 GCA_026421205.1 Planctomycetota bacterium
CGGTTCCAAACCACATTAGCCCATTATCGTCCTCGATTATGGCGTCTACCATGTCAGAACAAAGACCATCTTTTGTCGAAATATTTGTGAACGTTTTACCATCATATTTAAACACACCTTCTCTGGTTGTAGCAAACCACATATTCCCTGACTTGTCCAAATATCCTCTTTTCACAACATCCCCGTCGTCATACTGGAAAGGCTCAATCTCGGCAGTAGTCTCACCTTCACTATTCTCTTTGCAACCACTCATAAACAAAACGGATGCCATTAAAATGAGGATGGATTTATTCTTCATGGCGGAATTTTAGCACATTACAAGCACAGATGAACCGTGTTAGGGCGGGGCATTGTGAAGTCGAGAAATCCGCTAAAGATTATCGTCGGGTTAGAAGTCCGCTACTTTATCCAGTTGAGCTACAGGGTCTTCTCTGTTGAGAGGGATTTCTTTGATTTTGCGCATAAAATCAGAATGGGACGGCTTTAATGGGCCCTTTGCCACGATTTCTGCACATGCGGTGCAGGAGTCATGACAGAATAGGGGAAGGTGATAATCATGATTCGTATTCCCCTCCTTCTTTCTACACTAGCTCTATTGCCAGCTTCTGCACCTGCGCAAAACACTTTGTATGCCCCAGTACAGCAGACGCTGCAAGTTAGCCCGCAAGGGTTGTTCGTGGCACCTTCATTGGCTAATCATGAAGGTGAACACGGGTGGACTCTGCAGGTAACACCAATTGTCGCAGATTTGACTTATATGAAGTCAGATCTTCGGTTGGAATCGGACATTGGCGAGGTGTTTTTTTTGCCGCAGATTGATGGCACAGGATTTTTGATATCCAAGTTCGGTCAGATCGTCATTACTGAAGCGACGCACTCGGAAGCGGTTCCTGTGCAATTGCGTGTGTTGAGTCCTGGCGGCAAACTTCAACTGGAGGAAGAGGTTCTAGGCCTGAGCAACCCTGTCCTGTCGGCTGATGGCGATCAACTTGCATTGCGAACTCGTCGGAGCACGGCAATATTAGATTTCAAAACATTGGCGATTACTCATTACCCGCGCTATGCATCCTTCGCGGTTGCTGAAGACGGTACTGTTGCGGGGGTCACAATTGACGCCGAGGAAATCCGGTTACATGACAACAATGGTAACTCAATCAAAGTTGCTATTCCCGAACCCCCCAAGCGCCTTGCTTTCACCGCTGAGGGCGACTTGCTGGTCCTGACCTCTAAAGCTCTGTTTCGAATAGATCCTCAACGGGGTAAGCTTGAACCCTTCTTTGCCCTACAACAATTCGGGGAGTTCCGGGATTTGCGCGTACACCGAGGAATGATCCACATTGGTTCTCGCCGGACTCAAGGAACTGGATTCCGTGGACATCATTTGTTGCTGAATGGGCAAGGGAGATTCCTTGACCAATTGCACAGCAATACTACGGTGATTCCGCCTCCCGACCATCAGGCCAATGCTCAGGAGCGTGGTTTAGTTCCGTGGCCACTAGCGCCGAATAGTCAGCACCCCATTGGGAATACTTATGGTGAATATCAAAACTATGGTGGCTCACCTTATTTGCATCCAGGAATTGATGTGCTCGGCAATAATTATCAACCGGTTTATGCCGTTGCGGATGGTGTTGTCAAGGCAGTTCTGACGACTAGTGCGCAATATCATTGGCGTGTGGCAATCGGTGGTCCTGGAAACGGGACGACTTCGGGACACTTATATGCGCATTTGCAACAATCCTCGATTGCCGTTGACGTCGGTGATACCGTAGTCAAAGGTCAATATCTTGGTGATTTAGTGCCTTGGCCGACTTCTAGCTTTACGCACTGCCACTTCAGCAGTATCGAAGACAGCGGCAATCAGTGGCTTGGAGATTGGCTATGTCCCGATAACGTTCATGTGGATTTAGAGCAATGTCTCGAAACGTCGGCCCCCGTATTTGAGAACGCTCGCGGAAATGAATTGTTTGCCTTTTGTCGCAATGAAACCTCTACTTACCGCAATTCTAATAATTTAAGAGGAAAGGTCGACATTATTGTGCACGTTGGGGATCGCTTGGATTCTAATTGGACTTGCGGTATCCAAACCTTGCGGTATTCGATTTATCCTTCTGGAAACCCCGGAGCGCCGATTGTTGACAACAAGCTATCCTTCAAGTTTGACATGAGCTTGGACACCTACGGAAGTAGCGTCATCGACGCTTTTCTTGTTGACTTGATATACAAAGAGGATTCCACTTGCAATACGAATGGAGATTACAATAGCCGCGAGTTTTTTTACGTAGCAACTAATTCAGATGGTGACCAGATATACAACGCTGCGGACCAGAACGAATCTTGGAATACGGCTAACGTAGCAAACGGTGATTATGTCGTCGAGGTGGTCGCCCGCGATGTTGCAGGGAATCGGTCAACGGCCAGCATGACAGTGACAGTTAATAACTAATTTGGGTGTTGTAGAATGGTCAGCGTTGGACTTGTGAGAGCCAGGGAAAAGTAAATATTTTGCACACAGTGAAGAACACACGCCGGGATTTCCTAAGAGCCGCCGCCGCCGCAGGCGTCTGTGTCGTCAGCTGCCGCTTCCCTGCCAAGGTCGCTGGGGGCTTAAAGGAGTTGCGTTTTGGCATGTGCGCAGATGTGCATAAAGACATCATGCACGACGCCGATGAGCGTCTTGGTGCCTACCTTGAATGCATGACTAAGAAGGATGCGCACTTCGTCGTTCAAATGGGGGATTTCTGTCAGCCCAAAAAGGCCAATGACTCTTTCCGTGCAGTCTGGCAGAGTTGGGAGGGAGACCAATACAACGTTGTCGGAAACCATGACATGGATGGGGGCTTTAGTCGCGAAGACTTTCGCCAATACCTCGGCATGGAGAAGGGGTACTACACTTATCTGGAACAGGGTTATCGCTTTATCGTCCTCGATGGAAACGACAGACATGAGAACGCGCCCGGTGGTTACCCCCGGCACGTCGGCAAAGAACAGCGTGCTTGGCTCACTGAGACGCTCTCTTCCACGACTGAGCCTGTGGTCGTCCTCGTCCACCAGAGCCTCCAGAATGCCTCCGGCGTTGACAACGGTGTGGAGGTACGTGCCATCCTTGAGGCCGCGAACGAAACGGCCGGTTGGGGACGCGTTCTCGCCTGTTTTAGTGGACACCACCACCTCGACGATCTCGTCGAAGTCAACGGTATCCCCTACATCCAGGTGAACTCCATGTCTTACTATTGGGTGGGCGGCTCAAAGAAACACGAGAGTTACCCGACAGAGGTCCACGCCGAGCACCCATGGATTCAGTACACCTCGCCTTACGCAGACCCGCTCTGGGCCTTTGTCACAATAGACCCTAAGGGTGAACTTCGGATTGAGGGTGTTCGCTCGAGATGGGTGGGACCTTCTCCGGCAGAGCTTGGCTACGAGGAAGGCAAAGACGAGCAGGGCATTACACCGAATGTCGCGGCACGCAACGTCCGCTTGCAGATGAAGGAAAGTGGGTGAACTCCGACCTCGCTTCATGCGTTGTGAGGGGTGAAATGAAACAAGTGGACAGATATGAGGCAGATTGCTTTAATGAGAAAGTGAGAAATTTCATCCTCCACATCTTCAGTATTGTTGCCCTTGCTTTGCCTGTATTGGGTCAAGAGCACCAGGGAGTGACGGAACAGAATCCGAGGAATACTCTTCTTGCTAATGACTATCGTGCATCAAAGGATTATTCATTCGCTGATGGCGTCGCTTCACTCGTTGAAGCGAAGAAATCCTGGAGAAAGACACAAAAGTGCATCAGTTGTCATACGACCGGCTGGGGGCTTGCTGCACAGCCAATTATTGATTCAAAATCTGATGAGGTGGTCGAAGGGCGAACTTTCGCTCAAGAATATCTGACAAAATATATTGATGGAAAGGTGAAGCCTCACAAACAGTATGGCAGCATTGAGGGCATGGTTGCTACTTCTGCTTTCCTGGCAATGAGCGATGCGCGATTTGGGGACGAGGTACACAAAGCAACACGTAAAGGCCTTGATAATGCATGGGAGTTGCTTGATGAAAGTGGAACGTGGGAAGACTGGTTACAGTGCAACTGGCCGCCGTTTGAGTCAGATGCAGAGTATGGTCCGACACTTATGTTGGTTGCACTTGGGGAACTGCGGGAGATTGAGGATCTCCAACCGCAAGACGTGGAAGCTGCTGGGAAACTTAGTGACTATCTGCAGGATAACCCTCCTTTGAGCCTGCACGCTAAGGCCATGCGACTGTGGGCCGGAAGTGCTTGGCCAAAGCTCATGCGCAAAAAAGATAGAACAGTATGGCTAAAGGAACTCTTGGATGCTCAGGCCGAAGACGGTGGATGGTCAATGGCGTCACTCGCTGGTCCCGCGTGGAAGCGGGATGGTGGAGAAGCGCAGACAACGACGAGTGAAGCATATGCGACCGCCTTTGCTACTTATGTACTCATAAAAACAGGATTAGTCCCAAAAGATGTGGCCATAAACGAGGGGCTTTGTTGGTTGCAGGAACATCAGCGTGAGGGTGGTGATTGGTTTACGCGTTCTCCAAGGCGCGATCGCAAACACTACATCAGTCGTGCCGCAACAGCGTTTGCCTTGATGGCGCTCGCCGAGGGAGCGGGGAAGTAAGTTGAAGAAGCAAGGAATTGCAATTACTCGCGAAATCAGTCGTTCTATTGAAAACTGCGAACTCACTCATTTAGAACGAGTTCCGATTGACCTGAAGCGGGCAAGACATCAGCATGGCGCCTACACCGCAGCTTTAAAAGAAGCTGGTTGGGAAGTCACAACTTTAGCCGAAGAGCCCCATCTTCCTGATTCGGTTTTTGTTGAAGATACGGCGGTAATCCTAGCCGGACTTGCCGTCATCACTCGTCCTGGATCTGAATCGCGTCGCCCAGAAACAAAATCCATTGCAAAAGCATTGTCTTCCATGCTTCCCGTGGCTTTCATTTCTGATTCGGCCATCCTTGATGGCGGAGATGTCCTTGTCGTGGGCAAGAAGATCTTTGTCGGACAATCTAGCAGGAGCGATTCTGCAGGTTATTCCGAGCTAGGAAATCTTGCAAAGCCGCTTGGATATGGCGTGGAAACTATTCCAGTGAAATCCTGCCTGCACCTGAAATCTGCGGTTACCGCGATTGATGACAGAACCCTTCTTCTGAATCCAAAATGGGTGAACCCTGAGTTGTTCAAGGAATACAATCTTGTCGAGGTGCATGCTGACGAGCCAGCTGCAGCAAACTGCCTAAACCTAGGCAAGGTAATCATATGCGATGACGCCTTTCCAAAGACTCGACAAAGGATTCAGGCCGCAGGCTTTCTTGTTAACTCCATCTCATTGGATGAGTTGGCAAAAGCCGAAGGCGCAGCAACTTGTTGCTCCCTCCTAATGCCCCAATAGTGCACCACCTGCGTGGCTCAAGCTAAGGGTCTAGTTGACCCCTGTGACTTGTGACGGGCCCGCGAGAACTTCGAAATCGTTGGCAACGACATTTGCCAATGCCGGATTAGCCTCGATGGACTGGAATATTTCTGATTCCATGTATGCAAGCATCGAAGCCTTGTCTTTCCAGATATAAACCCCACCATAGGTATTGGTGTCCTCATTGGCGAGCCAATGCTTAGAGATGAGGCCAGGAATTGCTGCGAATGTCGGCGCAAGATCGGCACAAACCTGTTCATAGTCAGCTCGCGCTAAACCGTTTAGGTTAAAATTAATGACTAAGATGTTCATTCGCGCATTGTACACTTTTTAATCGAACAGCCAATCACCTGTTTTGCTGTGGAAGCACAGCTTCTTGACGGGTAACGATGGGCACATATCCGATCTCCATCCCTTTGGGAGGCGTAACGAACAAGGCAGGGTCTAGGGCTACCAGTTTCCCTGAGGTGGGCGGCGGCATGTATTCACCATCGATTGGCCAAGCTCGATGAATCTTTTCAACAAATTCCTGGAGAGCTTTCTTTTTCGCTTGGCTCCAGTTGTACTGCTGGAAGGAAGGCTGATCGATAAATCGATACCAAGCATATGTTACTTTTGACCCGTCTCCCAGAATCACGATGTGAGCTTCCCCTTTGGCTCCGGGTTGCTTCCACGCTCCAGATTTTGGTGAGGTGAATGGCTCGCCTGGTTCGGCCAGCCGAAATTTAGCTTGAAGCAATCCTGTTTCCTCGGGGACTTCGCCTGGCCCAATTGCAATGCGTTTGTCCTCCACGTGCTTAAAGTACTGTGGAAACTGCCCAAGTGGTGCGTGTCCGTTATTTTTCCAAACAAGCCCCCATGTGTTATCTGGGAAAACATGGGTATCGAAGGTGCTCGCAATTCCCGTGAGGGGTTTTCCGTCTTGATCAAATCCAGGAGTGCGTGTGCCGAGCTTTGCTTGGAAGGAGCCATCCATGTCGAATTGCCCCGTCGGCGCAGGCCCACCTCTTCGCCAATTGAGAAAGTCGTCATAAAGGGCCTTTTTTGAATAGTAGATGACATCTTGGACGAGGACTGCTTGGCCATCCTGGTTGACGGGAAAGCTGAGTTTCGGAATCTTTGAATAACGAACACCTTTCTCTGTCCGAGCAACGATTTGTGGGACGGTGTTTATTTCCATGGCGCCACCGCCCATGAGCCCGGGTCGCGAGTCTAGACCTCGGTTGTGCAGAAATGGGTCGTCGAATATGTCGGCAATCTTGCTCCAAGTTTCCGGGATGTAGTAAGCAATAGGACCCTTGAAATTTTCCGTGCTAAGAAAACATGTCCAGGCATAGTCACCCGTTGGTGCGTTATTTGGTTTTCCCGACACGGGATCTGTAAAGGACAAGGCCATATAGGTATATCCCAAAAAATCTCCTTTAGGTTCCCCTTTAAATGGAAGTGCATCGGGCGGAATCAATAAGCGATTGCTAAGTTGAGCAATACCGAGACGATTGTCGGGTAGTGCTTCGGTATCGTAAAAAAACGACCATCCTGGGGAACCTACTTCGTAGTCGTAACATTGAGGCGTCGCATTCATGCTGAATTTTGGAGGTCCGTACCGAAAGCGATTTCCGCGCCAATACCCCAGACCACCTTCTACGGTTTGAAAGACGCTACTCCAAGTTGGACCTCGTTCAGGCCATTGACGCGCTAAGGTTCCTTCCGGAGCGAGCGGTTGACTCTTGTTATCCCGGTTGTCCGGCAAAATCCAACCACTCGCTAGTCCGATTTGAAAATCCTCTAAGGGTTGTTCAATCAAGGACCATGCTGCTGAGTAAAAGCCCATGCCCATTCCAAATTTTGCTCGATCCTTCGGTTGTGATGAACTATAGCCAATGTAGCCATGTAAACCGCGCGATTTCTGTTGCGGTTCCTGCAACGGCGTTTCCGCGGTTTCTTGGAGCGACGTTACGGAGGCTACGCTGAAAATGAGAACGCTGAGAATCATATCTATTGCAGGTCGTATCCGGTTCGTCGCTCGTAATCAAGCCAGGCGTTCGCGGCAAATTTCCCTTCACCACCTCTGGCCGACTCGACAAAGCGCCAGTGGACTGGGTCCCATTCCAGAGGGCGGCGGTGGCGATAGGCCATGTTGAGCAGGTGGCAAATTGCCACGCTGCCGGCTCCAATCTCAACATCGCAAATGGGGCGGTTACGTGAGTGGATGCACTCCAGCCAGTCGGCTGCGTGATTGGCGGGGCGAGGTAGGTGCTCCTCGTCCTTGGTCAGAACACGCTCGAGAATTTCTCCGGGAACGCTGGAAATGCGGTCGCGGTCCACATGCAACATTCCGCTTTCGCCAATAAAGGTTAATCCGCTTGGCCCACCATGGGTCAACCGAACTCCGTCCTCATAGACGACCGTCGCGCCCCGCAGGGCCTTGGGGTCTTCGGGAGGTAGGACGAGGATTGGCCCCGATCCGTCCCTGCCAAGCCCCCATTGGGCGATGTCGAAGTGGTGGGCCCCCATATCCGCCAAGCCACCTCCCGCATATTCCTGATAGGCGCGCCACTGTGGGTAGTGGCCGTGCAAGCCGCGAGGGCTCAACACGCTGCTGTACTCGCGTGCCGGAACTGGTCCCTGCCAACGATCCCAGTCCAGCCCGGACTCAAGCTTTTCCCCTTTGAGGTCGCACGGCCGCGCGGGATCCCCGACCCCCACATTGACGTTGAGTACTCTTCCGATGTGGCCATTACGTACGTGTTCACAGGCGCGCACAAAGCGCTTGCCAAACTCGGTGCGCTGCTGGCTACCGGTCTGGAACACTCGATCGTGCTTGCGCACAACCTCAACCACGACCTGAGCCTCTCGGAGAGTCAGAGTTAGCGGCTTCTCGCAGTAGATGTCCATGCCGGCCCGGGCCGAGTCAATGATTTGGTTAGCGTGCCAGTGGTCGGGGGTGGCAATCACCACCGCGTCCAGCCCTTTGTGAGCCAGCAGGTCAAGGTGGTCGCTGTAAGCGGCGCAGTCGGTGTTTGCGTACTTTTCGTCCACGCGCCGTTTTCCGCCCATTCGGCGCGACCTGTCTACATCGCAAACTGCGACCACCCGGAAACCGTCCTGGCGTAGAAAAGCGCCGTTCATCAGGTTGCGACCGCGGATTCCTATGCCAATTAAGCCGACAGCAACCTGTTGAATGGGGGAAACGCCTTGGTGCCAGCGGCGGAGGGGATTGGACCAGACGACAGGCGCAATCGCGGCGGCGGCAAGAACTTCCCTGCGGGTTAAGTGGGATTCGTTCATTCGGGGAGTTCGCGTGAGGTTTGTTTCAGATTTTGGGGCAAGGCCAATAGCATAAAGCTGCGCAGGAGAGCACTGGGAATGATTACATTAGTATAAAAATCTCGGTCGCATCGAATCGCAATTGAAGAAAAGAATAGGGAGGGCAAGGCCCCCGCTCATTTTAGAAGGGAAGCTTCGGCGCGTTTGGCTACCTTTTCTTCATTTAGAGGCTGTGAGAGATAAATTCCATGAATGATTGTTGACCTCGGGAGTCCTACAATCCGCACATGTTGAATAAAACAGCTCTTGTTTTAATCGGTTATCAGGCTGATTACTTTTCCTCATATGGGATTCTTCATCAAGTTGTAAAGGAATCGCTTGAGAAAGGGCACGTTTTAGAAAATACAAAAAGAGTTTTAGATAGTGTGGTGGAATCTCAAGCTCTGATTATTTCGACGCCCATTGTTTTTTCTTCCGATTACAGTGAGCTACATAACCCGATAGGGATTCTTCGCACAATCAGTGAGGTCGGTGCTTTCAAGGAGGGGGCCCCTGGGGCTGATGTTATCCCTGAAATTCAAGAATATGGCTCAAGGATTCAAGAGGTTCCGGGAAAATGTAGCCTTAATGCATTTCACGAGACGAGTTTAGACGTTGTGTTGGAGGCAAAAGGCATTGAGCATATTGTGTTGATGGGCGTTGTGACTTCTGTCTGTATTGATTCCACGGCCCGCGCTGCCCTTGATAAGGGACTTGATGTCACAGTACTTAAAGATTGCACAGCCAGTCGAAACTTATTTGAGCAAGATTTTTATTGCGATGAGATCTTTCCAATTTTTGCAATGGTTAAGACTGCTGATGAGTTTATATCATCGTTAACGATTTCCTGAGAGTCGACGGAGAAGGTTACGCAGGATGGACGATTCGTGATCGGAACTGTCGGATTTTTCCGGTTTGGCTAATAATTCGAGGATAAATTCCATTGAAAGCTGAGAACGGTCGAGGCAATTTAGTGTTTTCTCACAAAAGGAATTTAAAAAATCTGGGCATTCTGGGCGGATTAGATTTGGAGGAATGAAGTCTCCCTCTTCTTGAAACGGCCGGAATGTGATGGCCTGATATGCAGATTTAGAGAAATCGACCACGTCGGTAATTTTTTTGTTCACCAAATCTGTGCTGGTGGCTTCTCCGAATCCGATGACTTGAGGCTCCTCCTTCGGATTCAATATCAAATTTCTAGTTGATATTTGGCCATGCACTACATTGCGACTGTGGGCGTAGTGTAATGCTCCCGCAACCCTTTTTAGGGTCCACGCTATTGCTGAATAGTAGTGTTCGGGCAAACTCGGCAACCGTGACATTGAATCTGCAAAGACAGACAAGAGTTGTGGGGAAGGAAGGTGTTCTAAGGAAATCCAAAACCAGCTTTCGTCTTCCCCACAATCATACACTTCAGCAATATTTGGATGCTGTAATTGAGAGGCAACTTTAGCTTTTTGGATGAATCGAATCGATTTTTCTGTCTCGCCTTTGTTTTGATGAAGGACTTGAAGTATGACGGGCCTTCCCAAATCTTGTTGTGTTGCTTCCCAGAGCGTTGAAGTTTTTCCAAGATTGAGCATTCTTTCCAGGCGGAATAAGCCTATTTCTTGTCCAGGAAAAGGGACATTCCCCGATTTTCGCATATTGTTCTTTAGTGTTTGTTCCCTCTCATCCATCAGGAAAACAACAGCTTCTTCGAGCTTTTCTTTTTGAATGATTGTTTGGATTCTTGGTCCCGCAATCCGCGCCAGTCTTTCTAAAATCTGGCAATCTTTTTTGGTATACCCATTTTTATTTTTTGATTCCGTGTCAAATACACCAATCACTCGGTTTTCAAAAAGAACAGGGACAGCAAGCTCAGATTGTCCTTTGAACTGGTCGGGGATGTATCCCGGAAATTTAGATGTATCATCCACTCGTTGGGATAACCCAGTTGTAGCTGCAGTGCCCACAATGCCGGACCCAATGGGAATTTCAATTGGCTCGAATATTTTCCTATCAGACTTTTTAATCCCATAGGCGGATTTTTGAATTAGCATTTCACCTTCTCTAAGGTAAAGGACCAAATCTTTGACACCTAGGATTGAGGCAATCGTATCGGACATTGTCCAGTAGAGTTCGTTGAGATTTGATTGGGATCCAACAATTTCTGTAAACTCATTAAGTCCTAGCAATTCATCTCGGAGAGACTTGCATGAAGGGCAAGAAGGTTGGCCTGGGCTGTTAGGCATTTCAAAAGGATACCAGCCCGTGCCCGCACAAGATTCGATCCCCAAGGGGGGGCTGGAGGCTATGGGGGGGCTAGCCGTATTCATGCCCATAACCCTGCGGAAAAATGTACTTGGCCTGTGTTTTTGAAATGCCTCTACACTATGTCAATCAAATCGGTAGCGGCCGTAGCTCAGTTGGTAGAGCTCCAGCTTCCCAAGCTGGTTGTCAAGGGTTCGAGTCCCTTCGGCCGCTCCATTCCCAACTGAAAAGAACATCTAGTTGGAAGAATGGCGAGTTTTTGCGTTTCTGTCGTAAATACAATCTCTGAATGGCACCGGAACGAGAAAGAAAGGTGCGCAAAGGGAAAAAGGAAATCCACATAAGATGATAGCCTGAATGACCGCGGAGGATTTCATCAAGAGTGTTCCTCGGTGAAGGAGGCCGACCGTGTCGGTGGCAAGGAGGGTGTCTAGTCCGTCACCAAGGATTTCTCTTGCTGACGGGTCATGCATAGAAATGCAATCAATCCGATTATTCCGATCTTTGGACTTCAACCAAGCTACTTGTTGGCAGCATCGTTCGCAGTGACCGTCAAAAAATAGCGTTGATCGGGTCATCCTGAAGCCAGAGTGAATCTTGGTAATTCCAATAATTCTCCGCCCGCCATGGCAGATTCATGGGCAAGCAATCCGACACAGGTCCAATTGGCGGATTGTTGAGCATTGGGGTAAGGGGCCCGTTCTTCTTTCAATGCAGAAATAAATTCATGTACCAAGTGTGGGTGCGAACCGCCATGGCCCGCCCCTTGCGTAAAGGATAAATGTTCATTGGCGCTTAAGTCGTAAACACCTTGGGTCGTGAATTTGCGGATGGATTCCGGCAATAGATGCGCAAAGTCAGGACACTCTATGTGTTCAGGGATTTCAGATTCTTCTTTCTTGGCGGTGTGCATGACCAGGGGTTGTCCTTCAATTAAGGGCCACTCCACTGATTTCTTGCTACCGTAAACGTCAAAGCTTTCGCGGTACTGACGGGCAGTGTCAAACAGGGAGCGATAAACTCGCGCCGAAGTTTCCCCGTCAGATAGTGCAATTTGAGCAGACTCAATAGCGAAGGGGGAGCCATATTCTGTAGCCAGCTCTTCACGGATTCGACCGGACCCCATGCAACTTACTGTTGTTGCGTCTAATTCTTGTAAAGCCAGGCAAGGCCCAACGCAGTGAGTTGCATAGTGCATAGGTGGTAGACCTGGCCAATAGCTTGGCCATCCATCCATGTCTTGTTGGTGTGAGGCCTGAATAAATTGAATCCGGCCGAGCTCCCCATTGTGAAATAATTCTTTCATGAATAAAAACTCGCGGCTGTAAACGACAGTTTCCATCATCATGTAGCTTAAACCAGTTTGTTCGGTCAGCTCAAAAATGCGCTGACAATCCTCCATGGAGGTCGCCATCGGCACGGTGCATGCAACATGCTTGCCAGCCTCCAGGGCGGCAATGCTTTG
The DNA here is from genome assembly GCA_026421205.1 of Planctomycetota bacterium. GTDB lineage: Bacteria > Planctomycetota > UBA1135 > UBA1135 > UBA1135 > ANT-38. The sequence goes on from JAPKBM010000047.1 coordinate 12,464, forward strand.
TTCAGCATGATCTGGGATGGGAGTGTTGATAT
>JAPKBM010000090.1 GCA_026421205.1 Planctomycetota bacterium
GGGTGTTCTTCCTGAAGACGCGGCACTGAGAGAAATTCATGCACGTATTACAGAAAATGGCGACTTGGCTGATGAGTTCTTCGCTCATTTTTTTGAGCATCTTCTTCGGCTTCGGGTCGTGGATCTTTATCCGGGCTTAAAGCGTTTTCTTGACACAGATGATCTCATTCAGTCAGTATTGGGAGATATTTGGAAAGAATTGGGTGCCCTAGAATTCAAAAATCGGGCAAGCTTTCTCTCTTTGCTCGGACAGCGTATGAAATGGAAGGCGAATGATAAAAAACGAAATTTGAATTCGCAAAAGAGAAGAGAGGATCTGCGCGTGGAGGCCTCGGCAGAAACCATTGGTGCGTCTTCCAAGGACTCCTCGGCATTGTCGCACCAATTAAACAGGGAGGAGCATGAAAAACTTCTCCTAGCGGTGTTTCGTCTGCCACAACAAGACCGAACCCTCGTCAAACTTTATCTAAAGGGGGCTTCGGCCAAAGAACTTGCGTCAGCCTCTGGTTTAAGTGTGACCGCCTCTAGAAAAGCACTGGAGCGGGCTTTGGCACGGGCTCGTTCCTTGGTATTGTCACAATATGGTTCTTGACGACGACACTCCGCTTCCTTCTCCGAATATGGAAAAGCATGCGGAAGAATGTTTTCAGAACTGGCTAGACATTTTCCAAGAAGGAGCTGGAAGTGGGGTGGAGGAGTACATTCGTTCTCTCCCTTCCGAACTTCGCGGACGGGTACACGAGAAAGTGGCGGAGTTTTTTGAAATGAAGAAACGATTGGGTGGAGATGGCGGCAGCCTCAAGGCAGGCAGAGTTCTGGATGATTATCGGCTCGTGAAAGAGTTGGGCAGAGGAGGCAGTGGGGTTGTTTGGGAAGCGGAGCAGCTTTCCTTGAAGCGGCGGGTTGCGGTGAAGTTCCTCTACCCGATTTATTCCCTTTCACCAGGAGCCTTGGAGCGCTTCCGGAGAGAGGCCGAAGCCGCGGGGCGTTTAGTGCACCCAGGGATTGTGCAGGTGTACGCCACAGGAGAAGCGGAGAATCATCATTTTATTGTGGAGGAGCTGGTCCTTGATGGCATCACTTTGGCTGACGTCCTTGCGGAACGAATGGGTGCAGAACCCACTGCCGCGTACTATTCTTGGCTGGTTCGTATCTTTATTCAGATTGCAAACGCTGTTCAAGTGGCCCACGAAGCGGGAGTGATTCACCGAGATCTGAAACCGGGAAATATTCTGATGACTGGGGACTACCCAAAAGTGGGGGATTTCGGACTTGCACGTATGGATGGGGGAATCTCGCTGAGTTTTGGGCACGAAGCAATGGGCACTCTTTATTACATGAGCCCAGAGCAAATTAAAGATGAGGGAAAAGGTGTGGATGGCCGCACCGATATTTATGCCCTCGGGATAACGCTCTATGAGGCTCTGACCGGCTTTCCGCCATTCCAGGGAACTGGCCGTGAGGCTATTGTGCACCGCATTCTTATGGAAGACCCTGTGCCCCCTAGGAAAGTGCGGGCGGGTATCCCCAGAGACTTAGAGATTATTTGCCTTAAGGCAGTTCGGAAGCAGTCATTCCATCGCTATGCCTCCATGGCAGATTTCGCTGAAGATATGAAGGCTTGGGATTGTGGTGAATCTATTCTGGCCGCGCCGATGACCAAGGTGGAAAGAGGGGTTCGTTGGTGTCGCCGACGGCCTGGAGCGAGCGTGGCAATCGCTATCATTTTTCTTTCTTCGGCAATACTTTTATTTTTGGCTTTAGAAAATATTCGTGTCCGAAAAATTACAGAGAAAGCATTAACAGGAACGGAAAACCTGCTTGCCTTGCTGAGTCCTGATTTGCATCCAGGTCAAACGATTCAGTATTTGTCACACCAGGAGGAGTTTGCGGAATTCAACCTTCACCAAAACCCGCTCTTGCAAGCTCGACAATTTTATTCCATCGGACGGGCTTATCGGTTTTTAGAATTGTGGATGCCCGCAAAACGGTGTTTTGAGCGAGCCTTGAAGACTTCGGAGGGAGTTACGGGCATCCCACTTGAGCGATTGTTAGATATCAAGTTGGAATTAGGATGGTGTCTACAGCGTATAGGTGGAAGGCCCAAGGCACGAGAGGTCTTGGAAAGTGTCATTGAATCGTCACAGGGGGAATCACCACGAGGCGCACTGAGGCAGGCTCATGCCTGGAACCGCCTCGGAGCCTACTGGCTGGATCAAACGGATACTGAGAGAGCATTCCATTGTTTTCGGAAGACGGAAGTACTCCTTGCTACTCATTCATCTGAGAACATGGGGCTCTATTTACTGAATCAACTGGACCTTGCCATTGCTTATTCTCTGGAAGAAGACTTTGACCGTGCACTCCCTTTACTCATTGAAACCAAGCAAGGGTTTGAAGATCATTTTGGCCCTTTCCATCCAGAAATCCCTTATTGCCTTATCATGATGTATAGCATTCATGCAAGAAATGGGGAAGTCGCACAGGCCAAGTATTTGGGGGAGCAAGCGG
>JAPKBM010000048.1 GCA_026421205.1 Planctomycetota bacterium
GCTATAGAAACTTAAGGTATCGGCCCGAAGAGCGGCCAGATTCAAAAGAAGAGGATCCGTGCTGTCTTGTGTGGCGAGATATTGAAACAGGTACGAATTCGTGTACGTTGGGTGAACTTCTCCAAATGTTGCGCGTAAGATTTCACTGGCTCTCTCTGAGTATTGAAGGGCGGAAGAATCATCACCTTCCTCAAAGAAATCTAGACCTGAAATATTGTACGGGTAAGTAATATCTGGATGTTTTCCCCCAGGACTTTTCTCTTTCATAATTTTAAAAATTCGTTCTCGCGCCTCTACAGGAAAATGAAAATTAATGTACAAACTTGCAAGGTTTTACTTGGTGAAGTTACTTCGTGGGATCCACAAAATTCTCACGCATCTAATCATCCGGCGATTTTTTGACATCGATATAGATTACATATTCGAAGCAATCAATGGCGGTACCCGCGTAACCCAGCACTCCATCGTTACGCTCAAAGGACTCTTTGAAATCATGCTTTCCTTCTTGGAATGGATTATGAAGAAATCTTGGTGTAAAGCCAAGGAGAATGAAATGACGAGTTCGAAAAATTACGGTAAAGACAGACAAAAGACCATCAACCGGCCATTAATCCCTCACTAGGCAATTAAGTCCGTCACGATTTTTCCGGAAACATCCGTCAGGCGGAAATCCCTTCCTTGATGCATATAGGTGAATGACTCATGCTCAATTCCAAGGAGATGAAGCATCGTGGCGTGCAAGTCGTGAACTTCCATTGGGTTTTCATGGATCAAATAGCCCAAATCATCCGTTTCTCCGTAGGAAAGCCCTTCCTTGATTCCACCCCCAGCCATCCACATCGTCATTGCGTGAGGATGATGGTCACGTCCCAAAAAAGTAGATCCATTTCGCTTCTCATTCATAGGAGTTCGGCCGAACTCACCTCCCCAAATCAAAATTGTATCTTCCAATAAACCTCTTTGCTCCAAATCAACAAGCAAGGCAGCACTCGCTTGATCAGTACGTTGACATTGCTTTGGCAAAGAAGTCACAATGTCATCCTGGGGTCCTGTTCCGTGGCTATCCCAGCCCCAATCGAACAACTGTATAAATCGGACTCCGGACTCCGCGAGACGCCTTGCCAGCAAACAGTTCGCTGCAAAAGAATGCTCACCAGGAACTGCACCATAAAGATCCAGTACGTCTGAAGGCTCAGTAGAAAGATTTGACAAGTCAGGAAACCTCTCTTGCATTCGATAGGCAAGCTCGTATTGCTCAATCCGCGCAACAGTTTCTGCGTCGCCATGAGTTTCATACTTGTGCTGATTCAAAGTCTTTAATGTATCTAAAGTGCGGCGCCGCTGACTGCGGCTCACGCCCTCAGGGTTTGATAAAAAGAGAATCGGGTCTTTTCCTTTCATCAAACGAACGCCCTGATGCTGGGACGGCAAGAAACCACTAGACCAACACGAAGATCCGCCACTCGGAAGAAATTGACCAGACAACATGACAGCAAAAGCAGGCATGTCAGGGTTCAATGAACCCAAACCCCAGGACAACCAAGATCCCATACTTGGGCGGCCAAAGAAAGGATGGCCCGTTGCCATAAAGACTTGTGCGGGAGCATGGTTGAACTGCGTGGTATGCAAAGACCGAACGACGGCAATCTTGTCGGCCACTTTCGCCGTGTGGGGAAGCAGTTCTGATATCCATTGACCACTTTCCCCATATTGCTTGAAAGAATAAGGACTCCCTAACAATTGGGGCGTCCCTTTGATAAAGGCAAATCGTTCCTTCGACAGAAACTCTTCAGGACAGTCTTTACCATCAAACTTCAGAAGAGATGGCTTAGGATCAAATAAATCTAATGAAGACGGGCCGCCAGCCATATGAAGCCAAATGACTCGCTTCGCTTTCCCGAAAGATCCCTTGCGAAGCAAGGGTGACCTTTTTAGATGGGTGGATCCCAATCCTGCCATTGAGATGGAACCCAAAGCCGCTCGACGCATAAAATCACGACGACTAATCACCCTCTTACCACCGTTTCATCAAGGTTCAGAAGGACCGTCGCAACCGCCGTCCAGCCATCACTCTCTAATAAAGTCAAAAGTTCCTTTAGTTCTGTCTCATCAGGGCCACGAGAAGTACAACGTCGGAATCCAAAAGTAATACGGTTACGATCGTCGTCAGACTGAAGGCTTTGCATGAGAGCACCCAAAGACTTTGCCGCCTCAACAAATACAGGGTCATTCAAAAGAGCAAGTGCCTGCAAAGGTGTATTGGACCGAGTTCTCCGCGCGCAAGATATCTCGCGGCTAGGCGCATCAAAAATCTGAAACATAGGATATGGAGACGTTCGACGCCAAAACGTATAAATACCTCGCCGATACCGATCTTCTCCGGGAGACACTTTCCATCGATCCCCTGCGTAAGTGCTGTTATCAATACCCTTGGGTTGGTACGGGAATACGCTAGGACCACCTATTTTTCCGACCAACAGCCCGGAAACCGCGAGAGCTTGATCGCGAATTACTTCAGCCTTGAGTCGAACTCTGGGAAACCAAGACAACAAACGATTATTGGGGTCCACAAGGATGACTTCGGGGCGAACGGATGAAGTTTGGCGATACGTCGCTGAATCAATCATCAAGCGATGCATCGCCTTTAGATTCCAACCTTGACGTTGGAATTCTAGGGCCAGCCAATCCAAAAGCTCTGGGTGCGAGGGGACCTCCCCTCGAGTCCCGAAATCTTCACTGGTTGCAACTAAACCAACTCCAAAAACTTGTTCCCACAACCGGTTCATAATCACCCTAGACGTCAGTGGATTCTTCGGATGAGTTAACCATTTCGAAAATTCCAGTCGATTCCTTGGACTGCCCTTCACGTCTTTGTTGAATACCTTTGGAACGCCTGGAGCAATCCTTTTTCCCGGAGATAAAAAACTTCCTTTTTCAAGGACATGAGTCATACGCGGCTCGGAAACTTTTGACACAATCATGCTAGAGAGAGGCTGATGAAGGCCTTTTTCAAGCTGAGCAATTTTTGTCCTAAATGCGGAGACCTGAGGCTCTCCCAGCAAAATACCAGCGTCATCCCAATAAACAGTTCCTCCCATTTGAGAAAAAGCAATTCCATTGATGCGCGCTTCTGGAGCAATACCGACCACCTCTAACGGAATATCCAGCCTTACCCATTCCCCCTTCTTTGGAAGATCACCTTGCCTAAACCGAGAGGGCGTTCCGTTCACTCCAAAAGAGAAGGTGTCTTCGCCCCAATAGGCCCGGTGCTCCCAGTCATCCGAATGAATTTGCAGCATGATTGAGGATGGTAAATCCTCCGGCGAAAGATAAATCCAAGCATAAATCGAATCATCCCCATGGTTGACAGGACCATCTATAGCCTCATTAAAAAAGTGTTGAATAAAACTTCCCTTGTCGCCGACCTGCTTACGAACGCCCTCCCCCTGGTGTACGGGAGTTGATGGAGACGGCGGTAAAAACGTCCAATCCCCCTCAACATGCCCTCTTGGCGGCTTACTCTCATCCACCCAAAGTGTTTCAGGTGCAGACCATTTCGTAGAAGATTTCAAAGATTCGTACTTGGACTGCAGAGAGGCAACCTTTTCTTGAATACTCCGATTATCTTCCGCTTCCGCTTCACCCAATACGTCAATTTTTGGACCCTGAGAGGTCCCACCATCTTGGCCATCATTAAAGAGCGCGTACATCGAATAATAATCATTCGAAGTGAGCGGGTCATACTTGTGATCATGACACTGAACGCAGGACATCGTTGTGCCTAACCAAACCGAAGCGGTTGTATTGACTCGATCCACCACGGCTGACACTCGATATTCTTCGTCATCAACCCCTCCTTCCGTATTCGTCATGGTATTGCGGTGAAAACCCGTCGCAACAATTTGAGATAAAGAGGGGGATTCCATCAGGTCCCCCGCGAGCTGTTGAGCCGTGAACTCATCAAACGGCATATTCTGATTGAACGCGTCAATCACCCAATCACGCCATGGACTCATGGAACGATTATGGTCTACCTCGAAACCATTTGAATCCGCATAACGTGACAAATCCAGCCAACTCAGAGCTTGGTTTTCTCCATAATGTAGAGAATCAAAAAGAATATCAAGCCAACGTTGCCAGGCAACCTCGGTACCTTTCTCCAGTAAATTCCCAACTTCGTACGAACTTGGAGGCAAGCCCGTAATATCCAATGCGGTACGACGAGCAAGCGTTTGGAAATCAGCTTGAGCAGAAGGGTAAAATCCCTCCTGCGTTAGTTTTGAAAAAACGAATTGGTCAATTGTATTCCGGCTAAAGGAGTCCGACTCTAATTGCGGAATTCTTGGCCACTTTGGCATTTGATATGCCCAATGTTCACTGGGCCAAGTTGGTGGCTTTCCGTCATCGGGCCAAAGAGCACCTTGATTGATCCAATCTTTTATGCGTGAGATTTCATAGTCCTGAAGAGGCCCCTTCTCTTCGGGAGGCATTCTTTCATCAAGATCCGTGGAGGAGATAGCCCAATAAAGGTCGCTTTCGTCCGCATTTCCCGGAATGATTACTGGGCTTTCTCCGAAGTCACTACCCGCCATAGCCGTGGCCCTGATGTCAATCCGAAATCCACCTTTCTGCTTCACAATACCATGGCATTCGAAGCAATTTTTCCTCAGAATCGGCTCAATATCTTGATAGAAATCAAGGGTAGATTGGTTTTGCATCGCCAGAAGAAGGAAGCCAAACATTACGCCATCCTACCACGATTTATTTCAGCGAATCTGGAGTGTGGCGTAGTCGCGAATTGCATTACTGTGAGGAGGAGAAATCCAACTCTTCCTTTAAGGACCAAGCTTCTTTTTGGGCATCCTCCATGTTTCCTCCATCAACTTCGCGACTTCGGGATAATCCTCAATGATTTCACCCTTTACAAAAGGATAGAAGTCATTCGCCCCCCACCACGCCTCACTCATCTCAGCAAAAAACTCCTGCGGATTACTCAGAGCATAAGCACGCTTGCGCCCACCCGTAATAAAAAGCACATCCTCCAACTTCCCGGAATCCGACGTCGATTGAAAAACCGACTGGATCCGCGCATCGTCATAGCCCAACACTTGGTGGTGCCAAGCATGACTCAATTCATGCAAAACCATATCTGGTTGCATCCTTGACCAACCCAAGAAATTACGGGCCACGCCGAACTCAATGCCTTCGGCCCAATCCTCGGGAAGATCATGATTTCGCAACCAGTCGGCAGAAGGATGGTAAACGCCACCCGGACATTCTGCGCGATCCAGATGAAAGCGCATCTTCACCTTTTGCAATCTCTTCACCACATTCTCTGGAAGTCGAGTGCGGATTTCCCAAAGTTCTGTGCGCAATAGTGCAAGCACATTGTCTCTCAAGCCATTTTTTTCATATAAGGATTTCTCTATGTAGATTTCCCATCCTTGGACTGAAATCTCTTTGTATTTCCAGGACGTTTTGCCTCCAGGAATAGAGAGCAAGGGAAGGAGCAAACAGAGGGCGAAAAACTTCATTGCAGGTTCCATGCTAACATGAAAATGTGATGCACCTTCTCACAGTGCCTTTTCTCGCCCTTGCAGCCCAACAAGTTCCTTCGGCTGAGTTCCGAACACCGACAATCGACCTTGATGCTCACACGGGCATTCAAGTCCTCGTTGACCAAGAGGTCGGCCAGTACCTTGGACATGTCACCACGGCCATGCTTGAAGACGGGAAAACTGTTTTTGCCGTATACCCCAAGGGGCACGGCAAAGGAAGCATTGTCATGAAACGCAGTGATGATGGCGGAAAGCACTGGAGCAAACGTTTGCCCGTCCCGGAATCCTGGTCCACTTCAAAAGAAGTTCCAACACTCTTTCGCACTCTGGACTCAGAAGGGAAAAGTCGTTTTATTCTGCACTCTGGGCTCTACCCCATTCGCCAATCCGTCAGCGAAGATAACGGGAAAACTTGGTCCGAACTAAAATCTATCGGCGATTTTGGTGGGATTGTGGCAACAAGTTCCATGATGCAGTGCAAAGATGGTTCCTACATTGCAATGTTTCACGATGATGGGCGTTTTATTGGCGACACACATCGGCCGGAAGCACTGCACAAATTCGTGGTCTATCAAATGCGGTCTAAGGACGGGGGTCTCACTTGGGGGAATCCACGACCGATTGCAAGTCACCCTAAAGCGCATTTGTGCGAACCCGGAATTTTCCGATCTCCCGATGGGGAACAACTACTCATTTTGTTACGGGAAAATAGTCGGCAATTCAATTCATTCTTCATCACCTCAAACGATGAGGGGGAAACTTGGAGCACGCCCAAGCAAACGAATGCCGACATCACTGGCGACCGGCATACCGGCGGATATGCCGAAGACGGGCGACTGTTCATCACCTTCCGTGATACGGCACGTATTTCCGAAACGCAAGGGGATTGGGTTGCCTGGGTAGGTGACTACAAAGACATCATCCAACAAGGCGCGGGCGATTTCCGCATTCGGATCAAAGATAATAAACATCGTTGGGATTGTGCCTACCCCGGCGTAGAGTTTCTTCCAGAGGGCACCATCCTCACCACGACATACGGCCATTGGATAAAAGACCAGCCACCTTACATCCTTAGTGTTCGCCTAAATTTGTCAGAGATAGAGGAATCACTTCTTAAAGGAAAGGCGGTCCTGACACGCTATTCCGATAAAGAGCGCAAATATTGAATCAGGCCCAATACCTGTACGTCAGTTAATTGTTCTTTAGAAAAAGCGGGCATCACCGTCCCTGGGATTCCACAACGAATTCGCCAATAAAGATCTAAATCAGTGGCTCCACCATAAAAATCTCCCACCGTTAAGTCCCGTGGCTTGACTAGGCGGCCCAGTGAGTCTGAAAATGCCGGTGCATTCTTTGCGGTACCGTCGGGGCCGTGGCAAACAGAACAGTTAGCTGTGAACACGGCCTGAGACTCCTCTAATGTTTGCCTATTTCCTTGTGGGGATGGAAACTTCCATTGCGCGCCCGGCGCATCTTCATCTGGAGACCCCTGTTGATGCAACCCGATTACGTAATCAGCCAAAACCTCTTGCTCCTCTGGAGAACACAATAAAGCTGGCGGCATCCCAACTTCGGGAATTCCTCGGCGAATCGTTCGGAGAATATCTTCTCTAAATGCGACACCATTCTTTGTTGAAATAAACCGAAAGGGTTCCTCCCTGAAATTTCGGGGAACCAAGGATGCAACCGTTCCCGCCAATTTCCCAGCTCCGTCCCCCACAACACCATGGCACGCAGCACAGTCTCGTTGATAAAGACGCGCGCCCTCGTCCGTGGATTGACTTTGCTGTGCATGTGCCCAAAGAGACTCTGTACCCAGGAATACAAGCCATGTACCAAGAAAGGTACAGACGGCTAACAGGACACTCTTTTGCGTGATCGTCATGATTTTGCCCGAGAAAGAATAGAGAACCAAGAGAAAAGCAAGATCAGGACACCTAGAAACAAGCCCATTGCCATCCATCCCGCCCAATAAAGCATGGGGGCCAAGTGATCTTGTGCTTCGCTGAAGGACCAGTCACTTTGGACCATTCCAAGGCCTTTCATCCCACCGGCTAAAACAAGGATCAAAAAGAAACCTAGCAAGAAAAGATTTGTCATGGCAAACCCCGACCATAAATATTTTTCTTGACCTCGAGAAAGGGTGGATCGGGAAAGCATCCACGCAAATCCTCCGCCGAACAGAACCATGCTGTTAATTCCAATCGTACTGCCCATGGCATGAGCCAATGTAATCGTGGTTCCGTGCGTAAACCAATTCAATGTTGGAATTGAAATCAACAAAGCTAAAACCAAGTTGATGCCTACCCAGGCTGAAGTTGCCGCCAAAAATGCACGAGGTACACGATGCGCAGGAGATTTTTTCCAAATTTCACGGTTCCACGGCTGCGCCCAATCCTGAATGAGTGAAAGGAGTACAACCCATTCCGTCATACTAATGCCAAAAGACATCCAACGGATCCACTCAGCCTGAGGAAGATGATACGTGTGGTGGGCGTACCCAAACATCAAGTTAGTCAAGCCCAACCAGTAAAAGAAAAAAGCTTTGCGGCTTCTGGAAGCGCCTTCGCCTCCAATTTGCTCCAACAAGCAAATCAACAAGCCATAAACCAACATATTCCAAGATCCAGTCAAGCCTCCATAAGATTTCCACTGGACGGACAAATCTCTCACAGGGGCTTCTTCAAACCAAGGCAACATCCAAAGATGTGCTTCAATAAAAGTCCAAGTGAACATGACGACACCTGTAGCCCACATCCAAACATAGACCGGCCACGGCTTTGTCGATTTCCGAGCAGTCGAAAAAAAGTTTACGAAAAAACAGCCCCAACCCGCGGCGATAAACAGGGATGCAGGCCACGTAAAGTTGAGATATTCACGACCACTGAAATTCCCGGTCAAGTAGCCTGCTAGTGCAAGGACTCCAGCAATGAAGAATAGCCAACCCTGCATTTGAGTGAGCCGTCGGCTGTATAGAGAAACATTCAACGCCTTGGGTAAATAAGCCCAGATACCTCCGATGGCCGCAAGAAAAATCCATGCGACAGCAAAAGTCACGTGAATGGGCCGCAATTGAATAAAGGCTTCAATGGAATCTCCAGGCGATGACCATGCCAACATTTGAATCGCCCAAGCGCCTGCGAGAATCGCCAAGAGAAGAGAGCCTCCGGCCGCCCAGAAGAAACGGGTTGCGGGGTGGCGCGGTGAAGGGGGTGTCATGATCCGGGAAGAGGTTGATGGACAGGAGGAAACCAGCCTGGAGGCCAGGTTTTTTGTGGAAAGGTCCCCGTTTCTCCCATTTCTTCCAAAAAGATCGTAAGGGAACGAATGTCCTCTTCGGGCAAGTTCAAGTTCGGCATGCTTCCACGGCCGTTTCGAATGACCCAAGCTGTGGTTTCCGAGCCTAACCGAGAAACGACGTTGGTTAAGTCAGGACCAAGATAACCACCCATTCCATAGAACTGATGGCATACCATGCAGTTCTCGCGGAGCCAAATTCGTTTTCCGGTCACTCCTTCGGGAGAAAATGTGGCCGCCTCTTGCTGAACGCCGGTGTCCAAGAAAACGCCGGCGGACATGACGACAAATCCGACCGCAAGCGTGGCAAGGATGCGGCGATTCCAGCGAGAGATGGAATCATCCGCCGAGGGGGTCTTTGGCGCGGACACCGCCGTAGTATATTCCAGCCAACATCATGCACCCAACCACTCAAGCCCCTTCAATGTCACCTGCAGAACAACTCGGATCCCTTCGCCAAGTCCCCTACATGGGTGTCATTCATGTGGTCGCCGAAGCCGTCAAGCTTGGCTTCTCCAACGGTCACCCCGACTGGTGCAACTTAGGGCAAGGCCAGCCGGAAGTCGGAGAAATGAAGGGTGCGCCTCCGCGTTTCTCTGATCTTTCTATCCTTGCGGAAGATCATGCTTATGGCCCTCTCGAGGGAATTCCTGAGCTGCGGCAACGTATTGCCGACCACTACAATCGATTATTCCGCGTAGGGAAATCATCGCAATACGGCCCAGAAAATGTGAGCATCGCGGCAGGCGGACGTCTAAGTTTGACTCGGGCTGTAGCGGCGCTTGGTGACATCACCGTGGGTTATCCGCTTCCAGACTACACCGCTTACGAAGATATTTTGCTCACGCACTTGGACCGGCTCACGACCATTCCTGTCCGTGGATGCGAGGATAATGGGTTTCAAGTGACTCCAGAACAATTACAGGAGGCCATCGAGGAGCATGACCTTGGCGCGTGGCTTTTCTCCAACCCTTGTAATCCAACGGGGAATGTCATGCAAGGAGATGAACTGGCACAGGTGGTAGACCTCTGTCGTTCGCATGGAACGACTTTGTTGTCCGACGAATTTTACAGCCATTTTATTTATAGCGATGGGACCGATGCACAACATGCAACGCCCGGTGCAGGAGCCATCAGTGCAGCTTCTCATGTAGAAGATGTGAATGAAGACCCCGTTCTAATTTTTGACGGGCTCACCAAGAGTTTTCGCTATCCAGGATGGCGATTAGGTTGGATTATTGGACCACCTGCCATGGTGGAAGCCACCGCCCGCACGGCCAGTGCAATTGACGGCGGACCGTCTCGGCTATCACAGCGCGCGGCCTTGGAGATACTAGATCCCTCAAGAGCAGACCAAGAGACGTCGGCGTTGCGCGAGGTGTTTTGCGAAAAACGAAATGTCATGGTGCAACGATTACAGGCGATGGGAATCCATCTTCCGAAGCCAAGCAACAGCACTTTTTATTGCTGGGGGTCCCTGAAAGATTTGCCTGCGCCGTTGAACCATGGCCAAGCGTTTTTTCGACGCGCTTTGCAGGAAAAAGTCTTAACCGTTCCTGGGGAATACTTTGACATTAATCCAGGGAAACGCCGAAAGGCTCCCTCTCCTTATACGCAGTGGATGCGGTTCAGTTTTGGTCCGCCCATGGACAACCTTCTCCTTGGGCTTGACCGCCTTGAGGCCATGATCAAGAAATGAGACTCCAAGCGTGAGCTCCCTTCTTCGTCTTCTCCCAGGTTTAGGCCTGGCCACCTTGTTGGCCAGCGCTGCATTGCATTTGGCAACGCTTCCTTTTTTTCATGACCAGCTTCATTTTGGTGCGCTCTTACTGGTCATCCTGATTGGCATGCTCTTGCGGCTTTTCATGGAACTGCCTGCTTGGGCAATTCCGGGTATTGAAACAGCAAAGAAGCCAATCTTGCGCTGGGCGGTCGCAGGTTTGGGGCTCCGCCTCACCTTGGGTGAAATCCTGGACATTGGGGCCCCAGCACTTTTTGTCGTTTCTCTCAGCACTCTTTTAGCGTTGGTTGGAGGCTGGGCAATAGCCCGACGGTTTGGCCTTGCCCGTGATTTAGGGATTTTGCTGGGCGTCGGCGGTGCTATTTGTGGCGCTTCAGCGATTGTGGCAGCGGACACCGTTGTGCAAGGGCGCAAGCAAGATTCTGCAATGGCCATTGGAGTCATTACGTTATTAGGGACTTTGGGAATTCTCATTTACCCGGAGCTTGGCTTTCTCTTTGAATTAACTGATTTTCAATTTGGCGTGTGGGCCGGAGCCAGCCTCCATGAAACTGCGCAAGTCGTGGCGGCTGGTGACAGCTTCAGCCCCGAAGCCAAAGATGTGGCTACTGTCGTTAAATTGGTACGTATTGCATGGCTTGCCCCAATCATCTTCTGGCTTAGCCGGAAAGCCACCACGGAAGGGAAGGCAAGCGTGCCCCTTGTCCCCTGGTTTCTAGTGATGTTTCTAATATTTGCAGCCGTACGGTCGCTCGACTTACTACCTCATCAAGGGCCACTTGGACTACCCCATTGGCTGACCGCCGACAAATGGTTAATGTGCATCGGCATGGCGGGCGTCGGCCTTCAAACGAACCTGAAAGATCTTGTGAAAACGGGGCTTCGCCCGGTCATGGTTGGAGGGCTTCAATGGTTGTTATTAAGTACCGTCTCGCTCTTGCTCATCCACCTCTTATCTACGCCGTAAGGCGTTATTTTAAAGGGACATATCGGTACCGATAACGGCAAAGAAGTTTGTTGCTAAAGATGAGGCCCATTGGAAAATATAAAAGTAGAGAAGGCCTAGGCCCTCTCTACTTTTATGAAACAGGTTCTTACCGAACTAAGTTGACGAAGAAGTAATCCTGCGTCTTGGTTGGGTCCACAATTCCTCCCATAGCAGGGACATAAAAATCTAAGTCTCCGTCGGCGTCGGCATCAAAGAGAGCGCCGTAGGAAGTAAAGAACGTCGTCATTGGCCCTGGGGTCCAGAATGCGTGATCCTTTTCGAACTCCCCTTCCGTTCCTCCCTGTGCGCCACCTTGATTCAAGAAGAGAATTGGGTGTCCAACAAAAGGCAGAGTCGTTCCAAACCATTCGCATGGATGGAGAATGACATCCACGTCTCCGTCCAAATCTACGTCACCAAGAGTAAAGCCCAGATTGATGACCGCTTCGGAATCAGCCAACGCCAGCCAGTTGTTCTGTGCATCTTGGAAGTAGCCCGGGTTTGACGCGCCTTCATTCAGAAGAAGATCGCCCGTTTCCGTAGTCGGGACGCTCAAATGACTGTTCGCCACAATGACATCAAGGTAGCCATCTCCATTGGCATCAAAAAAACGTGCGGCAGATGACTTGTCGCCATCTCCCTGTTGAATGATAG
>JAPKBM010000014.1 GCA_026421205.1 Planctomycetota bacterium
CGACAAGCTGGGGGTCACAGGTTCAAGCCCTGTAACGCCCACCAACCGGTTTCTTAAACGTTTCAGCACTCGACACGTATCCTTTGCTGATGCTTCTCGTCTCCCTCCTTGCCATGGTCGCACAGCTGGTGCCTTCGCAACCGGCAGAGACTCTAGGAAACCGATGGACCTCGGAAGCGCTGGTCTATCGGTTGGCTGGCCCCAGTGTAGTCAGTGTCTATGTCTCCATAGAGAAACGCAGCCGGCGTGGGAACGGGGTCATCCGAACGGAACAAGTTAACGTCGGCCAAGGCACGGGGGTCGTCATTGATTCCCGCGGTTTAGTCATCACTAATGCTCACGTTGTTGCCCCAAAGGTACAGGGCTTGCCTGCATCGACGATGACGGTAGAGGTTGCTTTTGCAGATGAGTTTGGAGGGGGCATGTACCGGGCAGATCTGTTGTCGATTGACCGTGATCAGGATTTAGCTTTGTTGAAAATTAAGTCCGAAAAGGTCTTTCCTGCAGTGGTGCTTGGGAGCAGCAAAGATGTCATCATCGGAGAAAAGGTGATTGCGATTGGCGCGCCGTACGGAAATTCTCATTCCATTACTTCTGGAATCCTGTCAGGGAATCATCGAAAGGTCACGGTCAGTCTCCAGCGCGGCGTTCAAACTTTTGTGGACCTGTTGCAAACGGACGCGGCCATTAACCCCGGCAATTCAGGAGGCCCACTCCTCGACATCTACGGCCGCTTAATTGGGATTAATGTGGCTACCAATGAGAACGCGGATGGTTTGGGGTTTGCCATCCCTGTAGATAGGGTTCGGGAAACATTATCTGAATCGCTGTTGGATTTTGGAAAGTCACTTCGGTACTGGATGGATGTCAGTTTTGAAGAGAAAGATGAAACCCTTTTTGTTCAAGCTTTGCACCCTCGTGGTCCTGCGCAACGGGCCGGAGTCCGCGTGGGCGATCAGCTGCGAGAAATTCAGGGCAAAAAGCTTACGGGGATGGAGGAGCTTTCTGCCTTCATGGTGAGTCAGCAGGCAGGCAATCGGATGGAACTAGAATTGCTTCGTGACGGAGAAAAAAGAGTCCTCTCTTTCACCCTTCTTCCGCCAGAGAGTCGAGACAGTTTTGCTTTCCTCGGTTTTGGAACGGTGCAGGATCGAATTCGCTTGCAGAGTCGTTTTGGATTTCGCACACAAGTTGTGTTGCGCGTTGCCGAGGTCTACCCAGATTCCCCCGCGCAAGAATTAGGACTGCTCGCCGACGACATCGTGATTGCCGTTCGCTTAGATGCCACGCAAGGCCGCGATGGCTGGGTGCAAGTCCGTAGCCAGGAGGAACTCCTTGCTTTGATGCGCTCCCCGAGCTTTCGAAATGACGCCGAAAATATTTGGATTATCCGAGACGAGGAATCGTTCTACGGAGAATTCTCAACCGACGCGACCGTCTTCTGAAAACCTTCGGGCAGGGAAACGCTTGGTTCAAAACCTAATATGGATTTTGCTTTTTGGATATCCGCAACCGAATGTAAGACATCCCCCGCTCGTGCTGTAAGAAACACTGGAGAGATTTCGGGGACCTGGGCTGCCTCGCAAATCATGCTCCAAAGCTCAAGGAGATTCGTTTGCTCCCCGCGGCCGATATTGAGGATGGGTGTGGTCTCGCTGACAGCGACTTCCGCGGCAAGAAGATTCGCTTGAGTTACATCACTGACATAAACGAAATCTCTGGTTTGGAGGCCGTCTCCGAAAATCGTTGGCAGTTTTTTTTCTAAGGCCCCTTTAATAAAGAGAGAGATTACTCCGGAATACGGCGAAGACGGATCTTGGCGTGGCCCAAATACGTTGAAGTAGCGGAGGCACACGGCGCTGAGGTCGGAATCTACGCAGGCCTTTTGAAGAGCCTGTTCGCCAAGCACCTTGTGCTCCGCATAGGGAGAAAGCGGCTCCTGTGGCATGTCCTCTCGCTTTGGGATGGTAGGGTCATTCCCGTAAAGTGCCGACGTGGACGAAAAAACAATACGTCGGACTCCTGATGCTTTAGCAGCTTCAATTAAAGAAAGCGTAGTTTGGTGGTTGGCTTGGTAAGCCAGTTCTGGGTTTTCAATACTCCATGGAACGCTGGGGCGGGCGGCAAGATGAAAGACGCGCTCCACGCCTTGGCAGGCTTTGTGTGCCGCAGCATGGTCGGCCAAGTCACTTTCCAAGAAATCGATGTCCAGCCCTTCGATGTTCTTCTTGTAACCCGTCAACAGGTTGTCGATGACACGGACTTGACGACCTTGCTCCAAAAGCGCACGAACGACATGCGAGCCAATGAACCCAGCTCCCCCGGTAACAAGGTCGAAACTACTCATTCCACCGTGACCGACTTCGCTAAGTTGCGGGGCTGATCAATGTCTCTTCCAAGTTTGAGTGCGACTTGATAGGCGAGCTGTTGAAGTGGAATGATGTTTACCAGAGGCGAAAGGAGTTCAGGGACTTCGGGTACGGCCAAGAAATAGTCTGCTTGGTTTGCAATTCTCTGATCCCCCGCCACGCCGATGGCCACTACTTTGCCCGCGCGCGCACGGACTTCCTCCATGTTGGAAATCATTTTCTCATACGTCCGCCCGGGGGTAGCAATAGCAACCACGGGAAAGTCTTCAGAAATCAAAGCGATGGGGCCATGCTTCATCTCACCGGCAGGGTAGCCTTCAGCATGAATGTAAGAGATTTCCTTGAGCTTGAGTGCTCCTTCAAGGGCTAAGGGGAAGTGGAACCCGCGCCCAAGAAAAAGACAGGAGGAAACCTGGGCTAGGAAGTCGGCGGCCTTTTGAATACGCTCAGCAGCTTCAGAGCTAAAGAGGACGTCTAGCTTCGGCCTCAGGGCCCGGAGGTCGTGAATGAGTTCCTGTCCCTGCTCTTTGGAAAGTTTTTCGCGTGCGCGGCCAAAGCGAATGGCGAGTAAGTAAAGTGCGGTGAGCTGTCCGAAAAACGCTTTGGTGGACGCAACGCCCACTTCGGGCCCGCAGTGAGTCAGGATGAGGTGGTCAGCCTCGCGTGCCAAGGTGGACCCCATGACGTTACAAATGCCAAGGACCTGCCCTCCACGTTTTTGCACCTCGCGCATGGCCCGAAGCGAGTCCGCGGTCTCGCCAGACTGAGACAGGATAACGGTGAGCGTTTGCCCCTCTTCTAGATTTGGGCTGTAAAGAAATTCACTGGCATTCAATGTTTCTCCGGGAACAGCAGAAAGTTCCGCAACCATTTGTTGGCCCAGGAGGGCACTATGCAGGGATGTGCCCATGGCCATAAATCGAATCCGTTGGATGGATTGAATGGTGGCATCAGTAAATCCGAACTCCTTCTCAAAGTGAACGTCTCCCGTGAGGTCGTGGCAACGATCGAATGCGGTTCTTGCAAGAACGTCGGGCTGCTCCTCAATTTCCTTCAGCATGAAGTGTGGGTAGCCCCCTTTTTCTGCCTGCTCGGGGGTCCAGTCACAGCGGATTGCCGTTCTTTCAATACGTACTCCCTCTGCGTTGAAGAGCTCCACATTTTTCGGGCGAAGAACGGCAGTTTCTCCGTTTTCAAGAACCAAAAAATCACGCGTTAAGTGCAGAAGAGCCGGCATATCCGAAGCCGCAAAAGATCCTTCTTCGCTCAGTCCTACGACCAGGGGGGAATCCATGCGCGCCACAATGAGCAAGTCCGGTGTTTTAGCCGAAAGAACCACAATAGCATAGGCCCCATGCACTTCTTTGAGTGCGGCTCGTACAGCATCATGAAGTTCCTCCTTTCCATTTTTTTGATGCCAAGCAATTAAATTAACGAGAACTTCGGTGTCCGTATCGGAAAAGAATTGATGGCCGCGCTCTTGGAGATCTGCGCGTAATTCAGCATAGTTTTCAATGATACCGTTGTGGACAAGGACGATTTTCTTTTCATCATCCATGTGGGGATGCGCATTCCGCGTGGCAGGCGGCCCGTGCGTAGCCCAACGCGTATGCGCCACGGCGGTCGGCGTGTCGGGGAGTGCGTTGTTGGCGAGCTCTTGCTCTAACGCCGAAATCTTTCCGACTTGGCGCCGCAAGTGCAAAGAGTCTTCAGCAGGAGCTGCAATTCCCGCAGAGTCATAGCCACGGTATTCCAAAGTTCTCAAGCCATGAAGGACGTCGGGGATGACATTCCCCCCGGTCGTCACGGCTGCCACGATGCCACACATTATTGACGCTCTTCGGCAACGCGCCCCTTGAAATAATCAAGGCACTTTTGAATCCCCTCTTCCAGCTCAACTTTTGGCGTCCAGGCTAAAAGGCTCTTTGCCTTGGTGATGTCGGGCTGGCGCACTTTGGGGTCGTCTTCCGGTAAGGGAAGATGGGTGATGGGCATGGAAGATCCGACAGCCTCTTGAACTTTTTCTGCGAATTCCAAGATTGACATTTCTCGAGGGTTTCCGATGTTCGTTGGAAAGACTTCCTCGCTTTGAAACAATTGGTAAATGCCGTTCACTAGATCGTCCACGTAACAAAAAGAGCGTGTTTGGGAGCCGTCTCCGAAAACAGAAAGAGGCTGCCCTCGTAAGGCCTGCCCGATAAAAGCAGGTAAAACCCGCCCGTCATCCAAACGCATGCGTGGGCCGTAAGTGTTAAAGATCCGCACAATGCGCGTTTCCACGCCGTGATGTCGGTGGTAGGACATCGTGAGGGCTTCGGCGAAACGCTTGGCTTCGTCGTAGCAGCCTCGGGGGCCGACGGGATTCACGTTTCCGTAATAACTCTCTGGCTGAGGATGTACCAACGGATCTCCATAGCATTCCGAAGTACTGGCCAAAATAAACCGGGCGTTTTTTGAAAGTGCTAAGCCTAAGCAATTATGCGTGCCCAACGCCCCCACCTTCATCGTTTGAATGGGGATTTGAAGGTAATCAATGGGAGACGCTGGCGAAGCAAAATGAAAGATGCCGTCCAATTCTCCAGGGAAGGAAATGAACTGCGTGACGTCATGGTGAACAAAAGAAAAACCTGGGTCCTTTTCGAGTTCAGTTAAATTCCGACGGTCCCCCGTAATGAAGTTGTCCATGCCGACGACTTCCCAGCCTTCGTTGAGAAGATGGGTGCAAAGATGGGAGCCGAGAAAACCGGCCGCCCCCGTAACAAGAGCTCTAGGCATGATGGTCGTGAAGGAATTTTTCGAGGAAACTCGTGTCAAAATTACCCGAGGCAAAATCGGCGTTGTCTAAAATGGCGCGCTGAAGTTGGGAAGTGTTGGCAAGCCCACGGCCTTTGATTTGCAGCTCTTGCAGAGCTCGTTTGGCAATCCGGAAAGCCTCCGGGCGATCTTTGCCGTGCACAATAAGCTTCGCAATCATGCTGTCGTAGTGTTGTGGAATGGTGTAACCCGCCGTGATGTGCGTGTCCATCCGCACTCCGCGTCCGCCGGGAAGTACAAGGTGGTCAATCTTCCCTGGCGTGGGACAAAACCCTCGTTCTGGGTTTTCTGCGTTGATGCGGAATTCCATAGCATGGCCTTTGATTTTCACATCATCTTGAGTGAAGTCCAAGTTCTGGCCCGCGGCGATTTTGATTTGCCACTGTACTAAGTCAATCCCCGTGACACACTCGGTCACCGGGTGCTCCACCTGAATCCGCGCGTTCAGTTCCATGAAGTAGAAATCTCCATGTTTGTCCAAGAGAAACTCCACCGTGCCTGCGTTCCGGTATCCCGATGCCTCACAATAGGCAACCGCTGCATCGCCAATTTTCCTTCGAAGCTCTGGGTCTAATGCGGGCGAGGGTGCCTCTTCCAAGAGTTTTTGGTGCCGCCGTTGGACGGAGCAGTCACGTTCACCGAGGTGGACGGTCTGTCCGTCGGCGCCGGCAAGAATTTGGATTTCAATATGCCTTGGGTTCTCGATGTACTTCTCTAAATAGACTTCATCGTTTGCAAAGGAAACGGCCGCTTCGGCCCTTGCTTGCGAAAATGCATTTCGAAGAGAAGGTTCATTGGAGGCCACGCGCATCCCCTTCCCGCCCCCGCCGGCCGAAGCTTTGACGATGACGGGGTAGCCGATTTCCTTCGCGATGACTGCCGCATCCTCCACACTGTCCACAATCCCTTCGGAGCCAGGAACAACGGGAACCCCGGCTGCCCTGGCCGTCTTTTTTGCCGTGGCCTTATCGCCACAGCTTTGGATGACCGAAGTGGGTGGTCCAATAAATTGAATCCCGCAGGTTTCACAGACTTCGGCGAAATGTGCATTCTCGGACAAGAAACCATAGCCCGGATGAATGGCTTCGGCATCGGTTACTTCGGCTGCACTGATGATGCGGGAGATGTCAAGGTATGACTTTGCCGAAGGCGGTGGGCCAATGCAAACGGCTTCATCGGCCATTTCCAAATACGGCGCATTAGCATCGGCCGTGGAATAAACCGCTACGGACTCAACACCTAACTCTCGCGCTGCGCGAATAATGCGCAATGCAATTTCTCCACGGTTGGCGATGAGGATGCGCCGAAACATGTTTTAGGCTTTACGGTATCGGAAAAGTGGCTGGTCGTACTCCACGGATTCTCCATCCTTTGCAAGGATTTCTAAGATTTCTCCGAAGGCTTCCGCGGGGATTTCATTAAAGACTTTCATGGCCTCAATAATGCACAATACGGACTCTGGTTTGATGGAGTCGCCGACTTTGACAAAATTGTCAGAGTCAGGGTTTGGCTTCTGATAAAACGTGCCGACCAACGGAGAAAGAAAGAGTTCTCCCTCGGGGGAGGCGGCGGGTTCCATTGCCGTTGGAGTGGGCGGTATTCCCACGGTCGGAATGGCCAGAGCACTTTGAACGACGGGAGTCCCTTGTGCTTTTCGCGACAAGTGAACTTTGACGTCGTCTTTTTCCCAAGTGAGTTCGGTTAAGCCACCCTCATCCATGAGGGCAAGAAGTTCTTGAATGATGCTGAGATCCAAAATGTTTCCTCGGTTTGATGAAGAAGAAGTCCCTATTGTGCCGTCCACGGACCGGATTTTCCCCCGCTTTTCTGAAGAAGACGGGTTTCTTGGATGGAAATACCTTTCGACATGGCCTTGGTCATGTCGAAAATCGTAAGCGCGGCAAGAGAAGCTCCTACCATTGCTTCCATTTCTACCCCCGTTTTCCCAGTCATTTTGCAAGTGCATTGAATCTCCAGGACGTTCTCGTTGGTGTGGGGAATCATGCGGACCTCCACAGTGTCCAGTGCGAGAGGGTGGCACATGGGGATGAGGTCGGCGGTGCGCTTAGCCGCCTGAATTCCTGCAATCCGCGCGACTTCGATGACCGCACCTTTTGGTAGATCGCCATCCATTACGCGTGCTAGGAGGCCTTCGGGGAAGAGAACCTGTGCGCTGGCCGTGGCCTGCCGAGGGGTTTCTTCTTTTCCGCCGACGTCCACCATGACGGCGCGGCCCTGGGAATCCACATGGGAGAGAGGGGAAGATTGACTCATGATTCTGTGAGGTAGCCGTAGGAGAGGGAGCAACCTTGCGTTATTGTAAGAAAAGATGCTGCTCACCTCCGTCTCCATTCTCTGCTTCTTTCAGGCTCCTTCCCCTGAGCTGGATGCTCTTTTGGGCAGTGCACAGGGGCTTCCGCCTGCCGACGTGCTCACATTGGCCGATGGGCCCGCCCTCGACGCCCTGGAATCTTGGGAATTTCCCAGCGCCACCCCGTCTCCGCAGCCATCTTTTGCCGAGGCCCTCTGCCTCACTCGTTTGTCTGCCCGCTTAGGAGATGCAACCTACGGGACGCTCCTTGCACCCCTTCTAGAGGATGCTCTATTCCGTCTTGCTGCTTTATCCGTCTTGGACATGGATGCATTCCGTCGGAATGAAAATGCTCAAGCCATTCTCTCGACTTGGCTTCAATCAGAGACTTCTTCCAGTGCAGTCGCCTGGGCCGAAGGGTGCCGGGTGCTCTATGACCAAGGAGACGGGGCTCGTCGACGTGCAGCCGTTCGCTGGTTAAAGGAGGCCGTGAATCAGCGGCAAGGTGAAGCGCAAGTCTGCGCACTTCTCGCCCTAGCAAGGACAGGCGCCACTTTGGAAGAAGAGGCCATACTCCAATTAGAGGCTTTGGCCTCTGGCATTCACCCTAATGCTGGATTGGCGCAGAGTTTGATTCAAGGTCATGCACAGAAGGAACGGTTCCGTGAGAAGTTAGAAGCCTTAGAGCGCCTTTACCAGTCCATGGACGCTGAGGGCGATGATTCAGCAATTACAGGCTCGGATGACATCGGCTTGCTGGAAGAGATTCTAAAGATGGCTCGGATTCGTCATATGGAGGGCAGTTATTACACACAAGAGGAAATGGTGGCTGCGGCCGCCGATGGTATGTTGCGTTTGCTGGATCCGTACTCGACTTTTTTCACGGGTGAGGAGGTCGGCGAGTTTCTTTATGGCCTTAACCCGGAGTACGGGGGGATTGGGGCTTATGTCAATACGGTTGATGGAGTCTTCACCATCATTCGCCCCATTTATTCCGGCCCAGCTTATGAGGCGGGACTGCTGTCTGGGGATAAGATCCTTTCGGTCAACGGTTGGTCGACGGCGGACCAGCCGAACGACAACATCATCAAGCGTTTAAAGGGGCCACCAGACACCGATGTGACGGTTGAAATATTCCGACGTGGATGGACGGAGGCCCGAGATTTCACGATGAAACGTGGCAGGATTGAAGTGCCCATTGTCAACACGACCTCTTTGCCCGAAGGGATTTTATATTTGGAGCTCGTGAGTTTCAGTATGGATGCCGCTGAACGAGTCCAGCGTGCCATCGACTCAGCCATGGAGGCTGGAGATCTTCGTGGTGTGATTTTTGATTTGCGCAATAATCCCGGCGGATCTCTCGATGCCGCAGTAGGTATTTGTGATTTATTCTTGCCCGCAGGGAAAACAGTTG
The DNA here is from genome assembly GCA_026421205.1 of Planctomycetota bacterium. Lineage (GTDB taxonomy): Bacteria > Planctomycetota > UBA1135 > UBA1135 > UBA1135 > ANT-38. Next base: position 8,909 of record JAPKBM010000014.1, read on the forward strand.
TCACTACACGCTCCCGTGCGGGTGAAGAAGAGCGGCTAGAGACGGAATCTCCTGCGGTGGTCCCTACGGATATTCCCTTGGCAATCTTGGTCAACGAGTACAGTGCGTCCGCGTCAGAAATTGTTTCTGGAGCTTTATCGGTTCACGGGCGCGCCGTGACCGTCGGTCAAAGGACCCATGGGAAAGGCTCTGTTCAGACGCTGCTGGGCTTGCGTGGTCTTCAAGATGAGCGTTTCCGAGACGGCAACCATGACCGGATGCACAATGAATGGGAAGAATATGAAGACCGCAATAAAAATGAGGTCTATGACTTTGGTCCGCGCGTAAAGTTGACCATCGCCTATTACTTTTTGCCAGATGGCTCTACCATTCACACACAGCGTGATCATGAAGGATCCATTATTCAAGAAGGCGGGGTGATGCCAGACGTCTTTGTCGATTTCCCCAATTACGAACCGGTAGTACTGCGTGAGTTAGATCGTCTTATTAGCGAGGAGCGATTTAGGACTTACGCCAAAACTCTTTTAGAGGACTTCCAGGAAACGGCAGTTCGCCTTGCTTCTTATGATGCGAAGGATCCTGCGCTCTACCCTGGATGGGACGCTTTCTTTCTTTCTCTGGACACCCTTTTGGAACCTGACGTCGCGCGCCAATGGGTGCGCCGCAATTTACGAACTCTTGTGTCCGACCTTCGTGGCCAGGTCTTCGCGGGGAGTGGATTTTTGGGCGACTATGTCGAAGACCCTCAACTAGGTGAGGCCATTCGTCAGATTATTTCGGAATCTGGTTTAGATTGGCGGAATATTGCCGAGTACGCTGCAACGTTGGAAGTTCCCGCTGAAGTGGTTGAGCAAGAAGGCTAGGCCTCCTCAAGCATCGCCAATAATCCCATGCGTCCGGCAGTCTCACCCTCTCTTCGGTGGCTAAAGAAAAGATCTGTTCGCTCATAGGTGTCTAACCCAGAGGCTTCAATATGGGGCTGTTCTAGGCCGGCGTCACGCAATTGATCATTCGCCCATCCAGCCAAGTCCACATGCCATTTTCCGTCTAAGCGGACGGTGCGACAGGATGGAGCTGCCTGTGCTACTTCCTCCCCCACTTCAAACGAATACAAACCAATGCAAGGGGAAATACCGGCAAGAATCTGGGCGGGGTCGGCCTTACCCTGCTTTGTCATACTTGCAACCACCTTGGTGAGAATGTTGTCACGCAGCCCTTTCCACCCTGCGTGCGCGATTGCCAAGGTCGGCTTCGGGCTACCTGTATAAAGTAAAACGGCGGCGCAGTCTGCGACCACGGTGAACAAGGGGACCCCGGGAGTTTGGGTGAGGAGGGCATCTGTGTTTGGCAGCACCGTCTCCGGCGTCGTTGCGCCCTGGCCACAGTGAGATGCATCCACCCATCGGTAACCGTCCGAATGAATTTGCCCACCCACCACAAAATTTTTGGCGGTGGTTCCAAGGCGCTGAGCCAGAAATTCCCGCTGCGCCAGCGCGTCTGGAATATCACGACCTCCGCTCATGGAAACATTGCCACTTCCATCACGCGCTTGCGTGCTAAAGCAGTGGCGCAGGCCTGAAGTGCGTGACAATCCCTCAAAGGAAAGCCCAATGCGGCGTTCAAGGACGGTATCTCTCATGTACTAAGGATACCGAGGCTGCTGTTCAATCCGTGGCGTGAAGTGCTGGCCTTAGAATTTCTTGATAAATGACGCGAACGACGACTAAAGCTGGGATTGCTATCAACATTCCAAAAATACCAAGGAGTGCCCCACCGACGAGAACAGTGAGAATGACGGCAAAGTCATCGAGGCCGAGGCGTCGGCCGACCAAACGCGGAAGGAGAACATATCCCTCAAGGATCTCTGTGCCCAGATACAAGAAACCGGCCAAGGCAAGTCCAAAGGGACCGTGAAATGGAAATGCAACGATGAGGAGAAAGGCGAGGCCCAAAAGAGGCCCCACGACTGGGAGTAAAGAGGCGGCACCCACGACGAGGCCAAGGGTGTACGCTGCAGGTGTTTGAAATAGGAAGAGGACCGAGCCCGCGATGAGGCCTTTGGCGAGGGCAACTAGAAGCCGAGCACGGCAATACTCCGCCAACTGTTGGCGGATTTTGGGCAGAGTGCGGTCAAAGGTGGCTTGCCAAGCGAATGGAATTTCTTTGCGCAGTTTCGGAAGCCAAGGTGCGCCTTGGAGTAGAAAAAAGAGAAAGACAGGGAGGAGGAGGAGCGCTGTAAAGAGGCCCAAGAACCCGCCGATAACATTGAGCAGATTTCCGGTGACGGACGCAATCTGCTCTGCCAAAGGCAAGAGGAGTTTCTGCGTATCCATATCCTGAATGGGTTCCGCCAGAGGGGCCGGAAGGTGCGCTACAAGGCCCCCAATACTTTGGTGAAGACTCGCTTGGTAGGTCTCTAGCGAGGCTTCATCGGGGAGAAGTGACCGAAAAGCTGCAAGGTCGAAAGCCACCGGTGCAAGAAAGAAAAGAGGTAAAAGAAGGATCCCCGTCAAGCAAGCCAATGTCGCCCCCATATCCCCCAGCCGCCCGCGCCAGCGTTCTTTCCACGGCAGACAAAGAGTCATCAGTAGCCAAGCCGCCACCAGCGGAATCGTGATTGGGGAGGCAAGCCATCCAACAAAAAGGACAGCAAAAAAAGTAGAAATCCGGAGAAGAAAGAGAGTATTCACGAAAGCGAGAAGGCCACTTCAAAATCAAAGCCGTGCTCAAAGTCGCGCAAAGAATCTGAGTCCTGAGCATTCAAAAGGCCCTCATGACACATTTGGAAAACGATTTCACCGAAGTCCTGCGCCTGCTGCACCCCCCATGTTCGAAAGGTGAATGGAGCCATCGGGCCGAATTCCTCCTGGGCGTACTGCTGAATGCCGTCGAGGAGATGCTGGCCTGTAATGTGCTGATCATCCCCTTCGGTCATGGACTTACCCAAACGGAAAATGGAGTAATCCAAAGCACTGAGAACAAAAAAGTATGCCGCCTCCGCGTACCGGCGCTGGTATTTACGTCGGATGGTGCGAATGAGTGGCTGGAATTTGGTGTCGTCCATGATGTCCACGGTTCTATCGGCCCCGTGCGGGTCACCTTAACCCCCTTTCAGAAAAAAGGCAGAATATCTTCCAGAATTTACGGATAAATAAAACGTAACCTACTTTATATTAACGAGTTAAGACTTGCGGCCTAGGAGGTTGCTTCGGACAATTTCTGGGGTAATTTGCCCCAAGATATCTTCGGAGGCCTGTTGAAGTGCTTGGACTGTTTGATCTACTTGAAGCGGAGAACGCTCTCCAAGAGGCAGGTCTGAAGCAATATGCCCCAAGGCTCCCCGAAGACGGAGCAGGAGCGCGTCTCTTTGGTCCTGAAGGTTTCCTTCCGTCTGTGGGAGCCAGTCTTGAGCAAGATCGTCCCCCTCAAACCAAAGAAGGAAGGGAGGAAGCATAGAGAGAAGGGTTTCCCGTTGAGGTGCCGAGAGGGCAATCGCTTCTTCTGCACTTCCTGTCATGGTTTTCAAAAGAGCAAAGTTCTCATCGGAAATGCCCTTTGTGGTCGCCTTTCGGAGTGCATCGGCCGAAGTCAATGCAGGGACGCGGTAGGTCCGACATCGGGAACGAATTGCGGGCAGGATGGGGTCGAGCTGAATCGAGGTGAGGAAAAAGGTAGTCTTCGCCGGGGGCTCCTCGAGGGTTTTGAGAAGCGCTGCTTGGGCGTCGGAATTCATATGGTGCACGTCCAACAAGAGCACAGCTCGCCCCCCCTCAGTGGCTGGGAGATAGCAAAGTTGGCGTTCCAGAGAGAGAACCTCCGGCTTTCGGTCTGCAATATGCTCCACGCGAAGGCCGTGTACTCCGAATGCATCGGGGTCTAAGCAGAGGAAGTCTGGGTGATCCTCTAGGGTGCGGGAGGGCTGGAGCAGTTCACGGGCGAAGTCATGTGCCAAGGCATTGACGGTCTGTTTTGCATTTCCGAGAAGGAGGTAGGTGTCTGCCTTACGGTTTCGCTGGAGTTCACGCCGAAAAAGGTCAATCGAGTTCACGAGACCTGAAAGAATTGCTGGAGTGGTGGGCGGAGTGCTTCGAAGACTTGTGCGGGGGACATGCCGGTAACGTCAAGCCAGTGAGACTGCTTTGGCCGTGCTTTTGCGTATGCACGGTATCCGCGTCGGACCCCTTCCTGAAAGGCTGTGCCTCGCACTTCCATGGCGTCGGGTTGGCCGCATTGCTTGGCGCGCGCTAAGGATTCTTCGGGAGCGAGGTCTAGGATAAGCACCAGACCGGGTTGAAGGTCCTCGGGAACCACCAGAGAGTCCAAGTTTAAGATGAATTCGGACATGCCTTCTCCTTGGCCCTGATATGCCAAGGTGGAAGGTGTAAAGCGCTCACAGATGACGTCATGTCCAGCCGCCAGTGCAGGGGCAACTTCCTGCCTCAAAAGTTCTCGCCGGGCCGCAAAAAAGAGGAGGGCTTCTGTTTCCGCATCCCACGAATCCCGCTCAGGATTCAAAAGAAGGGCGCGGAGTTGCTCTCCGATGACGGTGGTTCCAGGTTCTCGCAAATGGAGGGGGGAACGCCCCGCTGCCTGAAGCCAAGTCACCATGGCTTCGGCTTGCGTCGACTTGCCGGAGCCATCGACACCCTCAAGAACCAAAAACTTGCCTCGCATCCCCCTATCCTAAAGTTGCCTCCTAGAAAACGAAGGGGCATTCTCGTTAGGCTTAGGGAATGCCGACGGCAACCAATCCCACGATTCCCCTCCTTGCCCTTCTGTCTTTCGTAGCTTGTACCGCGCCTACCCCAAAACAGTCCGTGGAGAGCTGGGAGGCTTTGGAGGCCCCCATCATGTCGCCTCCTGGACAAGCCCCCTTGGCGGAGAGAATTGAATACTGGGAAAACAAACTGATTGCTCTGCCCGTAGCTGATTTAAGCGAGGCACGCCTTCGCCTAGGAGAGCTTTACTTGCAAACTGAAAACGCGCCGCAAGCGCGTCTCTCTTTTTATGCTGCTTTGGGTGGTCCCCATTCCGTTACGGAAGGGGCCCTTGCCGAGTACGGCATTGCCCGAAGCTACCTTTTGGATGAAAAGCCGGGCTTAGCTAAATTGCATCTGATGAAAGCGTCGGCATTAGAGGGTCCAGAGGGCCAAGAAGCCAGTTTCCTCCTTTCTTGGACACAAGGTCGAAAGCCTGAAGCGCCCGATGCATCCTTTTTGGAACGCCTGCGCCCGTATCTTGCCGGAACCCCAAACGTGGCGGAAATCCCCCTTTCTGTGGGCTCCTATGCATCCATCGCCAGGGGACAATGGGGTGCACGCCCTCTTCGTGGCAATCATAGCCCGATGGGAAAAGCGTACCGCATCACGATCCATCACACGGCTGAGCCCATGACTTCAACGGGGTATCGCAACTCCATTGCCGAAGTTCGTGGGCTTCAGAAAACGCATCAACAAGACCAGGGTTGGGCAGATGTCGGTTACCATTTCTTGATCGACCGTTCTGGTCGAGTTTTTGAGGGCCGAGATCTGACGATTCAAGGAGCCCACGCGGGTAATTCAACGTTGAATCGTGGGAACATTGGAATTTGCCTATTAGGAAATTTTCACCCACAGCCAGATCGAGGGTCGCAATATATGCTTCCGCAGACTCCGAGTCAGGATCAGTATGCTTCTTTAGCTCAGTTGGTAGATTCACTACGCACCGATTTTAAAATGAGTAAGCGGCAAGTGTGGGCACACCAAGATCTGAAGGATACCGCTTGTCCTGGCGTAGCCTTGAAGGCCTGGGTTGGGCGTTACCGGAACTAAATAAGGACGAAAAGTCCTGCAATCCAGCAATAGGGGGCGAACCAAGAAAGCCGTTGGTTTTTTGCCATCCAAACCAAGAGACCTAAGGCAAAATATCCGACAACCGCAGAGAGCGTGAAGCTTAAGCCGAGGTGTGCCATGGGTATGGCGGATTGCCCATCCTCAAAAACCTGAGGAACCTTGAGTAAGGCAGCTCCGGCAATGGCGGGGATGGAAAGCAAAAAAGAAAATGCGGCGGCAGCTTGAACTCCAAAGCCAAGTGCGAGTGCGGCGACCATTGTAAAACCGCTTCGAGAGATGCCAGGTGTGATCGCCACGGCTTGAGCTATGCCAATCAAGAGTGCCGCGCCGGCGGTTATTTGGGTCAGTGTTTTTGTTTGGGGCCGAAGGAAGCGGGAAGCCCAAAGGACACAACCCGTGACACAGAGCGCCACACCCGTAGATTCCGAAGATGCATAAAGTTTGGACATCGAGTCCTCAAAAACCGTTCCGACGAGTCCAGCTGGGACGCTGGCCAAAAGAAGAAGCAGGAAAAGCCGTCGCTGCTCTGGCGCATCGGCGCCGAAGCCAAAAATCCCTTGGGCCAAGGCCATCACGCGGCGTCGGTAGTACACGAGAACAGCCGAAAGAGTGCCTAGGTGAAGCCAGACTTCCAGGGAGGCGTCTTTGGGGAAACCGGCCTGGCTGCCCGCAAATTGTCGGGCGAGGACCAAGTGGCCCGACGAGGAGACGGGGAGAAACTCCGTCAGTCCCTGGAGTACCGCAAGAAAAAGAAGGAGGAGGAGGGAGGGTGGCATTCCTAGATGGAATGAGCGAGTTCCGCGGCAGACTCCCAGTTAAGGTCAAATGCGTTGGCCACAGCTTCACAGGAGATTTTCCCGCCCAAAATATTGGCGGCACCCGCCAGTTGGGGAGAGTGCAACACGGCTTCTTTGGCTCCCCATTTCGCAAGGCGCAGGGCCCAAGGAAGGGTGGCGTTGGTCAGGCCAAATGTACTCGTTCTTGGCACCGCACCGGGCATGTTGGCAACACAATAATGAATGACACCTTCCACTTCGTAAGTAGGGTTGTCATGGGTTGTGGGTCGGCAAGATTCAATGCACCCACCCTGATCCACGGCCACGTCAACCACGACGCTTCCCTTCGGCATAAGTTTGAGGTCTTCAGTGCTCACTAATTTTGGGGCGCGCGCTCCAGGAATTAAAACTGCACCAATCAAGAGATCCGTCTTTGGCAAGTGTTCTAGGATTGCTTGGCGTGTTGAAAAAATTGTCGTGACATTGGCAGGCATAATTTCTTCGAGGTAGCGCAAACGATCTAAGTTGACGTCCAAAATCTGCACGCGAGCTCCAAGGCCAGCAGCCATCCAAGCGGCATTGGTGCCGACGACTCCCCCACCCAAAATAGTGACGTAGGCCGGCTCAACCCCGGGAAGACCAGAAAGCAAAACGCCACGGCCGCCTTGGGGCGCTTCAAGATATTTGGCGCCTTCCTGGACCGCCATGCGACCAGCCACTTCACTCATCGGAGTCAGTAAGGGAAGCGTCCCACCCTCCTCCAGAGTTTCGTAGGCAAAACAGTGCGCTCCCGAATTACAGAGACCTTGAGTCAGTTCTTGGTCAGCCGCAAAATGAAAGTAAGTGAAAAGGATTTGGCCGGGCCGTGCACGGGCGATTTCCTCTGCTTGTGGCTCTTTCACCTTCATGACCATCTCCGCGGTGGCCCAAAGTTCGTCGACGTCGGCAATAAGAGTGGCCCCGGCGTCGGCATAGTCTTGGTCCTCAAAACCACTGCCAACTCCGGCCGAGGTTTGTACATAAACTTCGTGGCCCGCATGGGTCAGGGCTTCAGTGCCAGCAGGGGTCAGGGAAACGCGCGCTTCGGCGATCTTGATTTCTTTGGGGATTCCGATTTTCATGGGTGGGTTGCACGAGGGAGGGGTGGAATAATACGCTCTCCACCCTGATGTTGTCCTCCCCCTTCACGCGAACCTTGACCGAAGTTGCTGATGCTTGCTCTCGGGCAAAGCGGGCCTTCACTGACGTTCAGGTGTTGGCTGTGGCTAAAACGGCCACGGAGGATCAACTCTTGCGGGCATTTCATGCGGGGCATCAAGACTTCGCGCACAACCGAGTCCAAGCATTGGCCCAACACTCCGCTGTTTTACCCGCAGCTTCGTGGCATCTTCTTGGGCCTCTTCAAAAGAACAAAATCAGAAAGGCCGTCCATTTAGCCTCGCACTTTCAAGCTCTGGCAGATTTGGACACTGCCCGCAGAATTCACCGTGTGCTGAACGAACTTGGGAAAGTTTGGCCAGTCCTTGTGCAAGTCAACTTACAGCCTGAGGATGGCCGACACGGGGTATCCGTTAGAGAACTCCCCCAACTTCTTGAGGGGCTTGCTGAGTACCCGAGCCTTTGTGTGAACGGCCTGATGAATTTAGCGCCCCAGCTTTCTGGAGAGCGAGATCAGCGCACTCATTTTGCTAAAGTTTTCGAAATCACGCAGGCAATGTCAGAAAAATCGTTGCTCCCTGCACATCCACAAATATCTATGGGGATGAGTCAAGACTTCCGCAACGCTATCTTGGAAGGAGCCACGTGTGTACGACTTGGCCGCATTTTGTTTCCACCGACCCCCTCCACTTCGTGAGTCAGAAACTCTTCTGGACTTTTGGCAGAGAAAGCGGAACGCTTCCCTTGCCTAACCGCTCGATTGCCCTGTTGGCCCAAGATGGCCTTCTGGATCAAGTCGCGCAGCTGCAAGGAAATCAAAGTGGCATGCTCCTAGACGTACCGGGTGAAGGGGGGAAAATGATTCTTCAATCTTCGGGCGCTCTGCGTTTCCTCGCACAGGGGAAGGAATATCGGAAGGTTATGGTCCCTGCCGGTGGGGAGATCTCATTTATGGTCCATGAGGCTGAAGGTCAACTGCGTTTCACCGGAAGCGGCGTGAATGATCCCCTACTGGGAACTTCTTTGGGTGGTTACGAACTGAAAATTCGCCTCGGCGCAGGTGCAGTCGGCGTGGTTTATCAGGCGGCCCAAACCAGCTTGCAAAGAGACGTCGCCTTGAAAGTTCTCTCTGAAAAGGCGGCTGCCGACCCCAAAGCTATTCACTCATTTGTGCGTGAGGCTCAGTCCGCAGGCCGTCTCACCCACCCGAACCTTGTTCAAGTGCATGACGTCGGGAAGGCGGAAGGTAAGCATTACTATTCCATGGAACTCGTCCCTGGTGGAAATCTAGAGGAGAAGTTGGAAGCCGATGGCCCCCTCCCTTGGCGGGAAGCAGTTTCCGCCGCCAGAGATTGCGCACTTGCACTTGCTTTCGCAGAGGAACACGGCTTAGTCCACCGAGATGTAAAACCTGAAAATCTAATGCTGTCAGAGGCTGGACTCGTCAAGTTGGCGGATCTTGGGCTTGCGGCCACACGCGAAATGCTCGACGGAGAAAGTGCCGGGGGAACGCCCCACTTTATGGCTCCCGAGTCCTCGCTTGGGCGAGGTGTCGATGGACGTGCTGATCTCTATTCTCTCGGATGTTCGCTTTACCGGCTCTTAACTGGGGAGACACTTTTCGAAGGGTCTAGTGTTCGAGAAATTCTTCGAGCCCACCAGGAAGACGAGCCCCCGTCCCTCGAAGATTTTGACATTGTTCTGCCGAAGGGGTTAAACGATTTAGTGACCACTCTTTTAGAAAAAGATCCTGCGGACCGTCCAGCGCATGCGTCTGAAGTTGCAGAAGATTTGGAACTGATTCTGCAGTCGAAAGGGAGAAGAAAAACTTTTGTCCTCTTGTCCTTTGTTTTTGTCCTTTTAACAGCGTGGATCCTTCGAGAAAGCCTTCGGGAAGACTCTCTTGACCCTAAAACTATTTTTATAGAAGTTGAATCGCCGGATGCTGAAAAGACTCGGCTTCAGTTAGAAGCCGCTCAGGTGGAAGTTGCCTATAACCAAGCGCTGGCACAAGTCCCTTTGACAGGGCGGCTCACGGCACTTCTGGATTTTCAAGAAAAATACTCAGAAAGTCCTTTCGGGGAGGATTTAGAGCTTCGGATTGCAGACTTGAGAAAACAGATCAAAGCGGACATGGAAAAAAATGTGGAAGCAGAGGGTGAAGTAAATCGGGAAAAAAAGGAGAACCAAGCACTCAAGGCTGAGCTTGCCCAAATCAGGACACTCGCTGAAAAGAATCAATGGGCCGACGCACTCGCCTTGGTTGTAGAAAGCACTTTCGTTGCGCATCCAAGCTTTTCAGCGATGGCAAGTTGGCTTTTGGGAAATTCGGAAGAGTATGCCCAAGAGCTTGAACAGAAACATCGCAATGCATTGAATATTTTGGATTGGGCACAAGCGAAGACGATTCACGCGGAATGGACACAGAGCCTGGGGCACAGCCGTGCAGACTGGTCTGGCCGACTTTCCCTTCTGCAAACGTTGGCCGCGCAGGCGGAATTGCGTCAGGAAGATTTCCAGCAGCAGGAAATCCGCGAAGCCTTTTTGACAAAGATTTCTTCACCAACAAGGAAGTTCATTCTTCAATTTCAAGGAGATGCTGCCCTCACCCTTTGGAGTGCCCGTGGGCAAGAGCGTTTTCAGGGTGAAAGTTGGGATGCCACTGTTCATGCGTTAGGCATTACAGCTAAGAAGTCCGCCGAGTTCCAGGCGACTGCTGGACGTGGGGATATTGACAATTATCGCACCACGGAGACGGGAAAACGCGCGGCCATCCGTGCTTGGGAAGAAACGGGTCTCGTGATTGAACTCACTGAGCGCGGGGAACGAATTCAGGAAACGCTTCCATGGTCGACCTTCTCGGACCCTCCCACTTTGACTCGGCTCCTAGAAACGCTGGCCCCGACCTCTTTCGATCATGATGCGACGGGGACTTATTTTTTAGTCCATGCCTCATCTTTCGTCGCCGAAACGGCCCAACGATTGCTTCAGGAGACTCCGTCGCAGGTGGCCGTGGTGGCTCATGCTTGGATTGCCGAATATCGTGCACATTGGGAGGATACTCCTGTCAACGCGGGCTTAATTTTGCAGTTGGAAGCTCTAGCTCAACTCGCACAATCTCTCGCCTCGGGAGATGATTATTTGGCGCTTCAAAGGTTAGAGGATTTCGGCCATCATTTTCACCTTCTCCCCCTTTGGCTTTCCGACGGTACCCAGAAGTGGAGCCTGAACCCTTGATTCCAGCCCGTTTGGTTTGCCTTGCTTCGGGAAGCGGTCGCACCGTTGAAAATTTTTATGAAAAAATCTGTGCTGGAGTATTACCCGCAAGCATCGCGTTGGTCATCACCTCTTCTATCAAGGCAGGGATTGCAGAGCGTTGCAAACGGCTGAAAATCCCTCTCTTGGTCATCAATCCTCGCAGGTATCCATCCACTCAGGCATATGCAGATGCTCTCCTTGGGGCAACCTTGGAGGCGCGGCCAGATTGGGTCATCCTTGCTGGTTGGCTCAGGCTATTCCCTATTCCTTCACAGTTGGAGGGCCGTGTTTTAAATATCCATCCGGCCCTCCTTCCGGCATATGGCGGGAAGGGGTATTACGGGCACCATGTGCATGAGGCCGTTGCCAAAGATTCTTGCACCCACTCAGGCTGTACCGTTCACTTTGCAACGGAAGAATACGATGCAGGTCCTATCGTTTTGCAAGAGGTAGTGACTTTGCCAAAAGGGAGTACGCCAGAAGAAATTGCGACCCTAGTTTTTGAAGCTGAAAAGCGGGCTTATCCAGCAGCCTTGCGCGCCCTCATTGAGGAAACGGCCTACTGGGAAGACGGAAAAGTTTACTGGGGATCCAACTGAGAAAGCAGGTCTTCAAAGCCAGGAAGCGGAAGTTGGGCGACTCCGTCTTGAGACAGACTGCGTACAAGATAAGCGCCACTTTCAAGATCCCAAATTTCCACTTCTTCCCCTCCTCGCGCAACAGGGTTGGGTGAAATCGAAAGTAATAATTGAAAGTTCGGGGCACGGGCGGGCACACTCTTTGTCGAGTCCTTTTTCACTTGAAGTAATCTATGCAAGGTATCCTGAACATAAAGAAACTCCTGTGTAGCCTGTCCTGGCAGTGTCCCACGCCACCCAGATGGCGTGCGTCGCAAAATGATTTCATCTCTCGAGCTTGTGAGTTTCATGGAAACTACGTGAGTAGGATCCAGAGCAAACACGTGCGGACTCACCAAGCTTGAGGAAGGAGTACTTAAAAAACGGAAGAATTCGGTCCGAACGGGCAGATGAAATAATCGGTCTAGGTCAAGGATGAGCGAGGCTGTCATCGCCAATGTTTGATCCATCACGCCTTGCGACTTTGCCTGATTTGAATAGAAGATTTTTAAAATCCCAGAATCTTCCAAGATTGTTTCTTTCGAGCCTTTGGGGAGGGCGTCCACCGGCAAAGAATCACAACGGGCACTGAGAAATAACTGCAAGTTACCCTCCAAGAGTGGGTTAAGTGGGCCAGAAAAAGGAGCGAGAACTTGCCAGCGGGAGCCTACTCGTTGTAAATGGAAGCCTTCCCCATCCTTGGGCGTCCAAATTAATTCTTGAACCGAATGAGGCGCTATTAACGCAGCATGATCTCTCCATTGCATCGGATTCCGCTCAAACCAAGAGGAAATAGGGATTGGAATCAGACATAAGGCGCCGTTTAATCGAGCAATGCGATGACCGCGATCTAGGGTTGCTGCTCCGATGACCAACTCACTTTTATGGTCCGTGAATTGAAGCCGGAGAGTTAAACGCGCAGGATTTAATCCTAATTGTTCTTCGGACTGAGAGGAAAGACTCTTGGGCGCGTCCTTCCAAGGGGCAGAAAATATTTGTAGGACTGCTTGACGAATAATGCCAAGGTCTGCTCGGTCCACAACAGGATCCTTCATTCTCCACATTAACGGCGACTCTTTGACCAATTGGAGGAATCCTGACGAGCCTGTTCGATATGCGTAAATACCCTGAAGATCTTCTGGGGATTCCGAAAAAAGAGGTTTCTCGGGCCTCGGAATGACCGAGACCTTTGTTGAATGCGTCGAAGGCTTCGGCCAAAGTAGAAAAATTAGACCGCAGAGGCCTAAGAATAGAGCAAGGAATTTCTTAGGGTTCATCGTCGGCGGCGGAAGAAGATGACAAGCGCAAAGAGGAATGTGAAACCGGGAATTCCTAGAATTGCAATATTAGCCATTCGGACCTTTTCCTTTCTTGAGGGCCGAAACGGAATGGAGTGGAGTGGAACTAGGCCGACATCCCCCTCTTTCCCTTTAGCAAGCCAACGAAATGTTGCTGCCAAGAAATCTTTTGAGAAGGGGAAGTGGTCTTGCTGAAAGAGAAGCGTTGTGCCGATTGCAATAAGTCTCCCTGGTGCATTTCCGTTTGGGTTCCACCGGTTTGCCGCCATCGCTAAATTCTGAACTCCTTTTGCCTCGTGGCCAGAAGGCTGAAAGTCCGGGTGCTCTGGGTTCTCAACCCAAGCATTGGTGCGGGTCCGTACGAGGGGCGCCCTTGTGTAGTCATTTGACCCGCCACGGAAATCCAAAGGGCGGACTCCCGCAAAAAGGTAGGACCGACTTCGGGAAGTCAGAAATCTTGTGGCGGGGTGCTGGGCGCTCAGAGATTGGGGCCTAATTTCGAGGCGCCCGCAGTCTGGAGTCCCCACGGCGGCGGATCCCGTAGATGTGGAAATAGGCTCACAAACCAAGCCGTCAAGGAAGGCAAACCCTTGTGGGAGTAAGACTTCATTCCACCATGAAATCACCCCCGGAGGAGCATTGAAACCAAGAGAAATCCAAGTGGGGTGACCGTCGGCAACCCATTGGGAGACTTCGGCTGCGAGCGACGGAAGAAAGGGCTTCCATTGCCCTGGAATCAGTAAGAGGTCCCCCTCCTGGTGTGAGGGAAGAGACTGTACGGTTTGCGGCGAGAAGCCCTGTCCCTCCAAGAACGGAAAAAGGTCTCTTGAGAGAGGGACTGTGGGGTCCTGGATAATCCAAATATGAGGGAAATGCTCTTGGATTAGGAGTGTTGCTGCATTTCCGAGTGAAGTATCGACTTGTTCTTGGCGAATCCGCGCCGGCTGGCCGTCGGCCGTTGGATCTGTGGTCACGAACAGGTCAGGAAAAGAAAGCCGTTGTATTTTCCCCTTGGACTCTAAAAAAAGAATTTCTCCAGGTTCCCGCTGGAGGCGGACGGCCTCAGCCTCTACTTGAATCATGTCGGTTGTTTCATCCAGCTGAAGAACGGTGAGGTTGCTACCCGTCTGAATCCGTGCGTCTTCTAAAAGAGTGCGGAGTCTGGAAAATGCTTGGGGATAAACTGCAGCGCCATTACGCAGGAGGTGTTCTTCTTCCTGAAAGAAGAAACCGGTCAGCCTGCTTTCCGCGGGAAGTGCCGTCAATGCTCGTGTGGTTCTTTCACTCAGAGTTTGCGTAGAATGGTTAGAAAGATCCCAGCGAACACGGTGGCTTGGCTGCGCGAAGAACGCCAAAAGAAGCCCGGTGAGGAGCACGCCCGCAAAAGAGGCGAGACAAAGAAGTAGCGAAAGGCGAGCGCGGGAATTCATGGTACCCACCTTCGTGACACAAGGCGTACCCATGTGAGCCATAAGAAGAGAAGGGTCATGATCGGAAAAAAGAGAAGGGCATAGGAATCAAAAAGGCCAACGGCAAAGGCCCGGTCGAGCATGTTGGGAATGTGCAAGGACTTCGCGAGCGCGCCAACCCTTCCCGGAGAATTCTCGAAAAGAACGGGGAGGAACAGTAAGAGAAAATTAATACAGGCGCCGCCTCCTGCCGCAAGAATAAGGTTCCCACCCCAAGAAGAGGCCCAGAGACCGGTGGCCAGAAAAAGTGAGCTCGCAGAAATGGCCCCAAGGAAACCTCCTCCAACACGAGCCCAATCCAGAGGGGCTTGATGGAATTCAAGGAGCAGGAAAAGAAGAAGAACACCAATCCAAAAGGTAAAAAAGAAAAGCCATGCCGCACAATACTTTGCGGCCACAATAGCGACGTCGCGAATGGGCGCCGAGAGAAGCGGTTCAAGTGTTCCCGTGCGCTGCTCTTCGGCGAAAAGTTTTAAAGTCAGCAAGGGCGGGAATGCGGGTAGAAGGAGCCATACAAGAAGTCCACTCCCGAAGAGAAACTGCGGAAAAAGAGTGAGATCTTGCTCTACAGCTGGGTATCCCAAAATGAAGGAGAAGAATAACCCATTTAATAAAAACCACGTTCCCAAAAGCAAATAGATATAGGGAGAAACGAAAAGGGAGAAGACCTCCTTCCTCAAGAGTGCCGCAAACGCTCTCATTGATTCTCCTTGGGCTGCACGAGGTCCCGGAAGAGGTCTTCCAAGGTCGGTTGAAGTAAATGGAACATCTCCAGCTCAATTTCGGATTCCGCCAAAAAAGGAAGAAGCTTCTTGCGGGCCTCGAAGGAAGGAGTTTGAATCGTCAGCGTATTTCCTTTTTGATGGATGGCACATGCGTGAACCGGCGATTGCTCCTGTTTCAATTGGTGAAGAAGATTGCCTGCTTGGCTTGCGACACGCAGGAGAACGGACGCGTTGGCCTGGTGCTTCCTGGAGAGCTCTGCCAAAGACCCATCCGCTTGCGTCACGCCTTGATGTAGGACATGCACCCGATCTGCGAGATTTTCTACTTCCGGTAACACATGGGAACTGAATAAAATTGCTTTTCCTTTTCGCGCAAGTTCTTTAAGGAGCGTGCGGAAATCATCTCGCTGCAAAGGATCGAGCCCGCCAAATGGTTCGTCAAGGAGGAGTGCCTTGGGGTCGGCAAGAAGGGCGTCGGCTAACCCCACTCGCTGCTTGAGCCCTTTGGAAAGAGAGGCAATGGGTTGTTGGACCCGATCTGCGAGGTCTAAGCGCTCTAACCAATACCCCGCATTGCGGCGCGCTTCTTTCCTTGTGGCCCCCTTGAGGCAACTTCGGAATTGGAGGTACTCGAAAACACGAAGTTCTGGTGGGGCCTGGAAATTCTCGGGGAGATAGCCAACGGACTTCCTAGCCTTGAGAGAATGATCCAAAATATCCATACCATCAATTTGTGCATGCCCCGATGTGGGCGGCAAATAGCTACAAAGGATTTTTATTGCCGTGCTTTTCCCAGCACCATTGGGGCCTAAGAAGCCAAGGATTTCACCGGGAGAAACTTGGAACGAAACCTCCGACAGCGCCTGGATAGGGCCGTACTTCTTCGTTAGTTTTTCCGCGCGAATCATGGGAAGAGAAAAGGAGATGGGGACAGGGTACTTGCCCCTACCCCCCACCTTGAAAAGGAGGGCGACTTACTCTTTTACTTCGTAGTCGGCGTCAACCACCTCGTCACTCCCTTCTTCTTGGGCCGTCTCGTTTCCTTGACCCGATTGAGGTGCGGCCTCCTGTGCAGTTGCCTTGTAGATTTTTTCGCCGACCTCGGTCAGTGTGGCTTGCAAATCTTCCATTTGAGCCTCAAAGTTAGCACCTTCTTCCTTGAGCGCATCCTCCAGAGCCTGGGCCTTTTCTTCCACAAGTTTTTGATCTTCCTCCTCAACTTTGTCGGCGTTATCCGTCAAAAGTTTCCGCGCTTGGTAGGTCAGTTGATCCGCCTGATTCCGAAGGTTTGCCGCTTCTTTTGCAGCCTCATCCTGCTCTTTGTATTTTTCCGCCTCATCTTGCATCTTTTGAATGTCCTCGTCCGACAAACTAGAAGATTGCTCAATGCGAACTTTATGCTCCTTGCCCGTTCCTTGATCCGTCGCCAAAACGCTCAAGATTCCATCGGAGTTTATGTCAAATTCAACTTCAATTTGCGGCACGCCACGGGGTGCAGAAGGGAGACCGTCCAAATGGAAACGATCGAGGGTCCGGTTTCCTTCGGCCATTGACCTTTCCCCTTGAAGCACGTGCACCTCTACGGAGGGTTGGTTGTCCACCGCAGTTGTGAAGGTTTCCTTCTTCGAGGTTGGAATCGTCGTGTTGCGGGCAATGAGTACCGTCATGACACGACCCATCGTTTCGATACCAAGGGACAAAGGAGTGACGTCAAGAAGGACAATGTCAGAATCCAAATCACCCGAAAGTTGACCGCCTTGAATGGAAGCGCCCATAGCAACCACTTCATCCGGGTTCACCGAACGATTCGCCTCCTTACCAAAGACATCCTGAACCAAAACTTGGACCAAAGGTATCCGCGTAGAACCGCCGACGAGGATAACTTCATCGACGCCACCGGCACCAATCCCGGCGTCCTTTAATGCGTTGATGCAAGGGATTTTTGCGCGCTCGAAAAGGTCGGCACACAGACTCTCAAATTTTGCACGCGTTACGGTCGTCATTAAGTGCTTCGGGCCGTTGGCATCAGCCGTAATAAAAGGCAAGTTGATTTGGGTCTCCGTTGAGGAGGACAATTCACACTTTGCCGCTTCACATGCTTCCTTAAGGCGTTGCAAGGCCATTTGATCTTTGCGTAGATCAATCCCTTGCGTGTTATGGAAGTCATCGGCTACCCAGTGAATGAGTGCGTTGTCGAAGTCGTCCCCTCCTAAGTGCGTGTCCCCATTGGTGGCGAGCACTTCAAAAACACCGTCTGCGATGTCAAGGATAGAAACGTCAAAGGTTCCCCCGCCAAGGTCAAATACGGCAATCTTGCCGGTCGCCTTCTTTTCAAGTCCATAGGCAAGCGCAGCCGCCGTGGGCTCGTTGATGATGCGTTTGACTTCGAGCCCCGCAATCTTTCCAGCATCCTTGGTGGCTTGGCGCTGTGAGTCATTAAAATAAGCTGGCACCGTAATGACGGCTTCAGTGACTTTTTCGCCGAGGTAATCTTCCGCGCATTCTTTGAGGTAGCCCAAAATATAGGAACTGATTTCAGGGGGGGTGTGCGAATTATCCCCAACCTGGATGCTGACGAAATCTTTTGGGCCACCGGTCAGCGTGTAAGGCATTAAAGTTTCCTCTTGCCCCACTTCAGAATGCCTCCTGCCCATAAAGCGCTTATTCGAAAAGATGGTCTTTGTGGGGTTGGTGACAGCCTGTCGTTTCGCCGGGCCTCCGACGAGGCGCGTGCCTCCGTCTTGAAATGCCACCACGGAAGGCGTGGTGCGACCGCCCTCTTTATTAGGAATTACTTTGGGCTCTCCGCCCTCTAGAACAGCAACGACAGAGTTTGTCGTGCCAAGGTCAATACCGATGATTTTTGCCATGTTGATTTCTCTTAGGAGTTATCCCAAGGATGCAACCCGTGTGCCAACGATTTCCTGCCGATTTGGCAGTTTACTCCCCAAAATCCTTTATTTTCCGGTACAAGGTTCTCTCTCCTATGCCTAATCGGGCGGCCGCTTTCTGTCGATTTCCATGGAAAGCATCCAGAGTGACACGAATGAGGTCATTCTCCACCTCCTCGAGGGACTTCCCTTCCAAGGCATAGCCGCCTCCCTGCGTGGCGACGTCCACAGGAGGCTGGATTTGGAGAGCCATCGGCAGATCAGCCTCTCCAAGCCGCCCGTCGTGGTCGAGTACCACCATGGTTTCCACCAAATTTCGCACTTCCCGTACATTGCCGGGCCAAGGGTAGGCTCGGAGGCGTGCCAAAACGCCCTCCGAAAAACCGGAAGAACTTTTCCCATGCTTGGCAGAGAATTCTTGGCGGAAATGCTCCAAAAGGAGAGGGAGGTCCTCGACGCGGTCCCGAAGTGGCGGAAGCTCAATTTGGATAACGTTCAAACGGTAGTACAAGTCTTCACGGAAGCGGCCATCTTTTACCCTTTGCTTTAAATCATGATTGGTGGCAGCCACGATGCGCACATTCACGGCAAGTGATTGATTGGAACCGACGGGAGTAACAACACCCTCTTCCAAGACGCGCAATAAATTTGCCTGGGTGCCTTCCGGCATATCGCCGATCTCATCCAAGAAAAGCGTCCCGCCATCCGCATACTGAAACTTACCCTCTTTATCTTGAAGCGCGCCAGTGAATGCTCCTTTCGCATGACCGAAAAGTTCACTTTCAATCAGAGTATCGGTAATGGCAGCGCAATTGATAGCGACAAAACGCCGCCGATTTCGCGCGGAGAGTTGATGGCATGCATGCGCAAAAAGTTCCTTCCCTGTTCCCGATTCACCCAAAAGTAAAATAGTTGCATCCGACGGCCCCGCCTGGCGCAGCAAATCAAATGCGGGTTTCATGGCGGGGGCATTACCAATAATGCCTTCCATGCCGAAGCGTTGATCTAATTCTGCACGAAGCGCACGATTGTCTTTTTCAAGGCCCTGCTTATCCAGCTCCCGTTGAACCCGTGCCCGCAGTTCCACCATATCCACGGGCTTTGTGATGTAGTCCACCGCCCCGTCACGCATAGCGTGGACCGCCGTTTCTACAGACCCGTGCCCAGTAATCAGAATAACAGGAAGCGTCGGCAAAAAGGCTTGTGTATCGCGCAGTAGTTCGAGTCCATCCTTTTCTCCAAGGACTAAATCAGTAATCATGATGGAGAAATCTCTGACCCGTAATCGGTCGAGCGCGGCCTCAGCCGACATTGCTGTTTCCACTTGATAGCCTTCTGTTTCTAAGACCTGTTTAAGTGCATCGGCATGCGCTTCGTCGTCCTCGACGATCAATAAGCGGGGGGGGGCATTGACCATTATTGAATTCTACCCACCCATGGGGAAACGGAGTGTAAAACGTGTCCCGTGTCCCTCGGAACTTTCCAAGGTCAAATGCCCACCATGCGCTTCCACAACGCGCCGAATGAGAGGTAGCCCAAGTCCACTCCCCTTTGACTTAGTAGAGAAGTAAACCTCCATGCACTTTTCTTGCAGCTCTGGGGACATTCCAGGCCCGTCATCCACAACCTCTAATACGGCTTCATCCTCTTCTTTCCGCGTAATAACGGTGATATTGCCCCCGCCACTTAGGGCTTGCCGTGCGTTGATAATCAAGTTCAGCAAAGCCTGTTTTGCTCTTCCTAGATCCAACGGAAAACGAGGCAGATCATAATCCAAAAAAGCTTCGAGACGGATCCCCTCTCGGTGAGCCTCTGGGCCGACAAACTGCAAAACATCGGACACCAGATCGTTTAAATCCGCAGGGTGAGTCTCCATGGAATCGGTGCGTGCGAAGCGCAAGAAATCCTCAAGGATTTCGTCCAGTCGCCTGACTTCCCGCTCTAAAACATCAATCGTTTTCAAGGAACGCTGCGCTTGAACCCCTTCCTGTTTCTGCCATTCTTCTCGAAGAAGGGATAAGTGGAGCCCCACTGTGCTCAATGGATTTTTCAATTCATGAGCAAGCCCACCAGCCAGGCGCGAAAGCGTGGCAGGGTCAACCGGGGGGACTGGGTGGGAGGACTCACTCAAAACACCTCTAGAATACCGCTCTGACCCATGCGTGATTCCCCACTCCCGACGATCCGAACTCTGCAGAAGCACTTAAGTAAGGGCAAGGTCGTGGTCTTGCCGACGGACACCGTGCCGGGGTTGGCGGTGTTGGCCGACGCTTCCGCCGCGGATCAAATTTTGCTCGATATCAAGGGCGGGCCCCCTCGCCCATGGAGTCTTCATTTTTCTAATCTTCCCTCCCTCCAAAAGCACTTCCCAGTGCTCCCTCCAGGATTAGCCCGTCTTTTAGCCCGGAAATTGCCCGGTCCTTGGACTTTTCTTCTTCCGACGGCATGGGCAAAGTTTCCAAGTAGCCGTCTTTGGCCCTGGCCTTTGGTTGGAGTTCGTATTCCGGACCATGCTGAATTGCAGGAAGTACTCATGCCATTTCCCCAAGGGGCTCTGATGAGCAGTGTGAATCCTCACGGCCACCCCCCCCTCACCGGTGAAAAACGGACTCAATGGCTTTCCAAACTCCCCGAAGTACTCAGTGCGCCCCTTGAAGAGACCGCCCAACCAGTGGACTCCGTCGCTTCCACCGTTCTCCAGATGACCCCAACACTGCAGTGCTTGCGGGGCAATGTGAATCTTGATTCTTTTCGGCCTGGATTGCGTATTCTCATCCTTTGCACCGGCAATATTTGTCGCTCGCCTTTGGCCGAAGCCCTCTTGAAGCAGGAATTGGCGGCCTCTTGGGGTCTAGATCACGCCGGTTTGGAGGATCTCGGCTGGGTAATTCGTTCGGCCGGTGTTTTCGCTGTCCGTGGCGGATCTGCCAGCCCTCATTCTGTAGCAGTCGGCGAACGGCTCGGGGTTGATTTGACGGGGCATCAAGCGACTTCTCTGCCCGACGCCCTCGAGGAGCCGTGGGATTTGATCCTCGGGATGGGCCCCAATCACCTTGAGGAAATGGGTCGGGAGCGAAAAAAAGCCCTTTTTTGCCCCCAAGGCACCCCCATCGCTGATCCCTATGGCGGAGATTTCGGGGCTTATGAACAGATGGCCCACGATTTACAGGGCGCAATCAGAAAACGTGTGGCGCAGTGGTCGGCGTGGCCTAGTTAGGCCCAAGCCTGGACCACTTCGGCCCTTGAGCTTAAGCCAAGGAGCTTGGTGCGGAAGGTCGGATCTCCGAGGCGTCGGGCTATTTCAGTTAAAGTCTGGACGTGCTGGAGCTTCTGCGTCTTCGGCACGAGTAGCAAAACCACAATTTGTGCGGGATTCCCGTCTAAGGACTGAAAATCAAGGCCTTCCGGCAACAGCGCCATGGCCGCCACGAGGTGTTCCAAATCGTCCATGGCAGCGTGGGGCACTGCAATTCCTTGCTCCATCCCCGTGCTCACTGATTCCTCCCGGGCTTTGAGGTTTTTAAGGGCAGCAGTTTCAAAATGGGGCTCTAATTGCCCACCATCAATCAAACAATCAACCATTTGATTGATTAAATCCCACTTGGAATCCGCCTGCGGAGCGAGGAGGATAGAGTTCGGGTGAAGGTGTGCGGACAGGGCCATGTTTCAGACCGTAGCGTAGTCTTTTGAGAACCCTCCGCCAACCTTGATTTTCTACAAATCCTCTGCCTTCCGCCGGTTGAGTTCAGGCGGGGCCTCGCTAAACTCGTTTCCTCTACGCCCCTTTGGGTGCCCCTGATGATTCTGACTTCCACCGCACTGTTTCTATTCACAGGCTTATTCGTAAGCCTCCCCCAAGACCCCATCCTTGAAGTGGAGATTCCTGAAGGAGTCACTACAGAGGACGGAGAGTACCTTGAGCTTCGTTTTGATGAGACGGGCTCCGAAGGCCTCACCATTCGACAGTTCATTAAAATCTGTCAGGTGAATACGGGGCGCAACTTCACCGTTGACAAACAGAATACATCCGTGGAAGGTAAATTAGCGGAGACCCTCGTTCTCTACGGGAGAAAGCGAATCCGGCGGGATGAGTTCTATTCCTTTTTCCAGTCCATGTTGAAGTTTCACGGGCTGGTTTGTGTAGAGCAGGGGGAAGGAGATTTGTCCATCGTTCTCATCACCGTAGCTATGCAGGGTGGCAACAAGGCGAATCCATTGGTTTCGCAAAACACCATGCTTATTCCATTGGATGAAGTGAGCGATTATGCCAACCAGCCAGGAACCTTTATTTCAACACTCTACCCTCTAAAACATTTAGACGCGGCAAGTGTTGTCACTGCGCTGGGTAGCATTTTGAACGCCGACGGAAAATCAATTACGGCGATGTCGAATACGAGGGCCGTCATGATTTCGGACTATGGCCCGATGGTGGCTGCCTCGGTGCGCTTCTTAGAGCACATTGATGTAGAGCCAGATACGCCGAAGCCGATGTTCCGGAAGATTCAGTTGCAGGAGGCTAGTGCAGAAGACATGGCCGAGCTTCTGGAAAAGATTCTTGAGGATCTCGAAGATCCCGCGTCCGCCACTGGCG
The DNA here is from genome assembly GCA_026421205.1 of Planctomycetota bacterium. Classification (GTDB taxonomy): domain Bacteria; phylum Planctomycetota; class UBA1135; order UBA1135; family UBA1135; genus ANT-38. The sequence continues at coordinate 31,523 of JAPKBM010000014.1, forward strand.
CGAGTCGTTCCGTAGGTGGGCGAAGTAGAGCAGACACTCCGAGAAACTCCCCCACGGCCGTGATCCGAACTTCCATCATTGCCAATGCTCGGGACAATTCATTAATTGTTACGGCAACTCCGGACAACATGGAGCGCCTCTTAGATTTAATCGCGGAGCTTGACTCACGAATTGTGAATCCAGTCAGTAATTTGCATGTTTACCCCTTGCAATATCTGAACGCAAAATCCTTGGCGGATGACACGCTGAAAGATTTCTTGCGACAGTCCGCTGAGGCCTCTCAGTCAGGACGAGGAGGGAGCAGCGAAAATGTCATCGGTACGAATGAGCAAAAAGTGACGGTCGTTGCCCAAGAGTCCACAAACTCTTTATTGATTACGGCTACACGTACGAAGTGGGCGGAGATTAAAGGCCTTTTGGACTTGCTTGACGTGGAGCAGCCGCAAGTGCTGATTGCAACCGCGCTTGTGGAAGTCTCCGAAGATTTTTCGAAAGACATAGGCTTCGAATTCGCCAGCGCGCGACAGCCGGACAGCCAAGGCGAAATCAGGGGGTCCGTCTCCACGAACACGGGCTTAACTTCTGCTGATGGTGCGGGAGACCGCGTGATGGATATTTTTCAGTCTGGTCTCACGGCGGGAATTCTCGAGGGAGACGGCGACGGCGGTTTTGGAATTCCATTGATGCTGCGCATGGCCCAATCTCGCGGGAATGCACAAATCCTCTCAAAACCTTCCGTGCTCGTCGACAACAACCAAGTCGCATACATTACGTCGGTAGACTCAATCCCTTTCGGGACAAATACTGTGACGGGAACGGGCGTTTCTCAGGGCAGCGTTGAGTACAAGGAGGCGGGCATCACTTTGGAGATTAGCCCTTCTATCTCTGCTTCTGGTTTCCTTCGCCTAGGTATCTCCCTGGAAGTCTCCTCTTTCCGCTCTTCGTCAGACCCCGACCTTCCACCGCCGACCACAAGTCGCACGATTAAGACCGTGGTGCATATGCCCGACGGTGCCACCATGTGGATTGGCGGGATTGTTCGCGATGATTACTTGGACTCGCAGTCTGGGGTCCCTTACTTGTCGGAACTTCCGCTGGTCGGTTGGCTCTTTAGCCGAGACGATGACTCCTCTACGAAGACAACTCTCTTCTTTTTCTGTACTCCAAAAATCATTGACACTGCTGCGGAACTTGTCGACATCTCAGAGGCGACCAAGGCCATTGCCGCAGACGTTGTTGGCCTTGATCGAATGCAAATCGTAGATCCGGGCTACCAACCGGATGCACTTCCCGATGTCATTCTTGAAGATGGAACGGAAGTCCAACTCGTTCCAACTTATATCCCAGAACCGGTAGAGCATATTTCAGGTATGGATGACCCCAGTGAACTCTCCGCCCCGTCTGTGCCAGCCACGTCGATTACACGCTCGGTGACCCGCGAACTCCCCGATATTCCCCAGTGAACCCCACCGAAGGCGCAACCATCACGATGGATCTCGTTACACGACTTTGCCAAGCTTTAGAGATGGAGCCTGCTGAGGTCCGCAAATTGCGAGACCAGGCGGCGAACAGTGGCACTACTTTTGACCGTGTCCTCCTTACACGGGGAGCGGATGAGGCTAAAGTGCTCCAGGCTTTCTCCGAAGATCTCCAACTAGAGTTTCGTGAAGAGCTTGGTCCAACGAAAGTACCGAAAAGCTTCGTTGACGTTGTGCCACTTTCTTTCGCCCGAGCTAATAATTTAATTGCCATCGATATTGAGGGGAGCACTCTGGTCGTTGCCACCCCTCATCCTCTGGACACTCATGCGCAGGACGACTTGTCCGCGATGGTTCCCAGTGGAGTGCGCTTCGTGTTGGTCCCGCGCAATGAAATCACGGAAATTATCAACCGTGCCTTTCGCCATAAAACAGATGGCGTGGACGAGGCCCTTGATGACCTAGAGGGCACGGACATTGCCTCTTTGGCGGCACAGATTGATGAATCCGAAGATATTCTTGATGTTGCCAATAAGGCACCGATCATCAAGTTGGTTAATTCCATTCTTTTCCAGTCTTTGAAGTTGCGCGCGTCGGATGTTCATTTCCAGCCTTATGCCGATCGCCTCCAAGTGCGTTTCCGCATTGACGGTATGCTCTATAACATGGAGTCCATTCCTAAAAATGCGCAAGATGCAATTTTATCTCGCATCAAGGTGATGGGAAAAATGGATATCGCTGAACGCCGACTTCCTCAGGATGGTCGCGCCAGCCTCCGCATCGGTGACGGCGAGGTGGATGTCCGCATCAGCGTCGTGCCAACCAGTGCAGGTGAGCGCGCAGTGCTTCGTCTGTTGGATAAATCGGCAGGCGTGTTTGACCTAGATGCAATCGGCCTTGACGCGCAGAACTTGAAAACACTGCGAAAATATATTCATTACCCGCACGGAATTATTTTGGTCACGGGGCCAACCGGCTCAGGAAAGACGACCACACTTTACGGGTCGCTCACCGAAATCAGCACAGGAGAAAAAAATATCCTCACCATTGAAGACCCCGTGGAATATCAATTGGACGGTATTTCGCAGGTACAGGTGAATACGAAAAAAGGACTCACGTTCTCTGCTGGATTGCGGTCGTTTTTGAGACAAGATCCAGATGTCATGATGGTGGGTGAGATTCGAGACTTGGAAACCTCCGAAATCGCCATCCGAGCCGCCATCACGGGCCACTTGGTCTTTTCCACCGTTCACACCAACGATGCCCCTTCCACGGTGACTCGTCTTATCGATCTTGGGCTAGAGCCTTATCTCGTCTCCTCATCCTTGGTGTTGGTAGTTGCGCAGCGACTTGTCCGACGCCTTTGCCCAAATTGCCGTACTTGGGTGGAACCAAGCACCACCCAGGTTGCTCAACTTCGGGATCTAGATTTAGACCTCAACGAGCTCAAAGATGGGAAAATGGCTGTCAGCCCGGGTTGTGACGAGTGTTACAACTCGGGCTTTCAAGGTAGAACGGCAATTTACGAACTCCTTGTAATGACCGAAGAAATCCGAACACTCATCATGAACCGTGGTTCGGCAACGCAAATCAAAAAGCTTGCGGTCGACCAAGGCATGCGCACTCTGCGCCTCGATGGCATGTCCAAGGTTGTCGCTGGCATGACTTCGCCGGAGGAAATCATGCGCGTAACCCAGCTCGATACCTAGTCATGCCCATTTTCGAATGGAAGGGCTATGACGCTAAGGGGAAAACGGCAACGGGTGTTGTCGATGCGGATAGCCCACGCGAGGCGCGCCTCAAACTAAAAAAAGAAAAGGTTTTAGTTACTCAAGTTGGGATGGCACGCGGCGGAGTTCGCGCAAAAGCAAAAGCGAAAACATCCGATAGCCCCGGACTCCTTGCCAAATTTGGCTTCGGCGAACGCATCTCTAAAAAAATTGAAGCGGCAAGAGGGCGCGATGGTGGTAATCGGACAAAAAAGCGGATTGATGAAGTCGGAACGTTTACGCGGCAATTAGCTACCCTCACGAAAGCAGGCATCCCAATCACTGAGGCTCTCCGCGCCATCATTGAGCAAGTGGAGGGTAAACGCTTGGGTGTTTTATATCGTGATATCCGAGAGCAAATCTCCCAGGGTCTCCCCACTGCGGATGCATTGGCCCGGCATCCAGATTATTTCGATGAGCTTTATGTCTCCATGGTTCGATCTGGTGAGGCAGCGGGCCGTTTGGATGAGGTGTTAGATCGGCTTGCTATTTTCATGCAAGAGCAGGCGCGTTTACGGAATAAGGTTCAGGCCGCCATGGCCTACCCCATGATTATGCTTCTGGTCGGTCTGTTGGTTGTTTCCGTTCTGATGGTGACGGTCGTTCCTAAGATTACGAATATGCTGCAGGCCCGAGGACAGGAACTGCCTCTTCCAACACAGTTTTTACAAAACGCTTCTGACTTTCTTTTGGCTTGGTGGTGGGTTTTAATCTTGGTTGCTATCCTGAGTGTCCTTGCCTTTAACTTGTATTATTCTTCTGACAAAGGGCGCCTCAACATTGACTCCAAGATGTTAAAGGTACCCGTGTTTGGCGATTTAATCACGAAACAAGCACTTTCTCGCTTTGCCCAAACCTTTGCCACCTTATTGCAGTCAGGCGTTCCCGTTGTCCGTTGCCTCGAAGTCACGCGGACTGTGCTCGGAAATAAACTTCTTGAGGACACGATTGACGGGGTGCGAGAAAAGATTCTCGAGGGCGCAGACATAGCCTCCCCCATCAAGGCTTCCGGCGTTTTCCCTCCCTTGGTTGGCTACATGATTGCTGTCGGTGAGCAATCCGGAGAATTAGATTCGATGATGCTCCAAGTGGGCGAGGCATATCAAGAAGAGGTCGAGATTGCCACGACAAAATTCACTTCACTGATTGAGCCTTTGCTCATCCTCTTTCTTGCTGGAGTCGTCGGCTTTATTGTCGCCTCTATCTTGATGCCCATCATGAAGATGTCTGAATCCTTTGGTTGATTCCATGAAAAATACAAAAAAAACCTTCTCTCGCTCGGCCGGTTTCACGCTCGTTGAAATCATGGCTGTTGTTCTCATTATCGGCTTGCTCGCAGGCGTCCTCAGTGGGCCTATCACACGAGCCCTTTTCCAGGGGAATAAGACACGAATCCAAGCGGATATCAAGTCAATCCAAAGCTCGATCAAACTCTACAAGGGCACCATGTTCCGCTTCCCTGAGTCTTTAGAAGAGCTCATTGAGGAGGATCCCCCTTTCGTAGAAGGTGGCCGCCTTCCTACAGATCCTTGGGGCCGCGAATACTTCTATAACCCCCCATCGGGCGGAAGTGAGTTTGAAGTCGGCACCTACGGAATGGACGGGATGCCTGGCGGCGAAGGGGATGATTCTGACGTGACCAATCTCACTCTTCTGGACGAAAACTCCTAAAGGGTGAAAACTTCGGGGCGCAAGCAGGCGGGCTTCACGCTCGTTGAAGTTATGGCTGTGGTCCTCATCCTGGCCTTGATGATGACCGCAGTGTCTGCAAACTTCGGCCGTTACCTGCCTGCAGCTCGCTGTGAACAAGCGGCACGTGCTTTACTCAATCACATGGACTTAGCGCGAACTTCGGCCATTGCTCACGGCAGAGAGTACCTCATCGAGATTGACCTTGACGCCAATCGTTTTCGGACTTTGACGCCCTGGACCACCGAAGGCCGCCCAGCAACTTTGCCGGAGGACCGTAGCTCCTTAGGCTGGGAACCGCTTGCCGAGGGGGTTCGTTTTCTAGGGGCCGTTGATTCCCGTGGGAATCGACAGGAAAAGGGCCTTTATAAAGTGCCCTTTTCACCACGGGGAGATGGCGAGGATCTCTTTTTCCATCTGGCTTCAGGAGATCTAGATATCTACGACGTTACCGTACGGCTTGCAGGAATCAGTGGCCTTGCCGAAGTTCTTGCTGGACAGGTGCTCCCCACTCCAGTCACAGAGGCCGATTTTGACTAGGAAGGGCTTCACGTTGATGGAGGTCATGGCAGCGGTAATGCTCCTTGCCATCACCCTCACTGTGATTTTCAGTCTCCGAGATCAGGCCGTTGGCCGTGCCGCTAATGCGCGCTCTATTGCAGTTGCAACACGAATGGCGCAGGGACTGATGCATCGGATTGAGTGCGGCTTGGCGGCGGAACTTTTTGATGGAATGGAGGGTGACTTCGCAGAAGAAGGTTTTGCCCCATTTCAGTATCGAATTGGCCTCGGTGAGGGAAGTTTAGTTGCCTCAGAAAATGCTGACACTGATTCTCCGGAGTACGCATGGCGTCGGAGCAAAGAAGAAGCGTGGCGAGAGAGCGAAGACGCTGCAGAGGAAGACACCTTGGCGCAACCTCCTCGAACCCGCATTGTCATTGTGGTCCAATGGCCCGATTTCACCAATGAAACGGCTGAATTCCGCCTGGAGTCTTTGGTGGAGACTTGGGCCGTTCGCCAAGACTTTCCTCTCTGGGAGGCCACCTGGGGTAGCGCCATGGTTGAGGAGATTGAATGAGTAATCTGCGTAAAGCCGGCTTCACGCTCATGGAGGTCCTGGTTTCCCTCTTTATTAGCGCAATGATTATGACCGCTATCTTGTCCTCTTTGGATTCTACCCAAAGGGCGGTTGACGCCATCCACAACCTTATTCAGACAGAAAGTACGGGGCCGAAACTGATGGCGCTTCTTCGAGAGGATCTGTCGAGAATCGCCGTTTACGATATGGATGGATATGAAGTTCTTTCTGGAACATCACACACTTTGCACGGTGCCGACGCCGACCGACTTGATTTTATTGCTCACACACAGTCAAGAATCCCTCATTATGACCCACTTCTGGACGTTTACGTGCGCGCCCCACTAGTGGAAATTGGCTACTGGGTACGAGAACGACCAGGATCTTCTGATTTCTTGGAGCTTTACCGTAGGGAGGACTTTTTGCTTGACGAAGAGCCTTTTCGAGGCGGAAACTGGGCGATGCTGAATAACCGTATTATCAATTTCAGTCTTCTCTACGCAGGAGAGCCAGCCTACGAGCCATCTTGGGAAGAAGAATGGAATTCGATGGACATGGGCGGACTTCCTTTTCTCTTTGAAGTTTCTATGGAGCTTGAAATTCAGCCCCGCAAATCTTCAGAAAGTCGCTTGTTGCTTGGCGCAAACCGGTCTCGACTAGAATTTCAGGACTTCTTGCGCATCCCTGAGCCCGTCCGCTGGTCTTTTCGCAACCGTATCCACCCAACGGTACCCGGCGAAGACGAAGCAGAGCAAGGAGCCACCGGTGCTGAGCCTGGCGTTGAACAGAGCGACATCCTTCGCGGAAGTGAAGCCAGTACGCCGCTCAAGCCCTAATATTTTTTCCAAGGGTTTTGGCCCCGAAAAAAGGTTGAAGCGCCGACGGAATCCTGACCGTGCCATCTTCATTTTGATTGTTTTCCAGTAAAGCAATTAAGACCCGAGGCGAGGCAATGACAGTATTGTTCAAAGTGTGACAGTACAAGGGTTTGCCACCCGAAGAAGGCTTGTAGCGCAGGTTAAGGCGGCGCGCTTGAAAATCATGGAAACGAGATGCGGAGTGAGTTTCTCCATAGGAGTTCCGACTAGGCATCCAAGTTTCAATATCGAATTTTTGGACTTGACCTTGGCCCAAATCACCGCCACAAACATTCACCACGCGATAAGGTAACTCCAATAGATCAAGGAAGTCGGTTGCGTTCGCCAAAATCGCACGGTGCTCCTGCAGGGACCACTCCAAGTCGTGAGGTCCGATGACAACTTGCTCCACTTTCCAAAATTGGTGCACACGGTATAAACCCTTCGTGTCCTTTCCATAAGTGCCCGCTTCGCGTCGAAAGCAAGGGGAAAGAGCAATACGGCGAATGGGGAGGTTGGCCTCATCTAACTTTTCGCCCGCGTGAATGGAAGTAAGTGGAACTTCTGAAGTCCCAATGAGTGATAAGTCATCCCGCTCTGCGAGGTATGCCTGTTCCTCTCCACCTGGGAAGTAGCCCGTTCCTTCCATGCATTCCCGATTGACAAGCATCGGCACGGAAACAAGCTCAAAACCCCGTTTGACCATATGGTCCACCGCCATCCTCAAAATAGCCTGCTCTAAGAGAGCTAACTCTCCCTTTAAAAGGTAATTCCTTGACCCAGCGAGCTTCACCCCACGAGGAATATCTAACAAGTCGAGTTCTTCTCCAATTTGAATATGAGTCTTTGGTGTAAAGGAAAAAACGGGCGGCGTACCGACGCACGCGAGTTCAATGTTTTGAGTGTCATCTTTGCCCTCCGGAACCTCGGGTGCCGGAGGCATGGGAAGCTTCATGGCAAGAAGGTGTAATTCCTTTCGAAGGAGTTGCTCTTCGGCCTCAAGCTTTTGCAGTACCAATTTTCTCTCTTTTTGGTCGCCCAAAGCAAGCTCACGGTCTTCCGGGGACAACTTCCCAAGTTTTTTAGACTCTGCCTTTAAGTAAGCACGTGAAGACTCGACCTCAGTCAAAATTTGGCGATGCTTTTTATCAAGAGCTAAGTAGGCCGGCATATCCACTGAAATTCTTTTCAGTCGCCCAGCCTCCGCGATGACGTCAGGGTTTTCTCGAATCCATTTTGGGTCTAGCACAGGAAATACCTCTTATTCAATCCAGTCCGAAGAGAGCTTCCCGAACCAAGGATGTTTTTTAATAGACAGTTTAATCAAAGCCTCTTTTCCCTTCGGGATCGGTAAACGAAACTCTGCCGGGAAATACGCTGCATGCCAGTCCGCCTCCGCTGCAGATTTTTTCGGCCTTTCCGTTTCCCCTTTCTTCCCGCCCTTGACTTGGACGCGTATTTCGAAAAGAGGGGCGCCAATCATCATGTGGTAGCTTTCTTCCGCAACACCAACAACGTGCACAGAGTCGGAAACCAAAACAACCTCTTTGTCCTCCTCCTGAAATCTTCCCGTTAATTGAAACGGAGCTCCAAGAGTCAAGACAGCAGGGGTTTCGGCATCAATGTCCACGCGTAACGGCACCGACTTTGGAGGAACGAGAAGAGCCGTTTCCCCATCCTTCCCCTCTAGAAAACCTTGCACTAGTTGGTAGCGGCCGATGGGGATTTGAAAGGATTTATTTCCGGCGACATCGACATAGAGCCCTTTCGTTCGGTCGTTTTCCGCCTTTAGAATGAGCGAAGTGAGCTTCACTTCTTTAACCCCCTTTAAGAGCACCGTGATCTTTCCCAGCGTAGGGGAAACTTTTCGGATACGCCCAAGAGTTGGAGATACAGACGGCGCCATTTCCAGCTCAAACCATTCCCCCTTTGGGCCAGGAATCCAAGGTGCCGACGGGCTTGCCCTTTTCACCTTCCCTAAAGCGACAGCGTCAAAACGCTGAAAGAACTCGCCCTTAGGCATTCCGGAATGGCCCGCTAAAGTCGGACCTTCTAAAGAGAAAAAACCGTCGCCGTTATCCTCAAATAAACGCAAGTCTCCCCAAGGCGTTTTCGCAACTATTGAAGAAGCATGGCGAAAGAATAAAAGTCCGCCGTTGTCATTTATGGATTGGTTCATCTCAATGCCGTTGTAGCCTCCTTGCTCCACACCCGTGGCAACCCAAATAGCTCGCTGCGCAAGAACCCCTCCGGGAAATTTCATTTCAAAGAGTACCAACTGAGGTCTAGGGGATAAAGAGAAAGGCTCACTGGGCGCCCCCCCCGCTTCAAGGTGAAATTTTATCGCACTATCACGGAAAACCTTCACACGAGAATTCGGGCCACCAAAAAAACACTCCTTGGCTCCACAGTGTGGAGGCAAGAGTGAGAATTCCTTCGGCTCCAGGACTCCAGCTGCAAGCCACTGTGTTGTGTCGTCATCGACTAAATCAGAGGGACGAAAAAGCTTTGCTTGGCCCTTGTCTGACTGGAAGGTGAAATCCAAGGTGTGCCACCCTTCTCCCGGGATAGGACGGATATCAAATGGTGAGGCTTTCACCGCTCTCTCTGACTCCGGTTCTAATCCCAGCTCATGGCGAAAGCCCTTCCATTCCCTCTCCATGGAAACATAAACGGAGTCCTTTATATAACCAAGGTCCTTTCGAAGCTGAAGAAACTCTCCCATGCGGTCAAATGTTTTCTGCGGATCTCCTGGCCCATCTTGAAAATCAGGATTCCAACTATCTGCCAAATAGTTCATAACGGAGGCTGAGTAGTAGAGGTCACCCACCTCAAAAAGACCCACTTGAAGTGGCTGAGCTGCCGCACGAAGCGCCGCCCAGTCCTCTGGATTTTTCGAGGCAATGGCAATGGAGCGCAGCGCAATGACGTCCACGAATTTCTTGCCGGTAAAATCCGACCGCTTCAAAATATCTTCCCGACTTAAGCCCGCAATTTTCGTAATGTAATCTCTTGGGAACTCCGTGCGGTAAACACGCTTCCAAGATTCTGAAAAGGCCATCACCCATGGGTCCTCAGGGCTCTTAACCGGCACGATTCGAGTCACAAAATAATTCACTGCCTTTTCCCGGTGCCGTCGTAAGGATCGATCTTGGGACTGAATATCGTTCACTCGCATGGCCAAGCCGAAGTCTCGTAAGAAGGCATCAGCTGGGTCTTGCTGCAGAGGTGCAAGTGCGAAGGCGAAGAGGCTGAGAAGCATCCCCTGCAGTTTAACGTCCTTTCCTCGACTCCTCTTCGAGGAATTTTTTCTCTCCCTTTGACAGAGATCCAATCCCATGGGTGGATATTTTTTGCAAAATCATGTCGAGCCGTCTTCGTGCATTTCCTTCTCTAAGGCGACGAATATCCGCTTTCCAGCGGGCAACCTTGCTCTTGCCGGGTAACGGGTACTTTTGAAAACCCGCACAAAGAAACCATCCAGCCAGAGCGCCGGCAAGATGAATATCGGCGGCAACGCCACCGCCGCGTCCCCCGAAAGTGAGGAAAAAGCTCACAAGGTCAAAACTGAGTACAACGAGGAAAAGTGTCAGAGCCTTTACCTCAAACAGAAAAAAGGAAAAACGTGTTCCTGGAAAGAGTGCCGCAAAACCAGCCAAGCACGCCATGGTAAGCCCTGATCCGCCTATTACTCGTGAGTGAAATACGTCGGGAAAGAGAACTGCAAGGAGGAAGCGAATGGCGGCCCCAAAAAGTACGACAAAAAGTGTAAATCGAAGGAAGCGCCGCCCCGGAAAGATGCGTTCCATCTCAGGCGCAAAGAGGGCAAACATCCACCCATTCAATAGGAGGTGGAGAATCGAATGCCGGTCATGGATAAGGAAATAGCCAAGGATTCCAGGGATGGCGGACAGTTGACCCTGTGCTAATCCTCGGGGATCCAGTTCAAAAAAGTAAAACGGGGTCGACGGCTGAAGCAGGAAACTGAGAATCCAAATCACAGCCCACAGGACAAGGAATTTTCGAACGTAAGGAGTGAGAGTAGTCACGGGAGGTACGGAATGGCATTCTATCCATTGTCCCCTTAGGAACCCTACCCATGGAAAATCAAATACTTGACGGAAAGGCACTCTCTTTGCGCATTCGCGAGGAAATTCGCCTCGAAATCCTTACTGGCCTCGCCGAGGGAAAACCAAGGCCTGGATTGGCCACGATTTTGGTCGGTCAAGACCCTGCCTCTGAGGTTTATGTCCGGAATAAACGCAGAGCCTGCGAGGCCGCTGGGCTGGTGAATGAGCACATAGAGCTCCCTGCAGATGCAGGGCAACAACAACTTCTGCAACAGGTTCAAGCCTATAACGAAGACCCTGCAATTCATGGAATACTTGTGCAACTTCCACTTCCGAAGGGCCTTGACTATGATGAGAATCAAGTCCTGAAAACGATTCTTCCAGAAAAAGATGTCGACGGGTTTCACCCCTTGAACCAAGGTGCGCTCATGCAAGGAAATCTTGCCCCGCGCCCCTGCACCCCAAAAGGAATTATGGTTCTCCTCAAGGAAGCGGGACTTGAAGACCTCTCCGGGAAAAAGGCCGTGGTCGTCGGAAGAAGCAATATTGTTGGAAAGCCGATTGCTCTGATGCTGCTTGAGCGAAATGCGACCGTGACGATTTGCCACTCTCGGACCAAAGACCTTGAGGCCGAAATCAAATCGGCCGATGTGGTTGTCGCTGCCGTGGGCGTTCCCCAACTCGTGCGGGGAGAGTGGATTCGCCCTGGGGCTACCGTCATCGATGTAGGAATCAACCGGGGCGCCGACGGAAAATTAGTTGGGGATGTTGATTTTGAGACGGCAAAGAAAACAGCACGTAAAATCACACCCGTTCCGGGAGGCGTCGGCCCCATGACCATTGCGATGTTGCTTCGAAATACTGTGGAAGCTGCCTGGAATTAATCAGCCAACAGCCTTTGCGCAGGGACATTTTCCATGTCCGTGTACCGATGCAAACTATTCTGCGAGGCGGGCAAATAACCGAAAAGCTGAAAGGTGATGTAAACGGAGAGCCCTCCGAGAATCAAAATCCACATCCCCTTTTCGCCACGCCAACCGGCCACGAAACGGAGGTGCATATAAACCAAGTAAAAGAGCCAGGAAATGAGGGCAGAAACTTCCTTAGAATCCCAGCCCCAGTAGAGCGCCCAGGCTTCCTGAGCCCACAGCCCCCCTTGAATGAGCCCTGCTGTTAAAAAGGGAAAGCCAACGACAAAAATAAGCCAAGTGAATCGGTCGGATCCCTTTTCCCACGCGTCAAACCAAGCCATTTTATTCTCAGTTTTCATGCTTAGTGTCGAGATAAACCCAGCAAGTAGGAGTATTCCAGGCCCCAGGAGAATCCCGTGCATACCGAAAGGGATTGGGACTAATGCAAAGAGTCCAATGGCCCAAAACTTACTGGCCGGCATCGGGTAGTCTTTTGATTGGAAAATTCCCCGCCAAAACTTAAAACAAAAATGCAGCCACGCGGCAATAGTTGCAATGAAGAGGGTGAAATACCCAAACATATACGCCGTAATATGGGTGCTAAACCAGTAAGACTGGAGCGCTGGCGGTAGAGGCTTCCCTGTGGGGTCGAGATTTAAAACATAAGAGAGTGTGAATGCGGCTCCCAGGAGTATTAAAGCGACAAAGAGGTCGGCAAATCCCCTCGCGACGCCTTTTTGTTTATGAAGACCAAGAACTGCGTAGAGAATCAAAGTAGAAAGGAAACCTGTCGCTGTGCCGAGAGGGATGACTTCGTACATCGTTTGCGCGGGCCAATGCATGACTTCGAAATAACGTGCGATCTGCGCAGTCAAGTTCGTGACAAGCGCTAGCGCGGGGAAGCCTAAGACGAGTTTGGATGCCTTCTCAAGCAAAGCCTCCCCTTTGTTGCGGCGGGGCAAAAACCAAAGGATAGAAATAAGAAGCGCGTAAGCCGCTCCAAAGGTGGATACCTTTAGCGTAAGTTCAAGAAGATTGCGATAGTCCACTAGGAAGTACCTCGGTGTTTGCGGGTAAAGATTGGGTTGACAAGAAAAACCGTAATCGTGCCGAGCATGACCATCCAAAACCCAAGAAGTACTGCTTCCATGCCAGGGTCATACACAACGCCAATTCCAGAGTACTTCGGGTCATTGGGGTCGTGACTGGTCTGAAAGAACCTCCAGCCATCATAATGGAGATAGTCATTGACGCGAATCTCGCCAGAGCGAATCACGTCTTTCGCTGTAGAGGGGCCGCGAAGCACAGAAAGTTTCGAGCGCCATTCAAAAGGAAGGGATTGGCCACTGGTGTCTTCGCGAAACAACAAATACAACAAGCGGGGCTCACCATCAGGACTTAAATAGGAAACAGGAAGTGGCTTCGCCTCTGGGTCTCCAGAGAGCCAATGCTCCTGCGGAGTGGTCCCATTTGTTTGGATTCTAAGCAGCGCTGCTGGAAAAGCAACGCTGTAAAAGTCCGCGGCGTTCACGGGGTCCACTTTTTGAGGGAAAAGGCTCTCATTAAATGAGAGAACCTTAGCCTGGGGGAAATACTCAAGGACCGTAATTTCTAAAGCCGGGGTCCCGTCGATTGGATCGGAAATGGGCCGATCATAGGTCAGGTGTAAACCTTGCCAAACACGCTCTTTCGGCTGCGCATCGAGAGCAAATTCGTATTCAAGTTTATGGTCAGCCCCTTCTTTAACGTACCAAACATCAAGGACATCGTGCTGATCCGCACGAAAAGCATCTAATTTCAGAGCAAAAGGTGCGCCGTCGGAATCACCCAGAAAGGGGCGGAACTGTGCCCTGCCTTCAGGACTTAAAGCGTACAGTTGAAATTCATGACCGACATCCCCAACCCGCAAGTTCAAAATACCACGCATCTCCCCCATGCGGCCGAAAAATGCGCCGGTCACTAAAATGAGAATGCCCGAGTGAGTAATCACAAAGCCCCATTTCCCAGGCTTAAGAAGCCGACGCCAGCCCCCTCGGAACGTATTCGATAATACACCCAGAAAGAGGACTGCCCACAAGAGTGAGTACCAGTCAGATCGGTACACTCGGATAAAATCCAAGCGGTCAGCAAGAACGAAAAAACTCCACAGAGAATCGTTCCATTTTTCTTCAAGGGCGCTGATTCTGCGATTATCAGCTCTGGTTTCTAGCCCCACCCGACTTTGTGATGCAATCGCAACGGCAAGGTCCTCCCCAAAACGCGCCCGGATTCCTGGGATATGGTCCACAAGGCCGTCCAGTCGTCGCTGGATCTCAACTTGATTTACATCAAGAGACTCGTCCAAGTTGAACCATAAATCCCCGCCCACTTTCCCTAAGAGGTGATAAAGGAAAAAAGCTTGTGCATTCCGAAAGCTGGATGAGTTTCCACCCCCGCCTGCGTAGAAAAACCAAGTCTTTTGTTGCTCATAGCTCCATGTTTCGCCCGAGGCAATTTCTTCCCACGCGTTCAAGGATGCTACCCCGCTGGCTGGAATTGGGTTATCCACATTCTCTTGATGCACGAGAACACCAATCATGGCGCCAAGGCCAATCAGCACTAAGTTCAGCACACCAACTTTGATGGAGCGAAAAAAGTGGAATGCGAATGCCGTGCGGAATGAGAGCAGCCCGAAAAAAGGCAAAAGGGTGAAAAAGAAGGCAATGGCATATCCCCATCGTGCGTCACCTTGCGCGGACATGGTGTGCCGCCCGAAGTGCCCAAGGAGTTCGGCCCATGCAATGAGTACAATCAGGCCCAAAAGGCCCGACTTAAAGGTCCAAGTAAAGGCACGAGGTTTTCCAGTAGAGCGCAAAATATTATTGGTTTCTCGTTCCAAGAAAATGGGTAAGCGAAATCAAAGAATGGCGTGCGGGCGACGGCGCAAGAATTTGCAAAGCCTCGGCTGCACTTGCAAGGCAGCGGGAAATTTCTTTCCGAGATACTTCAAGAGCCTCTTGTAGGTCTTTACCGTAATTCTTTCCAAAAAGAACCTGTCGATTGCCCCCACTTCCAAAATCTCTCTTCAGGTCCGCGAGTGATTCCCCGGAGAGTCGATCTCGCAAGTGGATGAGAGGGAGGGTCATTTTCCCTCGTGCCCAATCAGTTCCAAGAGACTTGCCAGCCGTTTCCTCTTTCCCTACCAAATCAAGAAGGTCATCCGCCATCTGAAAAGCGCGGCCGGCCAGTTTTCCGTATAACGCGCAGGACCTTTGGGTTGCTTCGGATGTGCCCGCGAAAGCCGCGGCAAGATGACAACCCTCTTCGAAAAGCGCTCCAGTTTTTCCGTCGATTTGCAATAAATAATCTTCTTCTGATAAATCGAAATCTTTTCGAGTCAAATTTTGGAAAATTTCGCCGGCGCAAACGCGGCGCGTGGCGCGTGCAAGGCGCAAACTAGCTTCGTCCCCAGGAAGACGCGTGCAGTGCTCAAAGGCTTTGGCGTAAATCCAGTCCCCTAAGAGCACTGCCGAATGACTTCCCCACTCCACATGCACACAATCTAAGCGCCGACGTTGCGAAGCTTCGTCAAGGAGGTC
>JAPKBM010000049.1 GCA_026421205.1 Planctomycetota bacterium
TTTAAGAAAGGATAACCCGAAAGTCCCGTATAGCTATAGCCTTGGAGGAGGATTTCATGTTTCAAATGGCCTGGAGCCTTTGGGCGCCACGGGGTCTTATGGAACGTTCGGGCCAGAGTTAAGCTTTGTTCATCAGGTTAGGAAGAAAGAAAAAACTAATATGGCAATAGCGAAGTTTACGCATAGTGGTTCACAGATTATCGACTGGACACCTGAGGGCAGCAATGCAAAATCTAGAAACCTCTATACTCAATTCATTGCTTTTGTAGAGAAAAATATGTCTGATCTTGAAGCAATGGGACATAGGGTTGAGCTGGCTGGCATTTTTTATCACCTTGGAGAGAATGATATGTCTTTCTCTCCCTATAAACATGAGGCTATTTCTCGCATGAAAGCGTTGGTGGATGGTAGCCGCCAAGATTTAGGGATGAGAAATTTGAAGTGGTTCGTGAGCCATCAGCCGCCAACGATCTTTGAAGGTGCTGCTGAAGTTGATATATCGAGTCAATTAAAAGGCTGGTCTCAGGGAAGCCCAAATAATTTGCATGTTCAAGCTCTGGAACTCCTTCCCCCGCAAGAGCACATTCTCATGGACAGCACCGGGGTAATCAAGCTAGGTCTATTGCTAGCAGACGCTTACTTGGGGCAACGCTAACGCCTTGGTTATTGCGTTTGTCGCAATTTCTGCATTGTCACTTATTTCTCGGTTTCTCGCATTCTCCGCTAGGGGAAGGCAAATCAATGCTGGCAAAATTCAAGAGGAAATTGTCACGTGGGAAGGCTCTTCAGGCCACGAGAGAATTAAAAAATGATCGCACTTGGATAAGTTCTAAATGGTATTTGGAATACCAGAATACTGATGGGGTCCAAGTTCGAATACCTGCCCAGAAGACCGGTTGACTTGAAAATCTGGTGATACACTCAAGTTACCCTTTTCGAAGAGATTGCCCATGATTCTGTTCTATTCCCTTTCCTTGGCATTGCTAGTCGGCTTAGATGCCCATGTGCCCCATGTGCCCCATGTGCCCCATGTGCCCCATGTGCCCCATGACGCCGTTCATGGTGTTGCGACGGGTGTGATGAAGGACGGTTCTCTGGTAACTGTGATTGCAGCAAGCCGAGAATGTCGTGTTATGTATACACAAGACATGGGTTTATCTTGGACCCCAGTGTCTGGTGATGGCCTCGAAAGGGCTTGGGCTGATAAAGTCGTTTTCCATCCAGGGTCGCGGAAATTCATTATAGGTACTAATGAAGGGGTTTGGAGTTTTGACTCCACCCTCGGAGAAGTGAAAAAAATGAGTCAAGGCCTTCCCGGATCTCACGGCCTCTTTGTTACGAAATTGGCGTCTCCCTTTCTTGGGTCTGACGGTCCAGTTATTCTGGCTAATCGCTTGGGTCAGGTTTGGGAATATGATTTCAATCAAGAGTCGTGGATCATTCTGCTGGACTCTGGGCACCTAGGTGAACAGTTTGGTCAAGTTGCCATTGCCCCTAATTACCAATCACTTGGCGGGCCGACCTCGCGCTCCATGGCAGCGGCATTTTCTGGAGTATTGTTTCTTTCAGAGGATGGTGGAAATACTTGGTCCGTTTGTCAGCAGTTTTCTACGCCGTCTGTTTCCGAAGAAGACCCTGTGATTACCGCAATTTCATTTGCACATGATTATGCAGTTACCGGTTGCTTGGTCATGGCAACATCGATCCCAAATTTAGCAAATGCAACGAAAGATGAGGGGACCATCTGGCAATCAACGGATTATGGAGGGGGGTTCACTGCAAGAGCAACCATACTTTCTTCTATTCGAGCGCTGGTTTCAACGCCGATTGGCCCCTTTGGGGAAAGCTGGTTCCTTGCAGCACCCTTGGGACACCCAGATCTTAATGAGATGGCAACGAGTCAGGGAATTTTCAGGAGCTCTGATGCTGGGGTGACTTGGGATGATTTCGGCTCCGCACAAGATTTCATTGCGGAAAAAGATTCATCCGATACGATTGGCCTTGGCCGAGCCAAAGTGATCGATTTCTCTGTCTCCCCTGTTTTTTCATCTGACGGCTCGATTTTCTTTTCACGCAGCGAAGGTTTTTATCTTTCTGCGAATGAAGGTCTTCAGTGGGGGCGAGTCCCTGTTCGACCAGAGACACAGTTGAGGAGTCTTAAGTCAATTGAGGGTCCTGATGGTAATCTCCTCGTGGTTGCAGGGACTTATGGCTCTGGGACGGCTATCTATAATATTTCAGACGGTGGTATTCGATTTATTCAGGATTCACCGATTAATTATCAAGAAATGGCCGCGATTTCCCCCCAGTACGCCGAAGACAATGTATTGATTGCTGTCGGCTCTGAGGGCCTCGCTTTTTGGTTTAATCCTGACAGTGATATTCCGAATATCTTTCAGCAATCTGGTTGGAAGTTAATCCTTCAGCAGCAACATTTGGGATATATTCGATCCATTGCATTCTCGCCCCACTTCAATGCGCTAGGCACACCAATTTCGGATCAAACTTTTTTTATGAGTTCGTCAACGGGTGGTAATTGGAGCAATTTACGTTCTACGGATGGAGGATTGACCGCTGAGCCACTCACTCGCATGGTCAATGGGGGGAGAGCGCCAACTTTAAGGAATCTTGTTGTTGCTCCGACTTATCAAGAGGATGTCGCGGGGGGAAGGAGGGACGTTTATGGAATTAATCACAGAGGTCTTTTTGGCCTTGATGACTCCCAGTGGGAACTTGTTCTGGAGCTTCCATCCAAAATCAAGGGGCTTGCACTTGATCCAGGTTTCGATCGAGACCCAATGACGCCTGCTTTGCCAAGGATTTTCATTGCCATCAGGGATGCTCCATTTTTCATAGAGTATGTTGACGATCCTTTTGCCCCAAGTTATCGGGAGTATTCAGCTGGTCTTGACCAAGTATCGATTGAAAGCATCGTATGTGCGCCAGATTTCGAGACTAATCCTGTTGTCTATGCGGCAACGTTTTCAAGTGGAGTAAAAAGGTTAGACTTGAGCCAAAGCACTCCCGTTTGGGAAGAGGTTGGTTCTCAGTTCCCCAATGTTTCGCTGGACTCCATTGAGATATCGCCTAATTTCGCAACGGATCACCTTCTCTTTGTGGGTTCTCAAGGTGGGCTCGTTGTTGGCAAGGACCTTCCGGGGTTTCCATGGGTTCTCAAAGAGATGCGATTAATTCGAGATAACAAGGCACCGGCATTTCACTATTTTTCACCGTTTGACCCAAGGAACCCGCATCCAGAAAGGATATGGCCTTGGAAGTCCATCGTGACAGAAGTTGTTAGGCAAAGGACAGACGTTTCTTTGGTGGATGCTGACGTGGAAATGACCCTTGTGAATGGCGCCTACATCGAAGTTGAAGATTCATTGAATGGGATTGATATTCACACGTTTTCAGGTCCGACATGTGGAGAAATGTTTCTCGAGGTCTTGAATCTAAATACAGGTCACCTTGTCGCAAATCTCCGCACGGATTTAAGCTCTCCAACTTTTTCTAACGCGAAGTTGTCCTTGGCTTTTTCGCAGCAGCCCGTTAAGGTTCGAATTACCGCGAATCTCACTCAAGGTGAAAGAATGTTTTTTGACGCAGCAACATTTTACCGAGAATAAAGCATTTCTTGTGATGTCTTTCCGAGGAAGGTCACTAGCTTTCGATGTTGTTTGCGTCTCTCCTTTCTCTCGGGGCGTGATCATATTCACGCCGGCGTTTCCATGGCAAGACTCCAGTCAGCAGAGTTATAGTGAATTAATGCTCAAGCGCCTAAACCCTGCGTGAAACTCCATTAACCCGCCAGCAGTTGGCATGCTCTTTTGCCCCTTCTTTTTCAGTTTTGTAGGCAAATAGAAGGCAAATCTGACCTATCTGAAAACAGCGCTCTAGGCTAACTAATTATTCGGAATTAACTTAGAACTCCTCCAGGCTCCATTCACATCTAATTCCCAATTAGATGCGCGAGGAAGGAGGAAGCTCGAGGTCTCCCTCGGGGCTTGAATCCTGCGCTATTCATTTTCAGCAATAACTACGGAACACCCCTCTTCTTCATCCCAATTAAAAGATAGAGGAACGTCAAACGCCGGATAATCCACCAAGGGCTCTAAGGAAGGATAATCCGTTTCCCCATGAAAGCTCCAAGAGGTGAACCCAAAACCTTTCTCAGGTTTGTCCATACTTTTTTCAAAAACTCTCACAGCACCGGGCTTCATTAAATAATCGATATTCTTTTCGGGATTAAATGCACTCGAGCTGCCCGCATAGCACCCAATACTGCGGGAATGTCCAGATTTACCTCCGAATAACTCGTCCTCACCCTGAGATTCGACCACTGACCGATAACTTGCGCTCGTTGTTCCTGTGCGTAGCCCGGCCCACCAAATATCCCTGTCACTTGAATTGACTACGGTTGTCTTATAAGAAGGAGAGCCATCTATATTAATAAAAACTGTTTCGACTTCGAGCCTTCCAATGGCCCCTGAGATTCGATCTAGTTCGACAACATGGCTCAATGCAAGCACCCCAGGGGTATTATTCACCTCGGCTAGGAGTCTTTGATTCCCCAGCTCGCGGGTATCGCTTGCCATATCTGCGCCATAGCCAGCATCCACCACCCCTTCTGCGGTGTTGTTTTGGGAGTGAGATACGGTGCAGCTAGAAATGGCTACAAGTAATGTCAGTGGGAGCAGCATTCGCATGAAGGCCATCTTATTCACTCCGGCGGAAGATTGGGTTATCGCCAAGGAAACCCTCAGAGCGAGTATCCTCGCGGGATATCCTCGATTTTTTCACCTTCCCTCTCATCCCGATGGGGCCGGACTGACTGAAGAAGCGATAACATAGTGAACCTCATGTGGCCCTCTAGATATTCCCTCCTTACTCTTATGGCGCTTGCGATTCCAGGTTGCCATCTCCCTGAAAGTAAGACTACGATTCGAGAAAGCGTCTCGGACGAACTCGTCGACACGAATGCGCCGATCAAGATGAATCTTCGCGTGCTGGTCTGGAACGTCCTGCATGGCGCTAATGATGTTGACCAGGGAGCTGAGAAAACTCTGGCGATCATTCGATCCGTTGAACCTGACATTGTGCTTCTCCAGGAGAGCTACGACATCGATGGAGATCGACCTCACCTCGGTGAATGGCTGGCAGGTGAACTTGGCTGGAATCAGCACCAAGCGGAGAGCGCCCACCTTTGCGTCTTGACGCCGATGGAACTGAAAACGACCTTCTTTCACCACGAATGGCACGGGGTGGGGGCCCTGCTGCGTGATTCGCATCAGCGGGAACTTCTAGTGTGGAGCATCTGGATTGATTACCGCGCATTCCTCGGCTATGAATTGCGCGACAACCCAACCATGAGTGATGAGACTCTGCTGGCAGCGGAAGATGTACGTTCAAACCGGTTGCAACAAGCCACAGCAATCATTGCCCATCTAGAAGGAGCAGGTCATCTCGTAGCGGACATTCCATTACTGGTGGGTGGAGATTGGAATACACCATCTCACTTGGACTGGACTAAGGATACGGCAAGCATCTACAAACAGCGTCGGGACCTCGCACTGCCTGTAAGCACCGTGATCCATGATGCAGGCTTCATGGACACTTTCCGAACGGTGCATCCGAATCCCGTCCAGCATCCAGGGATTACCTGGTCGCCCATGTTTCGTGGCCCTGCCTCTGGTGAAGAGGGGACACCACAGGCCTTCGATCGCATCGATCGGCTGTACCTGAAAAATTCAGGTGTGTCCGATGGGTGGTCATTGCGACCGGTTGCCGGAAAAGTGCTTCCGCTTGTCTGGGAAGATGACTCAATCCCCATCAAGCAACGGACCTTCCCTTCAGATCATGGCGCACTCTTGATGGATCTTGAGTGGATACCACCGAAGTAGTCAATCAACACCAAAATCCGTAGGGATAGGCCTTGAAGTAGCAATGACACTGAGGGGGGGGGAGGGAATTCATGGCCGCTTCAAAATCATTTTAAGCATTGGTTCAAAGACGTCGGCCTGTCGAACAAATCCGAGATCACTTGGGTGAGAGGAGTCAACGGTATCCTCGTTTCCAACGAGATTGGCACCTTCAAGGTAGTAGAGCCCTTTCGTGCCACCTTTGATTAAGTTCCTCAGTCCCGTTCTAAGAGCTGCGCGAGAGGCAGCGTGGCGAGCTTGTCGCTGCGGCTGAAGGAAGGAATTCGCGAAGCTTCGATCTTCGACCAAAAGAATGGGGGTTTGGGGACGAAATTTACGAAGTCTTTTCACAAACGGTTCCACCCTCTCTGAAACTTGTTTGGAATTCATATTTGGTAGGCAGTCAATAACATAGACAGACGCTTCAAGCTCCACCATGAGGTCGGCTATCTCTAAGTCCATCGTCCCATTACCGGAGAATCCCAAGTTAATGATGGGGTATTCAAGGCGGCGTCCCAAAATGGCCGGATGAGTCATGCCAGGGCGAGAAGCACATGCACCATGCGTGATGGATGTTCCATAGAATACGATGGGACCTGATTTTTCTTTGGCGCGCATCGGCCCTGGCTTCAGTTCAGAGCCAACCGATACACCAACTTCTAGCGATTGAACGCCGTTGTAAAGAGGTAAATACAGGAGATATTCGCGTGTGCCCGGAGGGAGACCTTTTATGAGGGTCGCCGTCATTTTTTGATTGTTTGGAAGCGGGCAAGCAAGCCAACGCCAAACTCCTTTTTCATCACGCACATAAAGATCAACTCCGCTCACCCCAGTTGCAGGCATATGGGGCTTCGCCAGTTCTGCCTTACTGAGGCTCCAACGGCACGCGATTCCAGCTGAATCCGTAACAAATCGAACGGCCATGCCCGAAGAATCGCGTGAAAGATTCCAAACAGAATCACGCACAACCCCCTCAGCTTTTTTTGGTAATCGGTCGAAGGATCTTGCTACCTCAGACCAACCCTGTCCTTCAAGAGTCAGTTGATGTGCATGAACCCAGTCCCATTCTGACGATTGGACGTTGGTGAATGCGAGTGGACCAAGAAAAAGGGCTGTGAGAATCATGTTGGTATTCTAGGGCTCCATCCGCCTCCGATTCATAATTAATGCGCGAGGGAGGAGGGGCGAAATTCCTATGGGATCGACTAAAATCCGATTAATCATTGAATGTTTTTCCTATATTCAATGATGAGTGCGCAGTTTTATTACAGGGCTCTGGTCTATGCAGCGCGCATTTTTTTGAATCCATCCTAGCGAAGGGGGTGGTGCAATTCGTAGCATGGAGTAATGGCCGTCGACCAAGAAATGACAATGGAATATCAAGACCCGTGCATCCGGTGCGGCGGATTTTTGCCACGTCCGTCAGCAAGTGCTTGTCACGCGGATCCTTGTCCGTCATGCCGCTACCCCCGGCCACTCGGAGATTGTTCTGATTTAACTAGGGAGCCACCGGTTTTGACCAATCCCAACTCTGCATCCTCGCCATTTCCTGAGTCGCAGTCCAATCAAACAAAAGCGGAGTGATGACCACTTCGCCATTTTGCATTGCGGCAGTATCACTGCCTGCTGGGGCAGATTTTTGGAAGGAAAGATTGGACCTGAAAACCACTTCGCCATTTTCATCTTTTTCGCTGCGCTGAAATCCTTCGACCTTGATGTAGCGGCCACCCATCGGTGCGACGGTGAGCTTCGGCCATACGCCCGGAGAAAGATTGGGTACATTGATGGCCCATACGATTCCAGGAGTTGGTTTCTCCAACGAAAGCCGCTGAATTAAATCGACCGTCACTTTCGCAGAAAGTGAAAAGTCCCGGCCGCCGGATTGGGAAACCGCAATGGACGGAATACCAAGGCCGACGCCTTCCATGGCGGCGCCGACGGTACCGGAATAATGTGCAACTACGCCGACGTTGGAGCCAGCATTAATTCCAGAAACTACGAAGTGGAATGGATCTACAGCCCCTTCGGTCAGCACTCCCCACGCAACGGCGTCGGCCGGAGTTCCGCTCACTGCCCAAGCTTTGATGGCACCTTTGATTTTCACTTCGCGAGCCTGATGGCTGCCGCGAAAAATATCGGTGGAATGACTACTGCCCGAACAATTTTCTGCCGGGGCAGAAACGACGACTGTTCCTAACTTGCTCAAGGCTTCGGCTAAAACAGCTAGGCCTTTGGCATCAATCCCATCGTCATTGGTAACCAAGATGCGCAAGCCGGCTCCGGGCAACGGCGCGGCCGGCGAATTGAAGAAGCTGAGAGCGGAAAAAGAGCCAATAAACAGCAAGGTGAGGACTTTGAGCATGCCCCACTCTAGGAATGTGGTCCAATTCTGCTGAATATCAGTTAGATTTTATTGGTCAACCTTTTTCTCTTCCATGATGAGGTCTGGATTGTTTGCTTCCCGCCATTCCCCAAGACCTTATACAGGCTCACCCTGGTCAATCCGTCTGGGAGTATTATGCTCATTCTCTGTCCTTGAGTGGACGGGCAAAGTTCCGCGAAGGAATTATCTCTACAATAGAGCGGATGACTGAAATCAAAGACACACAACCCGGAACCTCGGATGTCACCACCGAAGGCATTCGCATTCGCGTAGGCGCGCAAAGGGTCAAAAATCACAACTTTCCGGACCCTGACAAAAACATTTTCATTTATCAAGTTGTCATTGAAAATTGTGGCGACGATTGGGCCCAACTTCTTTCTCGCCGTTGGCGCATCGTGGATGGAGACGGCCATGAGGAGATCATTCAAGGTCCGGGAGTGGTGGGTTTGACTCCAGAATTGGAGCCTGGCCAAGCGCATAAGTACCAAAGTTTTTGCCCCTTAGACACCGCATGGGGTTCCATGGAAGGTCACTTCACCTTCCGTCGCCGCGATGAGAGTTTATTTCAAGCCGAAGTCGGCAGATTTTTTCTAGCCTCTTCCGAGAGGCCGTGAAATAAAAACACCCTTCGTTCTTTGTTTGGGGCTAAATTCCCGCCCCGGCTAATTTGGCAACCGCCGCCAAAGTCGTTTGAGCCGCATTCAGCCCTAGCTGGAAATCTTTGTCACTATAGGTGGAATATAAATCACTGGGCTGATGCCAGTGCGGACTCCAGCCATTGCCGACCTGGGTACCGCGTTCATTTTCGCGCAAACTGATGCTGGCCACAGCATCCATGAAGGAGGCGGAATCCGTGTTGGTCATATGGCTGCCTACGGTGGCGGGATAATCGGTGGCATAGCGCTCATTGGCTCTTTGAAATGCCCACGCCAGTTTCTGCGACTGAAGTGAGAACTTTGATTCCATTTGAAACTCAATATTGACGTCGGCTTCCAGGCGCTGCTCCGGATTTAAAGTGCCATCTTTCCGGGGCATGCCGTGGTCAAACAACATCATGTCATGTTGAATCATGCCTAACCATTTGGGTTCAGGGAAATTCCCCGAACCCGGCGGATCTTCGATTCCCTGCAGGGCCGCTCTGTCGTGCACATAAGCACGGCTTCCATTAAGCCCTGATTCCTCATTATTCCAAAGTACAAAACGAACACTGCATTCAGTTTGAATTCTTGGGTCTGCAAAAACGCGCGCCAATTCCATGACCAAGGCAGTGCCGGAACCATCATCGTTGGCCGCTTCTCCCCAGCCGATGCCATCCATGTGCGCACCCACGATGTACATTTCTTGGGGGCGCGTGGTTCCAATCTTGGTGCAATACACTTGCTCTCTCAATCCAGGCTCAGACTGCGGTGTATTTAATTTCCGCAAGTGTTTATCTTTCTGCGCACTCGGATTGCGAGTGACACCGGTAGGCGCTTTCCAACCTCTCTGCCGACCTCCACCCACCGCATACCCGGGCTGTAAAATTTGTCTGCGCCTAGGAAGCACCTGCTTGGTTGGAAATTCATATGAATGGCGCCGGGTGTTGGTGTAGCCAAAACTTTTTAACTCCGCCTCTATCCAATCCAAGGCATCACGATTCCGTTCTGTGCCTTGCCGCCGATCCCCGAACTTGGTTAACTCTTTGATGGTGGCTTTGTATTTTTCCAGCGAAAGCTGGTTGACCATCTCTTGCACCACATTCTTCTCGGCCACCTCCGAAACCTTTGCCGTCACCGTTTCGGGGAACTGAGCCAAAGCAAATCCGCCCAAAAGGATGCTACTCGTGAGGATGCCGGTTTTTTTTTGCATGGGGAAAGAGTATAGAAGGTGAGATAGCTGAATGAGAGCATTGGGGGATTGCTCCCTGTGCAGAAAGGCGCCCTCGCTTACAATTATTGTTGTTCTTTCACCCTGTCAGCAGCCCGGAACACGGACTACGCTTTGCGTCGGGATGGAAATGCCCGTTTTCGATTCTTATGCGGCAGATTTTAATCTTTCACCGATAGGTCATCGGTCCGTTTCTGGCGATGCGGATTACTCTAGCTTTCAAGTTGCACTTAGAACGGCATCTTGGAGCTTGGGTAGCCGAAAAAACGCCTGAAACCCTTGGATTTTGTGATAATATTGACGACTCCCCTTAAAAAGTAATGTCTAACCTCTCCCTCCTTTTCAGTGTCTTTCTGTTCCTTGCCCCGAGTGTTTCTAGCCAGCCCCAAGGTGAAATTATGGGATGGGGCAGAGATGACTACTCTCAAGTTTCGAATATTCCTAGCGGTGATGATTTCGTTCAAATTACGGGTGGTGGATACCACTCTCTTGCCCTGAAATCTGATGGTTCGCTCACCTCATGGGGGAGAGACAACTATGGTCAAGTTTCCAACACGCCCGTTGCGAGTGGTTTTACTCAGGTTTCGGGCGGTTGCGGTTCACATTCCCTGGCAGTCCACTCCAATGGCTCTGTCTATGCCTGGGGACAGGACAATGTTGGCCAAGTTTCAAGCACCCCGTCCGGAACTGACTTTGTTCAGGCGGCTGGCGGGTACTACCATTCCCTCGCTTTAAGGTCGAACGGGTTGATCGACTCCTGGGGAAATGATGCTTTTAATCAAGTTACAAACACCCCCAGTTCATCCGACTTCACCCAAATAGCCGGAGGTGCACAACACTCTTTAGCCTTAAGAAGTAATGGGTCTATTGTTTCGTGGGGTTCCAATTCTTCTGGACAGGTTACGAATACTCCATCCGGCAATGACTTTGTCCAGGTGGATGGAGGAGGCCTTCATTCCATTGCTCTAAGGGCGAATGGTTCCATTGCTTCGTGGGGTAGTAATACTTACGGCCAGGTTGCCGGCACTCCAGCGGGAACTGATTTCGTCCAAGTAGCTGGTGGGTATTACCATTCACTTGCCCTGAGGTCGGATGGGTCAATCGTTTCGTGGGGAAGAAACAATTACCGACAAATAGTAGACACACCGTCGGGGGTAAATGTTGCCCAAATTTCCGGTGGGAACTATCAATCATTTGCTCTCAAGGCGACTAGCGCAAACTTGTCAGTCACTAACTTAGTCGCTGGACAAACAGCACTTGTGGAAGTCTCCGATGCTACACCGAATCATTTCTCCCACTTTGCTTGGTCCATCCATGGTGGCGGACCTATTTCCACTCCTTTTGGCGATGCCATGATTTCTCCTCCTTACGATCTCACCATGTTGCCCACCGATGCCAATGGTTATGCGTCTTACACGGCGAATATTCCCGCGGGCGCAGCTGGCATCACAGTTTGGTGCCACGGTACCGATGTCGGAACCCAATCCATGCTGAACGCGTTGATGCTGGTGATTCAGTAGGAAAGTCAAATT
>JAPKBM010000050.1 GCA_026421205.1 Planctomycetota bacterium
GTGCAGGAGGGCGTTTCCACCAATTTTCAGCTGCTGCAGTTTCAAAATGATTTGTTGACGGCAAAGACGGCTGAGTTGGGGGCGAGAACCGCGTACGCCAAGGCTTTGGCGCAGCTGCAGAGTGTGCAGGGTTTGTCGGTGGTGGATGGAGATTCTTGAGGCGGGGTACTCAACTGAGCGACTCACTCCTAAACTCTATGTAAAGAAGTCTGCTCCAAACGACGCGCAAGTTCTTCTAACTGAAGCAAGTTTTCGAGCCCCCGACAGTCATTGCGTAACTGTGGCGCACCGGTCACCCCGCGGAAGAAGTCAGCGGCTAGACGACGCATGATGCGCATGCCGCGGTGCTCTCCATGAATATCTACCACCCCTTCGCCCAACTCCAGCAATAACGCAGCACGTTCGGCAAGTGCCGGCGGGGGAGGCACGGGGAGGCCGTCGGCCCATGCGGAAATCTGTGAAAAGATCCACGGGCTTCCAAGAGCACCTCGGCCGATGGCCATGCCTTGAACGCCCGTCTCGACCATCTTTTTTGCCGAGTCCAGATCTAAAATGTCTCCGTTGCCAATCACTGGAATGGAAACGGCCTGGACCACGGCGGCAATGCTTTCTAAATCACAAGTTCCCGTGTACTTTTGCCCTCGCGTTCTTCCGTGGACGGTGATGGCTTGAGCTCCCGCATCTTCCATGACCTTGGCGAAACCGGCCGGATCCTTTTCTTCATCACTCCAACCAGTGCGGATTTTGACCGTCACCGGTAAAGAAGTGGCGCCGACCATGGCGGTCACACAGGCTGCGGCGCGTTCGGCATCTCTGAGAAGCGCACTTCCTCCGCCACCCCCTGTAATCTTGGGGACAGGACAGCCCATGTTGAAATCCAAAACCTGAAAGCCCCTCGCTTCAATGGCCCGTGCGGCAAGCCCTAAACTTTCGGGCTCGGATCCAAAAACCTGAGCTGCCACCGGCGTTTCATCCTCACCGCGCGCCAGCAAAGCTTGCGTTTTTTTGTCCGCGTATTGCAAGGCCTTGGCGGAAACCATTTCCGTGGTGGTCAACTCCGCTCCAAACTTCCGGCAGAGGCGACGGTAGGCTAAATTCGTGTTGCCGGCCATGGGTGCCAAAGCTAAACCATGACGGATTGAGATCTCTCCCAAACTGTAGCCCAGACCTATGCTTTGTGGCTCCCTTCCCATGAACCCTCCATTTTACCACTCGCCCCTGTGGCTCGTCCTCTGCCTTCTCTGCGCCTGCGGGAAGTCGGTAGACCCAGTGGCACCCGTGGACCTTTACTCTTTGGAGAAGGTCTTTCAGACCAAGCAACAAAAAGGGGCCTACGTACTTCCGGCCGATGGTCTTACCGCGCGGTGGGTGCAGAAACTTCAAACCTCCTCCCGCCGAGGTCTTCGGTTTGCGAAAAGTCAGTTGCGGAAAACTCCGCAAGAAGCCCTTCCGCTTCTTTTGGATTCCTTATCCAAGGTAGAAGGAGACTCCACGCAAGTCGGCTATCTATTGAACCTTTGTGCCGCGTTGGGGGCCACCCAAAGCCCCGAAGCGGAAGCGCCTCTCCTCAACCTTCTTCAAACCTGCACCGTGCCCGTGGTGCGCACCGGGGCCGCCGAAGCCCTGGCCCAGCTTGAATCCCTTTCCATCCAAACCGAATTTCTGGAAAGAGCCCAGCTAGAGATGGATCCCGCCGTCATCCGTGCGATGTTCTCCACCATTGCGCGCATCGGGGGCCCTAAAGCTTCTCATTTTTTAGGCGCCCGCGCGCGGTCTTGGATTGCGGGGGATCCCATGAGCCGGTCTGGACTGGATGCTTGGAAGGCACTTCTTTGGGTGGAGGATGCTTCATCGTTATCCGTGTTGCAGTCCATGGAGTCCATTCTTCCGCCCCCTCTGTTGGCAGAAGGTTTGGCACGTCGCGTGGCCCTTGGGGAAAAGGGCTTGACGGAATCTTTACGCAGTATGCTGAATCCGGAAAAGTATCCCTCAGGTACGGTTCGCTTAACGGCGGTCATTGGATTGGCTTCGGCGGAAGACTGGCAGGGTGTTCTGTTGGCGGCACAGGACCCCGACTTTGCGGTGCGCAAGACCGTGATTGACGCCTTGCAGTTGCCCGGAGCGGTGGACCAAGGAGTGGGCTTGGCGCATCTCATGGAGTGGGCCGCCGACCCCAGCCCTACGCACGCCTACCCAGCTATTCATGCGCTGATGAAGCAAGGGCGAACGGAGGCTTTGGAGCCGTGGCTTCAACTCGTTTCCGGCTTTCCGTTGGATCCGGGTTCCGTCGGCGCCTTGTTGCTCTTTCGCCAAGAAGGCTTAGAGGATCCTCGTCTTGCCCCTTTATTGCTCAGCCGATGGCCTTACTGTGACTCTGCGCAACGGGTGGATTTACTACGTATTCTCGGCAGGGTTCCCGACGTTCAAGTCCTTGAAAAGATCAAGCAAATTTTGCATGATCCCAAAGCACAAACTGACGTCAAAGAACAAGCTTTGACTTCTTTGGCTTTATTTGGGGCCGATGGCTTGACCATTTTGTTGGAGTACTGGAATCCAGAAAGAAACCCGCAAGAAACGGAGCGGATTTTTTCGACATCGGCCAATCTTTCTTCGGAAGCTGACTTCCTTCCTTGGGTAGATGCACTGTTGACCATGGAGGATCTACCGCCTTTGCACTTAAAGTTCCTGATTGATGTTTTACCCCTCAAGTTAGCAGAGAAAGCCTATCCAAGACTTCTTGGAATTTATCAAAGTGAAACGCGACCGACCGTAGTGGTTCGCTATGTCGAAGCACTCTTGAAGGACTACTATTAAAAGCGCCTCTTATTCCGGCGGGAATACGGAAACGAGCATTCTTACGGAAAAGAAAACGAAAACCCCCATGCTGACTTGCCAGAGAGGGGCGCCTTCGGAAAGGAGAGCAAGTGCTAGGAGTAGAGGCAGTGTGCTGAGTCCCCGACGGACCATGCCCTGCGTGGTAGCAGGGGACCACGCTTGATGGCGAATGGGCCACGCCGGTTTCAGGAGGAAGAGGAAGAAGCACACCCAGCCAACCGCCGTGGGGAAGGGGTCGACGGCCTTTTGTAAAAGAAGCAGAGGAGCAAATCCAGCACCCAAAAGAAAAGGAAGAAGTTTCATGCCCGATCCACCGGCTTCTTCATGTGTGGCAAGGCGAGAGAGAAAGAGAAGAAAAAAGGAGTACGCGAGATAAGGCCAAGGTCCAGGAGTTTGGAGCAGATGCTGTGGCTGGGTGAACAGTAAGCCCCCCAGAACTACAGCGAGGCATCGGCAAAGAGCAAGGAGAAGCGGGCCGAGGGATTTGCGAATGGCCGGGCCCCCGAGGTCATAAAGAATCACCATGCCAGCCAAGCAGAGGGAGGGCTTTTGAAGTGTTGGGGGAAGAACGGCGATGATTCCTAGTCCAAGCACCATCAGGAAAAGGCCCACCGCAAAAATTTTGGGGCGCGCAATTTCTCCTTGGGCTACGGGTCGGTTTCGTTGGGCAAGGATGTCGATCTCTTTGTCCGCAAAATCATTGAGCGCCATGCCAGCTGCCCAAATGCAGAAAACGGCAAACGCTAGAAGAAAGGACTGAGGTTGAAGAGCGAAACCCGCAAGCCAGGTTCCGGCAATCACATCCCAGAAAACAGTTGGGGCAAGAGAGAGGCGTAACGCGCGCGCCCAAGTTCTCATGAGAACAATCTCTGGATATCGAGAAAGGTGACGAAGAATAAAAGGCCAAGCAAAAGGAAAAAACCCATGGTTTGAAAACCAACTTGAATGCGTTCACTGACGGGCCGTCGGAAGATGATTTCAAATAAGAGAAAGAAGAGGTGCCCACCGTCTAGGGCGGGGATGGGCATCAGGTTCAAAACCGCCAAGTGGATGGAGATTAAACTAAGAAAAAACAAAAGGGACATGAGTCCGTTTTGTGCAAAAGAATGCGTTGCCCGGCCAATCGTAATCATTCCGCCCATGTTTGTGGCAGAGATGCGTCCAGTCACCAGACGTTTCATGGACAAGGCCGCGTCTTGCACCATGGAGCGCGCCTGAGAAAGTCCGGTAGAAAAGGCGGCGAAAAGATTTTTCTCCTGAACAATTTCTTGATGAACCTGGAATCCTAAGGGCACGGAGTGCGTGGCGGTGGCTTCCGGTTTCAGGAAGTATTCTTGAACATTTCCCTGATGCCCCGCCAAGCAGCGGAGTTCAGCATCGGCTGGAAGCGCACCACTTTCTACGGACTTCTGAAAGGCTGCCAGAATTTCCGGCATCTCCTCAAAACGAGTGATGGTTCCCCCCAGAGAGATACTTGGGGTTTGAATTCCTAACCACTGCACGCGGTCGCCGGTCTGAAGTCCCGCCAAATCCGCAGCATGACCAGGGAGAACTTGAATGCCAGGAGCGCCGCTTGGGCTTTTTAGTTGAAGCGCACTGGCCCATTGGAGGGAAGAAAACACGGGCAGCGCCACCGTGATGGACTTTCCGTCTCTTCGAAAGGTGAGCGTGGCGTCCGGCGACGCCTGGAGACAAGCAACAAGGAAGTCATCCAAGTCCCTCACAGAGCGCGCATTGACCGACAAGAGAAGGTCGCCGGGTTTCAGGAGGTCTGCGACGGGGCCGCGGGCTTGCACCACTTCATGTCTCATGCGAAACACGCCCAAACGAAATTGTTGGGTGTCGGGAAGTGGGGTGGGGGTCACCGTCACCACACGGG
This sequence comes from Planctomycetota bacterium, assembly GCA_026421205.1. Lineage (GTDB taxonomy): Bacteria > Planctomycetota > UBA1135 > UBA1135 > UBA1135 > ANT-38. The sequence continues at coordinate 4,715 of JAPKBM010000050.1, forward strand.
TGTCGTCGGCCGACGGCCCCACGGAAAGTTCAAAGGGCTTTTGCTGAAGCAGAGCCTCTTGGAGCAGAACGCGCATTTCCAAAGTGTTTTGGAAAAAGACGCCATTAAGCCCCCAAGGTGTTTCGTCTTTAGCCCAAAGTGGGGCGCCGGAATACTCTGGATTTAAAACAAGGTCAAACGCGGGCCCCACTCCAAGAGAGGGGAAGCCGCGGGCTTCGTCATAGTGCGGCATGGCCGAAACTTCTCTTCGAGTTCCGTCGGCGGATTGCACTTGAAAGATCAGTAGCGTATTTTCTGCTGAAAGGGCGACGCTGGACGCAAGGTCAGAAAAAGAGTGGAGTTTTCTTTCGTCAATGGAGAGAACCCGATCTCCTTCTTGAAGGCCTGCTTCCCAAGCGGCGGATCCAGCCTGAATGGGGCCAAGGACTGGCGACTGTAAGGGAACCCCGACACGAAAGAGAATGGGAATCACAATGAGTGCAAAAAGGAAATTCATGAGAATTCCTCCGGAATAAATCAAGAACCGCCACGCGGGGGACTTGCGGTTGAGTGCATCACTGCCCAGTCCATTTCCGTCTTCTCCGGCCATTTTCACGTAGCCGCCGAGGGGAATGGCGCACAGCCGGTAATCCGTGTCTCCACGCTTAAATCCCCAAAGACGCGGGCCAAACCCCAAGGAAAAAACATCCACTCGAACGCCTGCAGCGCGCGCCGCTAAAAAATGACCACCCTCATGGATGAAGAGGAGAAAGCCAATGCCAAAAATGGTAAGAAAAAGAGAAAGCATGAATCGTGAAAATTACAAAGGAGGAGTTGCACAGGCTTGCTGTGCAAAGTCTCGTGCCCAGGCGTCAGCCGCCAAGATGAGGGCGAGGTTTTCGCCAGGAAGAGAAGGGATTGCCTGAAGGGTAGTCTCGCAAAGAGAAACGATGTGATGAAAAGGGATCTGTCCCGCTAAGAAAGCCTCCACGGCAATTTCATCTGCGGCGTTTAACACAGCACCGCCCGCCGGACCGGCATCCAAGGCCTGTTGCGCCAAAGCAAGCGCGGGGTACTGCGAAAGACGGGCGGGTTCCAAAGTGAGGTTCTGAAACAACTCGGGGGAAAACCCTTGCAGTGGAGAAGGTTGCCGATGCGGCCCAAAGAGCGCGTAATGAATGGGGAACTTCATGTCCGGTGGACCCATCTGCGCAAGAATGGAGCCATCCTGAAATTCTACCATGGAATGAATGATGGACTGACGATGGACAAGGACCTGAATTTGCGAAGCCGGGGTTTCAAAAAGATGATGCGCTTCGATAATTTCAAAAACCTTATTCATCATGGTGGCACTATCCACCGTAATCCGTGGGCCCATGTCCCAATTCGGATGATTTAAAACTTGTGTGGGCGTTGCTTTCTTTTGCTCATCCGGTGACAAGTCCCGAAGTGCTCCCCCCGAGGCTGTCAAGTAAAGGGTGCGAATGTCCGCCGGTGTTCGAGCGTGCAAGCATTGATGAATGGCAGAGTGCTCGGAATCCACCGGAAGTATTTCGGCGTGGTGCTCCCTTGCAAGTTGACAAAGCCAAGCTCCGCCAAGGACCAAAGACTCCTTGTTAGCTAGGGCCAAGGTTTTCCCGGCGCGAAGAACTGCTTCACTAAAAGGGAGTCCAGCAGCACCCACCATGGCGTGCAGGCAGACGTCATAGTTTCCTTCTTGCAAGAACGGCAAAAGGGCCTCTCTTTGAACATCTTGCGATGTGAGCCAAGATTGCGCTTCTGGGTGCGCTTGGGCGAGCTCCTTGAGGGCAGCTTGATTGGAGTGTGCCGAAATTCCAACGACCTCCCAGAGGTCCGGGAAGTCCCGGATGAGCTCAAGGGTTTGGCGTCCAACCGTGCCGGTGGCACCCAAGACGACAAGGCGGCGACGCGCTGACATTCCCTCTAGGATAGGGAAAAGAGGGTGTTCGGAAAAGGGGAAGAGGCACGTAGAATCTGGGCATGGCTGAGCCCTGTAAACCATCCGAATTAACCTACCAAGACGCTGGTGTCAACATTGATGCCGCAGAGAGTGCATTGGACCAGGCGAAGGATTCTATTCGCAAGACCTTTGGACCACGCGTGCTGGCCGATGTTGGTTCCTTCGGTGGACTTTTCCGTGCGGACAACCTAGGTGATGAGCCGGTCTTGGTGGCAACGGCCGATGGCGTCGGCACCAAAATCAGGATTGCTTCGGCGATAGGCCGTTTCGATACGGTTGGCCGTTGTTTAGTACAGCATTGCATCAATGACGCTTTGGTCCAGGGCGCCACGCCACTTTTCTTTTTGGATTACATCGGCGTCGGCAAGTTGGATTCACAAATGGTGGCGGAAGCGGTTTCCGGAGTCGCGGTCGCGTGCGCCGATCACGGCATGGCGCTTTTGGGAGGTGAAACGGCGGAGATGCCGGGAGTCTACCCGGAGGGAGAATTTGATTTAGTCGGCACGCTGGTCGGGGTCGTGGAGCGCGCGCACGTTCTGGATGGCACCCGGGTTCAAGCAGGGGATGTGCTCTTAGGACTCCCTTCCGACGGCCTCCACACCAACGGGTATTCGCTTGCCCGCCGTATTGTGGAGGAGCGCATGGGCATTGCGGATTGGAACCTTCCTTTCCCCGGCGAAGAGGGCTTGTCCTGCGCCGACGTCCTCTTGAAGAATCATTTGTGCTACTTAGAGCCACTTAAGCCTTTCTTAGAGCGTCCGGCACTTCATGCTATGGCGCATATCACAGGGGGCGGAGTAATCGGAAACTTGCCACGAATTTTGAACGGCCATGGCGCGTCGGTTTCTCGCAAATCGGTTCCTGCGCAAAATGTTTTCACACAATTGGTGGAAGCGGGAAATGTCCCTCGGGATGAAGCGTGGCGCGTCTTCAATATGGGCGTGGGCATGATTTTGGTGTTAGCCGCCGAAGCCGCCGACGGCATTGCCCAAGAGCTTCATTCTGCCGGTCAATCCGCTTTCACAATGGGCACGGTGACGACGGAAGAGGGGATTCATTGGTTGGATTGATATTCTTGGCTCTGTGGCCTTTTTTTGCCCAAGAGCCTATTTCGCAAACTCCCTCTCTCCAGCGCCTTCAGGGGCTTTTGGCACAGCCGGCCCCTCACTCCGTTGCGTGGCAAACTCAAGTTCGTACGCTCTTGCCGCGTCTTGAGCACAACTCTTCCCCCGCAGTCTTTGAGGCTTGGGCTGCGCTTGCCAAAGACGGCGTGGACTTCAACCGCGCCAACTGGGTCCTCTACTGCCGACGTCATGCCCGCACGTTACCAGCGGCGGAAGAAAGCTTAGGCGTTGAGGAGACACTTGAGCGTTGTTTGGCTCTTTGGGGCCTTGGGGTCTTGGGGCAAACAAAGCAAGCACTTCTTCAAGCGATGGAGGAATTCCCAGAGGATCCAAGGTTCTCATGGAATTTGAACTGGCTTCTTCGGTGCACGTCTTCCACCTTTCGACCTCAAGCTCCCGCGCGAGAACTTGCTCTTTGGGTTCTCGCGGAAGACCTCTCGCCACCCTAACCTTACTTTATGCTTCGTACCCTCCTGACCGCCTTCCTTGCCCTTGCTTTCGCTTTGCCCGCGCCGGCACAGGATGATTACATCTTGAAATCAGGAGATCGGAAAAAGTTAGCTAAGGCAGTTTCTGCTTGGGTGGACGCTGAAGTCGCCCAAGATTCTGAAGACCGACTCACGGCCATGGACGCGATTCAAAAAAATCTTTCCAACTTGAAGAAAAAGTTGAAAGATGTGAACATCTTTTCAGCGCTCGCTGATTGGTCAAATGCGCTCTCTTCAGAGCGAGATTATCCCAAGCAGAAGGTGGGTAAGCTCGTCATGGTGCCGCTGCCGGGTGGATCAGAATATGGGCTTTGGGTTCCCAAAGCCTATAAGCCTAAAAAGGCTTCCATGCCGGCGGTGATGGTCCTCGGAGATGGGGGAGCCACCGGTGACGCGGTGCTTGCACAATTTTCGCCCACTTTTCTTGAATCCACCTTAGTTTTGATTCCCGATTTCCAAGGCGTCACCGCCGACGACTTGCTGACCTCGGTGCGCCAACGCATTTTGTTCACTATGGTTCTTGGAACGCACCGGCTTCGTATAGATCGGAGCAAACTCTCTTTGCTCGCCTTTGGGAGTTCCACAAAGGTAGCGTCCAGTTTCGCAGCCTTGGCTCCTCACTTTTTTTCTGGTGTCTCTTTGGTCGGTGGCCCAAAGGCGGATGATTTGCCTGTGCCAAACCTTGCCTTGTTCCCGATGGAAGAGCATGCCGACGCAGAGGCCGCAGTGGCCTGGATTCAAGCCCTTCCCGCTCGCCGTTTGGCGATTACAGAATTTGAATTTGAAATCCCTTATCAGGAATTCCCTGCGGGCTACTGGGTTTTGGCAACAAAGTTTGACCCTAAGGATTCCACTCCAGATGGAGAAGTGGCCCGAGTGAAAATATCGATTGACAGAGACAGCAATACTGTACGCATTGACGCAAAACATGTTTATCAAGTGGAGCTCCTCTTGAACGATGCTTTGGTGGATCTTTCGAAAGAAGTCACCTTCATTCGAAATGGCGAACCCCTGAAAATGACCTTTCAGCGCGGCCTCGGTAACCTCTTCGAGGGTTTTCGTCGTTTTCTTTTTGATGAATCGGCGGTATTTCCCGTGCGCGTGCGCTCCATTGACATCCCCGTGGGGAAATAGGCTTGCTTCTTTTTGTCGCCGGAGTCGCCGGTTTTGCCACGCTGATTCTTGAAGTACTTGGGGTGCATTGGCTTGCGCCTTGGTTCGGTACTTCGGCTTTAGTTTGGGCTAATCAAATTGGTATTGTCCTTGCAGCCATGGCACTAGGGGGGTGGGCAGGTGCGCTCCAAACGCGAAGAGTTTTGGATCCCGCTTCTTCGGCCGGGCACCTTCTTTCGCTTGCAGGTGGATTGATTCTCCTTTCCGTTTGGGTTCTTCCCTATCTTTTTGTTTGGGTTTTGCCAGAAGACCTTCGCCTCGATGAGGCAGCGCGTATTTTTTTTCAAGGTTCACTCACCGCTTCCCTACTTTTCTTGGCGCCGCCTGTTTTTCTTTTGGCCATGATTTCCCCACTCTTGGTGGAGGCGAGAGCGAAGGAACGCTCGCCTGGGCAAGCCGCGGGAGAGCTTGCGGCTTGTGGCACACTGGGTTCTTTACTCGGTGTTTTTGGCGGCTCATTTTTTGCCATCCCCGTCGTCGGCGTTCGCGAAACACTTTTATTCACAGCCATCCTTCTTCTTCTCGTCGGGAGTTGGCTGACACGAAGTAGGAGAGCACTGCCGATTTCCGCCGTTGCCCTCTTCCTTTTTTTCATTCCGTCGCCCTCGCTCACGGCCCACTTGCCGAAGGATGCCATCGTCTTAGCTGTGGAGGATACGCTCTACCAGCGTCTTCGCGTCATCGAGTTTCCCGACGGTGAACGGTGGTTGCAGATGAACGAGGGTTTGGATTCTTATCAATCCCGTTCGAGTTCTGGTTCTCCATGGCCCGGTGGCTACTATGACCTTTTTGCGCTAGCACCGCTTTTGGCAGAAACCGGCAACAAAGCCATTCAAGGTTGGATTCTTGGCCACGGCGCTGGCAGTTCGATGTACCCTTTATCCAAAGCCTTAGAAGGAAAGGATTGGCAGGTCACGGGCATAGAGATTGATCCTGCTATTGAAGCTTTGGCGGCTGACTATTTCCCGTTACCCGATGGCATCCGCAAGCATGAGAGGGTTTTGTACGGCTTGGATGCCAGGGCAGCCCTTCGGTCGGCTCCTGCGAATTTGGATTTTATTTTATTGGACGTCTATTCCAATCAATTTGAAATCCCTACCCACATGGCTTCCGAAGAGTTCTTTGAAGAGGTTTTTAACCATCTTCGTGAAGGAGGCGTCCTCGCCATGAATCTTCCTGCCCACCTCGAATCTATTCCGGATTTTTCAAACGAGATATTGTCCACCGTTCATCGGGTCTTTCAGGGGAATACAAAAGCACATCTTGTTCCTATGAGCCGCAATGCGGTGGTTTTCGCACGGAAGAAAACCACCTTGCCCGCGCTAGGGGAGTATCTTTCTCAGTTGGTAGGCTTTCCTTCTGGAATTGGTGCGGCGCTTTTGGAGGGGCAGACACTCTCGGTGCTTCCATTTAATACGGCCCGGTATCGAGATAACCGCTCTCCTTTATCTTTGGACCAGAACCGTTTTTGGATTTCACAGGAATGAGGCTTCCACAGGATGCCGCTGAAGTCCTTCTGCAGGCGCAAGCCTTCCAGCTTGCGGCCCCAGGTGATCTCCCAGCGTCCTTATTGCAGGCTTGGCATTGGGTTGACATGGGCGCCGCTGGACAGGCAAGGCCTTTGCTTCATCAAATCCTTAAGGAGGATCCGCAGAATGCAGACGCCCTCCGCTTACTCCAAGATTTGAATGCAAGAGACCCACTTAAATTGGCCGCATCTTTTGAGGAAAGCCAAGCCTGGCTTCAGACCTACCCTCATCAGTCTCAAGCAGTAGTCCGGTCCGTAGAGGCACGGGTGCAGTTCTTGCAGGGGGAGTTACGGCATCAGGAAGAACTTGCTTCGGTCGAATTTCAGCTGGCTTGGCTTCCTTGGGCGTTGGTACTTTGCTTTGCTTTTGTTTTCACTCGTTTTTATTTTAAGAGTAAGACATAAAAAAACGCCTCGACCCGAAGGCCGAGGCGTTTTGAGTCCATTCGGATTACATGATGTCAAGAATCCCCGAATTCTGGTTCGTCAACGTTGTTACTGCTGCGCGGTAATTGATGTTGACAGAAAACAGTGAGTTCCATGGGAGCTGAAAGTGTTCTGCAACCGCACCTAAAGCAATGGCGGAAAATGCGCGC
>JAPKBM010000091.1 GCA_026421205.1 Planctomycetota bacterium
AACCTGCCCTTTGGACACTTGGCCCAATCCACTCACAACGCGGCCGACAAAAATTCCCGAAGCTCACCAATGATAACAAAACCATGGCTCTCAGTGGACGACATGTCCGCGAAGGTGCCCAAATTCTTGTCGATGGCCACAAAGTCGAAGGATCCATGCAGATTGGAGAGAAAGACCGACTGGAAATCACCCTCACGCAGTTGCCTCCTACTGGTATGCATTTCTTGCAAGTGCAAAATCTGGGCGGCCTGTTCAGTAACGACTTCATTTTCCACGTCTCCAGCGAAAAGCCCAACGCTGCACAACTGCAGAATACCCTGCAAACCGCTATCCGTACCAATAATCGCTCGAATGTTTTAAAGGCCATCGCTGAGGGAGCTAATCCCAATGTCCCAGCTAATGATGGAGGCACCCCGCTGAGTACGGCCGCCTTCCACGGTCGACTGGCGATGACTAGACTTCTCCTCGAAAAAGGAGCCAAACCATCAACCGCAAATCGTGATGGCAATTCACCTCTCCATGTCGCCGCTTTTATGGGTCGCACCGAGATGGTGAAGCTACTGCTGGCCAAGGGTGCCGATGTCAATCAGCGAAACAAAAGTGATGACACCCCTGTCAATTCAGTTGCTGGCGAGTGGAATGAAGGCCTAATCGAATTCTATCGTAGTCTCAATAATTCAACCGAATCAAAGGTAGACCTCAAAACCATCAAAGAAACCCGAGCGCAACTTGCCAAACTCCTGCGAGAGCATGGGACTAAATAACGCCGCTAGTTTACTGATATGATTACGCGATTGTTTAAACATATAGTGTTATGTTTCTCGCTGCTTACCTTTACCGTGTCTTTCTTACATGCGGATAAGAGCCCGAATATACTCTTCATAGCGGTGGATGACCTGAACGACTGGGTCGGCTGTCTTGATGGGCATCCACAAGCGAAGACTCCAAACATCGATGCTCTGGCAAAGCGGGGTGTCCTTTTTGAACAGGCCTATTGCCCCGCTCCCTTATGCAGCCCTTCGCGTACGGCAATCATGACCGGCCTTCGCCCATCTAACACTGGCATCTATGGCAACCTCAACTGGTTTCGTGACCTGCCGCAATACAAGGATTGGGTGACGCTGCCCCAGTACTTCCGCCAACACGGATACAAGGCGTGGGGCGGTGGTAAGCTCTACCATCAGGCGCACGGAAAATTTTCTGATCCTATCGCTTGGGACAAGCAGTACTCCACCACTTCGGGCGTGCCGCGTCCTCCCAAGGCACAGCGCTACCGACACGGGCTGAAGGAGCAGTTCACCAATACCATCCTCGCCCGGCTCATCGACTGGGGGCCGATCGACCAGCCGATTGAGGCCACCGCCGACTGGCGTACGGCCGATGGCGCAGCGAAATTTCTGCAGCAGGAACATGACAAGCCCTTCTTCCTCGGCTGCGGTATCTACATGCCACACCTGCCGTGGTACGCGCCGAAAAAATTTTTCGATATGCATCCGCTGGATAAAATCCAATTGCCACCAAATAAGTCAGATGACTTTAATGATATCCCTGAAGGTGGCCGACGCATGGCCTCTCGAGCTGGCGAAATCATCCGTAGCAGTGGTAAATGGAAGGAAGCCGTGCAAGCCTGCCTCGCTGCGGATTCCTTTGCTGATGCCTGCGTTGGCCATGTGCTGAGCGCACTTGAAAAAAGTCCGCACCGTGACAACACGATTGTGGTGCTATGGGGTGACCATGGTTACGACGTTGGTGAGAAAAAATTCGCCAAATCCGCCCTCTGGGAGCAAACCACCCGCACGCCACTCATTATTCACGTCCCTCAGAAACTGGGAGGCAGGACGACCGCAACAAACTGCAAACGACCCGTGAACTTACTCGATCTCTACCCCACACTAGTTGAACTCTGCGGACTCCCCACCAACTCGAAAAACGATGGCCGAAGCATTGCCCCTTTGGTTCGCAATCCACAAGCTAAGTGGCCTTACCCAACCTTGATCACCCACTCGCCTCACTGGCACGGTGCCAACCACGCTGTCCGTTCCGAGCGCTTTCACTACATCTACTATAGTAAAGGCGGTGAAGAACTCTATGACACAGCCAAGGATCCAAACCAGTGGCACAATTTGGCTAGCGCCCCCGAACATGCCGATACCAAGACTAAATTAAAAAAATGGCTCCCGAAAAAGAACGCCCCCCACTTTCGAGCGGACAAGCAATGAAGCGATTTGCTTTCCTGTTACTCGTATGGAGTTTGACTTGGGGACATCTCCAAGCCCAGACCTCGAAGCCCAACCTTATCCTGATTATGGCCGATGATCTCGGTTATCAGGATCTTTCCTGCT
>JAPKBM010000015.1 GCA_026421205.1 Planctomycetota bacterium
GAACAGGGGGTCGCAGGTTCGAATCCTGTCTCCCCGACCAACTTCAAAAGGAGCTCAAGCATTCGCTTAGGCTCCTTTTTTTTATAAAAAACGGTATCGAATTATTCCCTCCAACTTCTCTTCCAGAGCACGATGAGATTCAAAAGAATCAAAGCATAAGAACATCATAACGAGGATTCCTCCCCCCCCAACGCCTCCAACGCTACCCTATTTCCATGACTGATGCCATCACACCCCGCTCAATTCGCTGGACGGTTCGCCTGCTCTCTATCGTCATCCTTTTCCTCTTTGGAGGACTTTTGAACTTTGTTCTCGATGACATTGACGACATTCGTGGCCCCCTACGGCAGGACTTTGAATCTCAGCAAGTAGAAGCCGGTCTGGTGGATCATATTCAAGAACTTCAGCAAAAAACGAAAGGCATGAAGCTAGCCGTCGGCCGACAAGAGGAGATTCAAGAAAACTTGCGGTCCAGCATGGCCGTGGCGCAAGAAACGATGGAACAGATGACGGGGTTGCATCGGCTGAGCCTAGAAAGAGATCTGGCCCCCAGTGAAGAACAAGTACGTGCGTTAAGTGAAGCGCAAACGCGGTTTATCAAGGCGCAAGAGAATTTTGAAGCCGCCAATCAAAGCATTGCGGATTTGAATACGCAGTTGCACACGACGGAATCCAAGTTGGCTGCGGCGAAGGTGAAGTTCAGCTTGCAACAACGACCAGGTCGTCGTGCTTGGGAAGATGCCTGGAATCAGCACACCTTCATGGTGGCGATTTATAAACTGAGTTTCATTATCCCGGTGTTTCTGTTTGCGGCTTGGGTGGTCGGAAAGAAAAGGAAATCAACCTACCGCTCCATTCACATTGCATTACTTGTTGCAGCCTTTTGGCATTTAGGCACGGTGATGCATGAGCATTTCCCAAGCGATTTTTTCAAGTACATTGCCATTGCCGCGGGCATTCTTATTGTGCTGTTTTTCCTCATGCGCATGTTACAAAATATGAACGCGCCGCAACCCGATGCGCTTCTTCGGCGTCGGCGAGAGGCCTACTGCAAACATCTCTGTGCGGAGTGTGGCTACCCCTTCCCCGCCGATCACAGCACCGCTCACCATTGCCCTAGTTGTGGCACCGGACTTTTTGAAGCCTGTCATGGATGCGGGCAAAGTCGGCACAGTCTGCTTCCGCACTGTGAGCACTGCGGAAGTTAAGCGTTTACTGCACCGTGGCGTGCAAAGCTTGCGTCAAAACGCCGGCGGTCAGGTCCACGCCTTGCACCCAAACTTGCGTGCCGGCCATGCCTGCGGGAACCGGTGTGCTCCAATGAGCCTCCCCCTGCGCGTCGGCATGCGCGGTAGGCAATTGGGTGAGGGGCGCGGACAGAGAAACGCTTCCCCAAACCGACGGCAACGGCCCTGCGCCTCGTAAGGACCAGGCCAGCAAAACGGAGGCACCCGGGGCGCAACCACCTACAACGGCAGTCACCACGGAACCTGCAACCAGGTTATGAACTTGCGTGGTGTGCATAGGGCTTCCGGAATGAAGCGTGACTTGACCCGCTTGATGCGCCAACACGGATTCCCAGGCGGACCAGGCCATCCACTCTTCACTGCCATCGCCATTGGTATCGCCCACACCGACCACGCCTTGGCCAAATCGAGAGCCCGGTCCATGCCCATGCATTTGCGAAAGCATGCGGCCGTCGGCACCGGAATACACCACCACCCGACCGGTTTCTTGATTGGCATAACGCGCGGCAATGATGAAGTCATCCAAGCCATCCCCATTCACATCAGCAGCGGCAACACGATTTCCAAATCTCTCGTTTTGAATGTCTGACTCAAACAAAAAAAGTTCTGCGCCCGTGGCTCCGGAGAAAACGTGCGCCTTGCCCCAGTATTGGCTTCCGGGAGCACCGACGAGGATTTCACCGACGCCGTCTCCATCTAAATCATTGGTGCCGGCAATGCCATTGCCGACATAGGCCTTGGGATAAGCGCCTCGGTGCGTGCGAATGAGATTTCCGCTGGCTCCCGAGTAGATAGACACCGAACCGGCGCGGAGATTTCCTGTGTCGTCAAAGTGTCCACCCACGGCATAATCCGAAATACCATCGGCATCGAAATCATCTAGGGCACAGACCGACTGGCCGAATTCCATCTCTTCCACCGTGCCAATATGCAAACGAATCATGGCACCCGTAGCGCCCGACAACACATGTGCCTGGCCACCGGTCACACTGTTGTGCACCGCCCAAGGCGCGCCAACCAACACGTCGGCGACTCCATCGGCATCAAGATCACCCACGTTGGCCATGGAATAACCACAATGACCGCCGACTTGCCCTGGGGTCATCCAAAGTTCGTGACCGGTCGCTCCGGAAAAAGCGTGCACCGCCCCACTTCCCGCACCGCCAGAAGAATCGTTGACCGCACCGGCAATGATGTCGGGGGTGCCGTCGGCGTTGAGGTCTCCACAAGACACCACCGAAAAACCAAGCCAAGCATTCGCCGTATGCCCGTGAATGGTCTGCAAAATACCGCCGTGGGTGCTAGAGCGGATTTCCACTCGCCCTCCATCCGTAGCCGAAAAGTCTGCCCGGGCCGCGCCGATAAGAAGGTCAGGGTGGCCGTCTCCATCAAAATCAGGCATGGAAGCCATGCCACGACCGTAGAGCTCTAAATCCGAAGAGCCGTCAAAGCGGTGAAGGACATCTTGGGGAAAGGCGGCGAGTAGGGGCAGAATCAGAGCGAATGCCATTTCCTAAGTCTACCTGTTTTGCGCGAGGAGTTCGGCCAAAGTCTGATGGCGCCCCCAAAAGGCCTCCAGGAGTTTCGGATCAAGGAAGCAGAAAGAAATGGAAACTTCAGGGTAATATTCTTGGGCAAAACCTGCCGCCCTCGTTGCAGCCATGGCTACGACGTGCATCGGATGTTTAAAAATACCTACACCAATGGCAGGGAACGCAATGGACTTCAAGCCCATGTGATCGGCAACGCTGATTGCTTTCAGGTGCAAACAGCGCAATTCCGCCTCTGCATTGAACGCTTGCCAAGCAGGAGGCGCTACTGCATGAATAATCCAATCGGCAGGAAGCTGAAAACCCGGAGTCACTTCCACACTTCCCGTATCACAACCGCCAATTCTTGAACAGGCAGCCAGCAACTCCGGCCCCGCGGCTTTATGGATGGCTCCGTCCACGCCACCCCCACCTAAGAGCGAGCAATTTGCGGAATTCACAACGGCGTCCACCTTCATCTGGGTGATGTCGGCGAGAACAATTTGAGCAAGCGGTGATTCGTATTTCATGCCCTTAGCCTAAGCCCAGTTTTCCCTACCATTCCGCCTACGCCCTCCCTTTCTCGGACTTCCCCTACGGGGAAAAAAGACATATATTTTTTCAAAATGCACACCCGCCTTAGAGGTTAAGATGCGTTTCATGACCCTAGAGCAGTTCCTCATTGACCACTTTCCCTCCTGGGCAATCATTCCCGAAGCCGTAAAGCCGTGGGTGAGCCTGACCGTGGCTGGCGTGGCTTTGCTGGCCGCAGCGTGGCTGGCCAACGCCATCGCCAAGCGTATTTTATTGCGCGGCCTCAAAGGGGTAGCTGGCAGAACATCGGCCGCTTGGGATGACCGCCTCATCACCCACCATGTCTTTGACAGGCTTTCGCACATTGCACCTGCGGTTGTTTTCTACTTGGCGACGCCGCTCTTCTTAGAAGCGGATTGGCTGGAACCTCTGGTTGAGCGCGTGGCTTTTGTCGCCATGATTTTAATTTCGGCGCGCGTGGTGGATGCTCTGTTGAACTTTACGGTGGACACGGCAAAATCCCATCCAGCTCTTGCCGACAAACCGGTTAAAAGTTGGGTGCAAGTGCTCAAGATTTTTCTTTGGGCTTTCGCCGCCATCTTTGCGATCTCCACTTTAATGGATAAATCACCTTGGGCACTCCTCGGAGGTTTAGGCGCGTTGACCGCCGTTTTGTTGCTGGTGTTCAAGGACAGCATCCTTGGCTTGGTAGCCAGTATTCAAATCAGTGCTCTGGGTCTTGTGCAAGTTGGAGATTGGATTGAAGTGCCCAAGTACGGTGCCGACGGCGACGTCATTGACATTTCTCTAACCACCGTGCGCATTCAAAACTGGGACAAGACCATTTCCACCATTCCTACGTACGCCTTGGTCAGTGACAGTTTCAAAAACTGGCGAGGCATGCAGGAGTCCGGTGGCCGACGTATGAAACGGGCTTTGAGGATTGACATGAATTCGGTGCGCTTCTTAACGCCCGAAGACACGAAAAATCTCCGGAAGGTGCAACATCTTGCCCCTTATTTAGATAAAAAGGAAAAAGAACTGAGCCAGTGGAATGCAGAAAAGGGGGTCGACAAGAACCTAGACGTCAATGGTCGCCGACTCACCAACCTCGGCACCTTCCGAGAATACTTACGTTGCTGGTTGACCGCGCACCCCGAAATCAGCCAAGACATGACCTTTCTCGTTCGGCAACTCACGCCCGACGAACACGGGCTTCCCGTTGAGATTTACATTTTCAGTACAGAGCAACGATGGGCCCACTACGAAGGGATTTTGGGTGACATCTTTGATCACATGATCGCCGCGCTCCCCACCTTCGGCCTTCTGGTTTATCAAAAGCCAACTGGCGCGGACTTTTCTGGCCTCCGCCCCCCCAGCGCGTAATCCGCCCCCTTCATGTTCACCTCTTTTGCCCTTGCGGTTGTTCTTTTTCCGCAAAAACAACGGCCCAACGATTACCGAGAATCCATGTGGCGGGCGCCGACGGCGTCGGAATGGGCAGAGCCCACCTTGCTTACCTTTGAGCGAACCTGGGAGGATGCGTTGGCCGTTGCAGAAGAAGCCCAGAAACCAATTCTTGTTTGTGTCAACATGGACGGAGAAATCGCCAGTGAACACTATGCTGGTGTCCGCTATCGCCAGCCAAGTATTGCTGCCCTTTACTCCCCCTATGTTTGTTTAATTGCTTCGGTCTATCGACACACCGAGAAAGATCATGATGCCAACGGCCGACGCATCTTGTGCCCACGTTTTGGGAGCGTCACTTGCGGAGAGCATATTGCCACTGAAGTGTTGCTCTATAAAAAATACTTTGATGGCACGCGCGTGGCGCCACGCCACATCATGATTGAGTTGGATGAATCGGAAGTCTATGACTTGTACTATGCCAACGACACCGACACCGTTTTCGAAACTTTACGCACAGGCATTGGTGACCGGGACGTGGGTGAAGCCCCCACCACCTCCTTCACTGACCGCATCACTGCTTATGCCGAACACCTTCGTGCGGAGTGGTTTGGAGACCCGAAAAGCAATCAACCGCCAGCATCCTTAGACGTCTGGGTCCTTCGCAAAGGGAATGCCCAACGCAGTTCCCTGGAGCAAACCTTTGTGGGGAGCACGGATGCCGAACAAAAGAAAATCCTGTCCGCAATCCTCAGAAACCCAGAGGCCGAACAACCTGAGCTCCTCCGCATTGCACTGGCCGAGGAGAATGCAGACCATCAACCACTCATTTTCCAAGCCCTTACCCGTTCAAAAACAAAAGAGTCCATCGCCGTCGTCAATCAAGCACTCCGCAAAACGCATTTAAAAGAGGAAAACAAAGAAGCACTGATTCAAACTTTGGACCAGCTCGGCACCACCCTGCCCGAAGCCCGCCACCTTGCCACTTTGCAACGCAGTCTCTCTTTTTCTAGCAAGGAGATTGATGCCGACGGCCTAGCCGAACATTGGATCCAACGAGAATATCCTGCCAAGTCTGACGCGGAAGCGCTTTTAATCCTGGCCGAAGCCCACCTCTCACAAGCTGTCCACCACACCAATGATCGAGCACTCACCGGAAATCAAAGATTACAAAACACCCTGCGCCAACTCCAACTTCAGGATGCCTTAGAGCAAGCAGAACAAGCCGAAGCCCTTGGCGCCAAGGATTGGCGTGCGCTCTCCATTCAGGGCCTCTCGCTCTACTACCTCAAGGAAGAAAAGGCATCCCAGGAGAAAATACTACAGGCCGTCCGGCTCCTTCCAGAGAAACTAGCGGACTGGAATTCTCTTGCCACCCTTTCTCTCTTCACCTCCCACCGACGCCACCAGTTGAAATCAGCGCTCAAAGAAAAACGAAACTGGCCAGCATCTTGGATGGAAGAGCTGCAGACGTCGGCACTTCAACTCCTCACGCACCCTCTCGCCACGGAGGATCTTGCCGTGGAACACTATGACTTCCTCGTTCAATTTGGGGCGTATGGCCCACACAGCTGGGACTATTTGAAAAAATCCTTAGAGCACCTGGGGGATTCCTGGGAACTTCATGCCCGCGCACGCACCGCACTCCTTTTCTCCAAAGGCCCCCAAGGGCTTGAGACTTTTTACGAAACACAAACACCTTGGTACGCCGGATTGGCTCATATTTCAACGGCAGAACATCACCGAAAGCAATCTCAATTCTCACAAGCCAAGAACGCCTATAAAAAAGCACGCGTTTCCTTCGGAGAGGCGGAGTCCACCTATCAGGCTCTGATTGAAAGCGGGTTAGCCCGCATGGAAATGGAGGCCGGTCACCTCACCGAGTCCGCCGACCACCTCTTCGCGACATTTCGCCTTGACCCGAAGGCCGCGGAAATCCTTGATGGACTGAACGTCAGTGCTCGCATGACCGCAGTCACACTCCTTGCCCGGCTTGAAGAACAAGGAGAGAACAGCGTAGCCGAAAGACTTCGGGCCGCAGCCCCCTTCCGAACAAGAATCGCCCCGCCCGACCCGTTAAAGTGATTCCCCGGGAGAAACTCCCCCATCCAATCCATCATGTCTGAAACGATTCAGGTTTACGAGGGCGCCGACGTCTTTGAAAAACATCAAGGGGTCTGGGAAGCCCTCTTGGCCTCTTCCGACATCCCTGCTGACGTCACCCCGTTTTATTGCCGCCCACAGTGGATGCAATGCTGGGCAAAACAATTCGGACACCAATGGCGGTGTCTCTTATTGATTGTCGAAAGAGACGGGAAAGCCATCGGCCTTCTTCCACTGGCACTCGGGCGCGGGCGTCTCGGAAACTGGAAACCAACCATGGTGACGTGGGCAAGCTGGCCCTGGATGGATGTTTTTGAAATACCAGCAGTGAATCACGAAGATAGAGAAGCCACCTTCCGCTTAGGCCTGCAGTGGATTCTCAATAACCTCTCGGGGTATCGTGTCATGCTTTTTCGAGAGCTCCCTACTGGAGGCTCTACCATTCGGGCGCTTCGTGCGGCAGCAAAGGAACAAAAAATTCCGATGCACCACATGATTTGTGCGGATTCTCCCATTTTAGATCTACAAGAATTCCACCGAAGGGATCAACCTCGTAGGGGCAGTGATGAACGAAAGCTCCGCAGCAAACGAAAAAAACTGGATGGCCTTGGAGAAGCGGAATTCAAATTCTTCCGACCCACCCCTGAAGAAGTAGACTCACTTATTGCAGAATGTGCGGACGTTGAGAAAGAAAGTTGGCAATGTGCTTTTGGCGTGGGGTTTCTTCAAGGAGAAGAGCCTCTTCAATTTTCCACATCCCTCTGGAAAGAATACAGCCCTTCGGCCGACCTCGCCCTGGCAACTCTCCGTTTAGACGGTCGCTTGATTGCCTATCATTGGGGACCTTGTGAGGGGAACCGCTTTCTTTCCCTCAACATGTCCTACCGCCAAGAATTCAAGAACACGGGGCCAGGCAACTTGCTAAACAATTACATGGTAGATGAAGGGGAAAACTTGGGCCTGCAATTCCTGGACGCTTCCCGTGGCACACCCGACGGCAAGCATTTCCTACACGACTTCGGCTGTACTACACGTAATCATGCCATGGTGGTTTTGTACCCACCGTCTTTGAAAGGCAAACTCTTTTTCCTCTTGCGACATCACTTCATTCCAACTGCTCGCAAGATTCTCTACAAACCTAGTCCTTGGAAGGTACTTCATGGGTAAAGACGAACTCTTAGCACTTCTCCCCGCTTGGCTCTCAGAGCCATGGCAACAGTTCCTTGCCATTCTTTTCATCGCCGTGGTAACCGCCAAAGCCGCTGACTGGTTGGTTTCGAATTTCTTTAAAGGCCTCGCCGGGAAAAGTAAAACAGATTTAGACGACCAAGTGATTGCCTTGCTCCACAAGCCTCTCATGAGGAGTGTACTTCTCTTGGGCCTTGTATTCGCCGCGACGGTCTTGCCTCTCTTTGAAGAAGGGTTAGGTTCCGCAAAGCAACTTGTTTGGACTTTTATTCTTCTCTTGTGGACCCAGTTCGCATTTCGCTCCAACCGTCTTCTCTTTAAGTCTGCCAGCCGAAACAAAGATCGCCTCCATGCGGTTACGGAAAGCACGTACCCCTTCTTTGACAATGTCGGGAAATTAGCCATTGTCTCTGTCTTTATATGGGGACTGGTTTCTATCTGGCAATGGGATGCAACCGGCTTGATGGCGTCGGCAGGCGTCATGGGTATTGCTATCAGCTTTGCCGCCAAGGACACTCTTTCCAATCTTTTTGCCGGAGTGTTCATCATCGCCGACACCCCTTACCGCGTGGGTGACTTTATTGTGCTCAACTCAGGAGAACGGGGGCAAGTTTCCCACATTGGTCTTCGTTCTACACGCATGATTACACGCGATGACGTAGAAATTGTGGTCCCCAACTCCGTGATGGGAAACGCCAAGGTTTACAATGAAACGGCAGGCCCGCATGTCAAACGACGCATCAAGATTCCCGTGGGCGTGGCTTATGGGTCTGACATTGACCAAGTCCGAGGCGTTCTCATTAAAGCAGCAACCGAGGAGCCTTTGATTTGCAAGAACCCCAGCCCACAGGTTCGCTTCCGTGCACTGGGTAATTCCAGTTTAGACTTTGAACTGCTTTGCTGGATTGATGAACCGGTGCTTCGCGGTCGCGCCACGGATTCCATGTTGCAAAACATCTATCAAGAATTTCAAACATCCGGTATTGAAATCCCCTTCCCTCAGCAAGACCTTTATATTAAGGACATGCCGAAGGCGTTGGAGTAAGCCCTAGGGCTCGTTAATAAATCTGTGTCGTAACCAAGTCCGTTTTCACGGAACTAGCGCCACCGTTTCCACGAACAATCACAGCCTGAAGATAAACTGGAATGAGGGGCAAACGGGCCGGCAAAAAGTACTGTGTGCTGGCATGACCACTGCTGTCGGCCGTTCCAGAACCCAAAATGGTAATGGGATTGGCGACATCAAGACCCAGTCCGCCTAATTGCGGAGGGAAGACGTTCGTACCTGCAGCCGGACTCCCTAAAAACCAAACGACTTCATTGCTGTCCGCACCATCGGCGTCAAACTGTGCCAAATAACCGCGGAGAAGTGTGGAGTGAGTCAATGTGAACGACCCCGTTGCGGAATCTCTCCAAGCTGCCACTGTGGAAGCCGTGTTGTTCAAGCTCCTCCAATTTTCTGCGGAGTTCGTCTGACCCAAGGCGTAACCATTTTTAGTTTTGCTTGGGTTGGAGTAATAATTGATGCGTGAGCCTGGGGAATAGGCCATGACCGTGCGGTAAGCGTTATTGGAAGTTCGCCAGCCATAAGAATAACCATAGGCCGCAGATCCAGCATTGGCCGAATCATGCGCGCACCCCATGTTATGCCCCAATTCATGACCAAAGGAATAATAGCCCGTGGCGCAACTTCGGGAGACCACACTAAAAGCGTTACTTTCAAAACCGGCACTCACATTGGTCATCAAATAAGCAATTCCACAATATTGGGAACCACCCACAATCAAGGAGACGCAGTCCGCGCCATACTGGTCTCTCAGCCCGTGAACATCATCCATATGACCATCATTTTTGCTTTGTAAACGGCCTAACTCCGTGCTGAAGTTGCCGTTCTCGGTGTAGCCCACCTCCTCTTGCGAATACACTAAAACCAATCTCTGTGTTACATCGCTCTTCTGATAACCGGTGTTCGTCTCACTCACCGCCAAGTTAATCAAAGATGACATTGCGTTCGTTCCTCCTTGATTGTTTTTTGCATTCGTCGTGTAAACGACCATGACATCCACATCAGGATTGCCGACGCCCCGTTCTCCATTTCCACCTTGCACAGCCGGCAAGAAAATCTCATGGGCCGATGTCGTGGCGCAAGCAGGAAATGCCTGCTCATCCAACTGGGCTACATAATGCAAACCTCCTCCAGCATAGGACATGCGATACAACCGGTCTTGATAACGGATGGACGCAGAAAGCCTGTCCTCCACCAAAGAAAATATGGCCGACCCCTGCGCATCTTCCACAAGCGTGCCATACCAAACAAAACCCCCAGGGGCCTCTTCTCTGCGCTCGAAGTCAACCGTGACGGAGTCCCCGCCTGTTAAGGAAAGCGTGAATTGGGACGCGCCTCCGAGGGCATGGGGAAGCAAAAGCCCATAGTCCAGCTCCACGGTTTCCCGACGGACAACAATCAATGGGTTCTCTCCGAGAACCGCCTCCGGATGAGATGCCGGCCAGACAATATCGGGGATGGGGTCAACGGAAGGGGTCTGAAGGAGAAGGGTGACAGCGAAGAAGAGCATTCTTTTAGGATAACGCAAATAAGTAAGGCGCGCCAGAAAAAGAGCAAGAGACCCTTCTAAAATAGAAAGGTCTCTTGATGGAGCCAGAGACGAGATTTGAACTCGTGGCCGCCGCTTTACGAAAGCGGTGCTCTACCCCTGAGCTACTCTGGCGGGCTTGGAATTACTCAGGAATAACCATGGCAGGACGGTGGGCATTTCCACCCGCAGCTAATACACGCGCACATGCTCGTGCCAATTCTGCCTTGCCTTCGGCCATTGCCGATTCCAAAACTTGCTCATTGGCGGTGGCCGACGTGCGGTCTACCAAAGTAGCCAAAGCTTTTGCTGCTGCCACGCGGGCCTCATCACTCCGGGAGGATTCGCCGACGACGGCCAAGAGAGTGTCTGCATGATCCGCACTGCCGGAGCGACCCAAGACGTACATCACAGGAATGGAGACGGCATCTTCCCGATTCGCGGCGGAGGTTAATGAACTTGCTACGGCCTCTAAGGAAGCAGGGTTACTTTGAGCCAACTGTGCTAACGCGGAAGCTGCTGCCGAAGCCGTCGCAAGGTAGCGCTCTCTCTCTGAGCCAAGTGAACCAAAGCCTTCGATAATATTGGAAGCCGTGATGGATTCCACCACATCTGCGCCATCTATGTCTCCCGTCTGATCGTTTCCAATCACCGTGATGGGCGTGTCATTAAAACGGTCGTCATTCCGAATTTCGCTCACGACCCGGCGAGCGTAAAAGTCTGGAAGTGGGTCCGCCAAGACGAAGGCGTCCACCATCACACTGCGGTGCATGTTGATAAAAGCACCGGCACCATCCGTTGCGTGGATGACGGCAATCCCTGCAGCGTCTAATTCTTGTGTGAGCGAGTTCACGCGGAACTCATCCGTATCCACAAGATGAACAATGCGCAAAGCGTCCAGCGCGGTGGCCTGGGCCAAGGCATGAATCACGGCGCCGTCAGCAGCACCGAAACCTGCAAGGGCTTGGGCGGCAGCAAAGCGCAAGCTGGGCATGCTGGAAGCCAAGGCGGCCTGCAAGGCATCTACCGAAGAGGAAGAAGCGCCATCCAAGAGATCGACCAAACTGATTGCCGTGCCGATGGCATTCCGGCGGGTTGCATCCGCTAAAGCGTGCTCCAAAACAGAGATTGGTAAAGTCAATGCCGACGTGATTTGAGCCTGAAGCACGGGTTCAAGATCTTCCGCCCCATCCGCCATCAAGCCTTTCAAGACTGTAATTTCTGCGGCGTAGGCTTGGGCGAGGCCGACAGGAGCACCACGGTGCTCCAAAGTGGAAGCCCGCAAGAAACAACGCTTGGCAGCTTCCAACCCAACCAAAGGCTCGGGCATATCTATCGCACGAACACCTGCGCCATCTGTAGCGAAAAATGCACCATGGTTTTCTGCCGAAGAAAGCCCCATGGAAGCATCACTGACGAGATAGGACCAACCCTGCGCGTCGTAGAGGTCAGCAGCATTGCCGACCAGACCCAACTGGCCCGCGAGGACCCGTGTGGTGCCATCTTCATCCGTTGCGGCCATGTCGTTCAAGCGAGCATTGGCGCGCGCATCATTAATTTGAGCCAGAGCTAAGGCAGCGCCCGAGCGCACGTTTGCGTCCGTGGACCATGTGGCAGCCAGCAAAGGCATGGTCGCTTCCGAGCCCATGCGTGACAAAGCGTAAATTGCAGCAAGGCGTCGGCTTTCTTTTTGAGCGCCCAAGGCATCAATAAGAGGCACAGCGGCAAAAGGACCATACTTCTGAGTCAAGGCAAAGATAGCTTGCGCGCGCGCTTCATAGGAGTCTGCGAAACAACCTTCGGCGTCGGCCGCAGCGGCTGCCGTGTCTCGGATGGCCGCCTTGCTTGTGGCAGAGGCCGATGCCAGAATTTCACGAGCAAAGGACCCAAACTCACCACCAGCGACAAGAAGTTCTAAAAGAGCATCTTGACTGGCATTTAACAGAGCATATGCCGAAGCCTGCTCCGGTGATTGAGAGACCACTTCACGGAAAGCCGTTTGAGCAGCTTCGTAGTTTCCGCTATGGAAATGAGCCATTCCACGGTCAAAAGTCTCCTGTGCGTCTTGGGCCGAAAGAGCCGAAGCAGGGAGGAGGAAAAGGGCAATGCCTAAGAGGATTCTGGAAGTCATGAATGCAAGGGGGGACGTACCGTTAGTTGGCACAGTCCAGTCGGCAACATCATAGGTGCGCCGGAAAGAGGGTCAAATAGCCAAAGCCAAGGAAAAAAAGGTCTTTTCTGTGTTTTTGGCCCTAAGCACTGGATCGAAGCCACCGAAAAAGCTCACGAAACTTCGGGGGTTGCCCCGTTCGGAGGATTCCTGTACGGAAAATTCGGCCACAAAGCCAAAGCATGCCGATATTCGTGACAATCAGGAGGACGGTGGTGCCGATGAGATCTCGCAAGGGAGGATCTGCCGCAGCCCGGTTCATCATGACGAATGGTGTGTAAATGGGCACCCAGGAAAGAAAAGTGGCCAGAGTTCCGTTGGGGTCCTTGGGAATGAACATCATGGTCAGTAAAGGCACCATCATGATCATCATGATGGGCCCCATGAAGTTCTGAGATTCTTTCAGTGTGTTACAAATGCTGCCGATAGCCAGGAAAATGCTGGCGTACAGGAAGTAGCCCAAAACGAAATACACCGCAAAGGCGGGCAATAGACCATGTCCAAGCACCACATCTAAAAGTTGTGTCGTGATTTCTGTCCCTTGCCCTCCGAAATACCAGAGGATTCCTAGCATGGACAGAATCCAAGCGGTAACAAGAGTCAGGCCAATGCCAGCAATCCCGAGGAGTTTGCCAGCCATCAATTCCCACGCCGTGACACTAGAAAGTAAAACTTCAATGATGCGGTTGGACTTCTCTTCTATGGTGTTATTGAGCAACATTGAAGCCACTTGCATAATGGCAATCCAAAGAAAGTACACAAAACCGATGGGAGCATATTGCCGGATTTCGTCGGCAAGACTCACTTCTTCCTCCCCCGCTTCTTTCCGTGGATCCAAACTCGTTAAACCGATGGACGCACGCTCTACCTCACGTACTGCCCCGGAGTCCATCCCGCGCTTTTCATATTCCAGCCGACGGACTTCCTGATTGAGGGAACGCTCCACCTTTTTACGGAGGTCGGAATCCGCCAAGTTTACAGCCCAATACTGCACTTTCCCCTCCCCGAGTACATCCGCCGGTATTTCAATCAAAGCAAACAAATCTTCGCCTGCCCTCTCGCCGTCCAAAGTCCGATCTCCTTTCAGCCAAGGAGTGAGAGCATCGGCGAGCTCTCTACCCTGAAGCGTCGAGGCCACACCGGACGGCAAGGACACTTGCTGGAATTTCCGACGGGGTGCTTCAAATTCAGGGGCATCCTCTTTGAGAAGCCCTTCCATCGCATTTAGTGCGGTGCTCAATCCACCCGCAGCAATGAACTGCTCTACGACTTCGGGATTGGCATTCATGAACTCTTGCAACATGCCGGCAATGCCCCCTGCAGGGACAGATTCGAGGTCGGGCATGTTGGTCCCCTGGGGGAGCATCATGTGTTCACTGGCATACGTCGCCAGTTCTTCAATGACCTGCAGCTGATAAGCATCGTCCATTGTTTTCTGCACGACGGATTCCAGATTTTTGGAGTGGTCCACCAAAATGTAGTTCCGTGTGGGGGTGGCGTTTTTTTCTAGAAACCGCGGCACTTGAACGGAAATCACCAAAATAATGGGCAACACCAAAATGCCAATCCAAAATCCTTTGGTGCGAGCATTGTCCACGTATTCTCTCGATGCAACTAAGAGTGCGTTTCTCATCTTTTTTTGGCCTCCCGTGCGTCATCTCCAACTAAGTGAACAAAAACGTCATGCAAAGTAGGGGGGCGATGATCATAAGCCCTTAATGCAATGCCAGAAGAAAAACATTCCTGAAGCAAACGCTCTGGCTCTGCATCTTCGCTCAGGAGGATTTCCCAACCGCGTTCCAATCCGTCCACGACATGAGGCTCCACGGCAATGACCCCGGGAAGTTTTTGCAAAGCAGAAGCGTCCACGTCGGCGTCCAAAACTACACGCGTTGGCATGGTTTCTTTCGCCTCGGCAATGGTGCCATCAAAGATCTTTTTTCCCTGGGCGAGCAAAACGATACGGTCACAAATACGTTCCGCGTGCGCCATAACGTGTGTTGAAAACAAAA
Organism: Planctomycetota bacterium; assembly: GCA_026421205.1. Lineage (GTDB taxonomy): Bacteria > Planctomycetota > UBA1135 > UBA1135 > UBA1135 > ANT-38. The sequence continues at coordinate 14,785 of JAPKBM010000015.1, forward strand.
TGGTGGCGCCCTCGGAAGCCATGTCTCGAATAACCTCTTCCATGACCTGTTGGTTCACAGGGTCTAATCCGGAAAAGGGTTCGTCCAAAATAACGAACTCTGGACTGTGGGCGATTGAGGCCAAGACCTGAACCTTTTGGCTCATCCCTTTGGAAAGCGCTTCAATGCGGGAGTCGGCAAAGTCCGCCAATCCATAACGCTCCAGCAATTCATAAGCGCGTGCTTTTGCTGCCTTTCGGCTCATCCCCTTCAAACTGGCGAAGTAAGCGATGGTCCCCCATGCTTTCATTTTCTTATAAAGTCCTTTCTCTTCCGGTAAATAGCCAATCTTTTCCCTGACGTGTAACGCCGACGGCGCCCCCAAGATGGTCATAGACCCACTGGAGGGTTCCACGATGTCCAACACCATGCGCAAAGTTGTGGTTTTCCCGGCACCATTGGGTCCCAAAAATCCGTAAATACTTCCCTTTGGAACTGCTAAAGAGAAATCCTGGACGGCCGTGAACTCTCCATAGCGTTTGGTTAAACCATGGAGTTCTAGTGCAAAGTCACTCACGAGGTCAACAGCTCCGTGTCTAATGTGGGTGGCGCAAGACGTTCCGAAGCACAAGCCTCTTCCACGTCTGCCACCGTCTTGACGGTCGCCGCAGTCAAGACTTCCGCTTCCCCCCCCGTAATGTGAATGTCATCTTCAATACGAATGCCGATGCCACGAAAGGCCGAAGGAATAGTGTCGTCAGCCGCAGGGAAATAGAGACCCGGCTCCACCGTGAGACACATCCCGGGCTCTAATGGGCGGGATTCCCCATTCACCATGTAGCGGCCGGCATCATGAACATCACGACCAATCCAGTGAGAGGTGTTATGCATGAACCAACGACGATACGTTTCCTTTTCTAAGATTTCATCCGGAGATTCTTTGCAGATTTTCAACTGATGAAGTCCTTCACAAAGAACGCGTAATGCCGCTTGATGAATGTCATGGAATGGGACGCCAGCCCGACACCGCTGAATCGATGCGTCCATCGCAGAAAGCACTACCTCATAGACATCTTTCTGAGCTGAAGTATAGGTACCATTGACTGGGAATGTTCGCGTAATGTCGGCGGCGTAACCGTGCAATTCTGCCCCCGCATCGATCAACAATAAATCACCGTCGTTGAGCACCGCATCATTTTGCGTGTAATGCAAGATATTGGCATGATCTCCCCCCGCCACAATAGAAGGGTACGACCAACCTGCACCTTGGCCTCCATGGCGTCGGAAAGTGAAAGAAAGCAAAGCGTCAATCTCATATTCTTTCATGCCCGGTTTTGTCTGAGCCATGGCCAACAAATGGGCTTCTGCAGAGACAGAAGCTGCCTTTCGCATACATGTGAGCTCTTCTTCTGACTTAAAAAGGCGTTGCTCATGGAGCGCTGTACCTGGATCCAGAAATACCTGGGGAGGCTCAATCCCCATTCGGATTTTCATCCTTAAATCATCCACGAAACGAACAACAAGGGCTTCCGTCTTTGGAAATGCGCCCAAGCGAAACCACATCCTGCCTGCCGAAGCCATTGCCGCTTTAAGTTTCTCTTCTAACACGTCTAAGTTTTCCGCCGACGCCATCCCAAACTTCTCTACAGCCCCTTCAGGGCCCGTCCGCCGGCCAGTCCATGTTTCCTTCAGCGGATCCTTCGGAAGTACAAAAAGTGTTTCTTCCGGAATATCGGGAAGATCTTTTGCCAACAATAAAAAAGCGTTGGGCTCATGGAAGTTCGTGAGATAGGCGAAATCGGAATTCTGCCGAAAAGGAAATTCGACATCATGGTTTCGAGTAACGTGACCGGCGCCCGGGAACAAAGCGATGTCCCCAGATTGCATCTGGTCAAGGAAAGCGAGGCGGTGTTTGCGGAACATAAGGGACAGGCGATTGACCGTCCCTGTAGTTTACTCACGCAGCCTGACGGTCCTGAGCCTCTAAGCCAGAAACTCCTTTATAGGAATCCCCACTTCGCTTCTTGGCCACAAAAAGTCGGACCAATTCTGGGTCAAAATGACTTCCTGCATCCTTTTCTAGGATTTTCAACGCTCTTTCTACCGGCATCGCTTCTTTATAGGAGCGCTTCGTGGTCAAGGCATCGTAAGCGTCGGCAATGCCAACAATGCGCGCCTCCAGCGGAATAGCATCCCCCACCGCACCCATGGGGTATCCGGCGCCGTCCCAGCGTTCATGGTGAGAACGGGCGATATCCGCAATGTCACGCAAACCAGGAATAGCCGCCAAAATACGGTCTCCTGCCATAGGGTGGCGCTTCATCTCTTCATATTCCGCATCATCTAAAGCGCCTGGCTTCAGCAACACGGCATCGGGCACCGCTACTTTGCCGATATCATGCAAGAGTGCGCCAATGCGGAGCATTTCCAGGCGTTCTCCATCAAGGCCAACTGCTTCGCCCAATTCCACCGCGTGCCGAGCCACACGTTGACTGTGCCCCGAGGTGTACTTATCTTTCGCTTCGACCGTGCGAGAAAGCGCCAAAGCCGTTTCCACGTACACATTACGCACTCGAACGGAGGCTTCGGTCAATGAATCTAAGGTGCGGTTGAGGTCCCAAGCCATCGATTTCATTTCTCCACAGCCCACCAGAGGGGCACGGTGGAAAAACTCTTCTTTCGAGGCACGAGAGAGCACGCGTCGGAATTGAGAAACACCTCGGAAAGCAAAGCTGAGCCAAAGGAAAGTAAAGAGGGCAAGGAAAGCTCCACCGCCCATGGCTACTGTGGGTACGGATCCAGCCCAAAGTGGTTTAGCTAAGGGTCGGCGAACATGCAATGTGCCCATCGGGGCTAGGCGACCTTCCATGCGGTACCGTGCCTCAAGGAACCGACGCCCTTTTTGGGAACCAAGGATTTGCCCGTCCGAAGTGGCGGTCACCTTATGAAGACGTGCGGATTCCGCATCAACGCCATAACGCGCAATAACTTGGCCTTGCAGGTCGGTCACAAAAAGGCTCCAACCGGCTGGAACTTGCGCAAGGAGCGTCTGAAGCTCGTCCACTTGTCGCGGCTCCATCCACGGAGCAGCTTGGCGGCCGAATTGCCGGGCAAGAGCGTCGGCCTCAGCACCTTCCGCTCTTGCCATTTTCTGATATTCCGCCTCTGCCAAATAGCTGCTGGAGCCCCAAATCACGGCCGCACCAAGCAGAAAGGCATAAATGGCACCACGAAGACGAATTGAACTTAACCCCATAGAAATAAAGGGTTTGCGGACTTCTCGACGCCTTTTTTCGTGATGTTTTCTGCTCTTCATGCCCCTCCTTATCGGCTAGAATCCTCCCTCGACTTGGGTCTTTCGCCCTTTTTCCATGAGTCTCCCCCTCCTCCTCTTGGCCTTCTGGGCCCCACAAGCCCCGCCGCCCTCTCCCGCTCCCGTCCAAACGGAAGAGCCTACTTGGACTGGAAAGGCGGACTTCGGCATGTCCCTTCTTACGGGGAATAACCCAACATCCAAAGTCGATTTTCAAGGAAAGGCGCAGTGGGAAAGAGAAAACCGCCGATGGATTGGGACCGGTAACTATCATGCATCTCGGCAAGGCACTCTCTTGGGTGAGTCGGAAACTTCTTCCCGCCTCATGCACCTCGGCGTAGAGCACCATCGTTTTTTGGATGCCGATGGAGATTGGTACGCCTACGGCAAGTCCTCTTCACGCCGTGATGTACCGAATGGTTTAGAACTTCGAGCTGACATCGGCCTTGGTATGGGATGGGAACATCGGTGGAATCAAGATCAAACAATACTTACGCTGGAAGCAGGGCCGTCCTTACTTCGGGAAGATAACGTCGGCTCCTCAAAGACAGACACTTTAAGCGGACGCAGCGCCCTGACATTCAAACTTCCCATAGCAGAGAAGTGGACTCTGGAGACGAAAGCGGAATACTTTTTCGCAACGGGTAATACCGATGCCAATTCTTTGACGAGTTCGGTCGATATGGATTGGAATTTTTCAGAAGATTGGTTTCTTTCTTTTGGGAATGCTTTGGCCTGGGATGGAACGCCTGCTCCTGGATTTCAAGAAACCGATCTCCGTTGGACCGTAAACATCGGCACAACCTTTTAGAATAGGCTCCCATGAAGATGGACATCAAAACAGCGCAGGCCCTCACGGAAGATGAGGCTCGGGAAACGCTCATGATGTTTCGTAACTTTGGCGATGACCCTTTGTCCGTCCAAGAAAGTTTCCGGGGACTCTTTCCCAAAAAACTTGCCGAAGCCATGGGCGAAGTTCGCGCATTGCGTCGGCGCGCGTTGGTGAAATTTTCTCGCGGGCTTGACATGTACTTCACCAAGCCTTTACTGGAACAAGCATCCAGCGAACAAGTTGCTCAATACCGTGCGGAACGTTTTGTCCGCGTCGGCGTGAAAAAAGTTTTTGAACCCTGTTGCGGCATTGGGTCGGACTCCATCGCCATGGCTTTGCAAGGTATCGAAGTTCATGCATCGGACAAAGATGAGATCGCTCTGCATTTTGCCGCCGTCAATGCGAAGGTTTATGAAACGCACATTGACTTCACCTTGGCCGACTGTTCCGAAGTTCTCCCTGAAGATGGCGTCATTTTCATTGATCCTGCTCGCCGACGAGGCTCTCGACGCATCATGGATCCACAAGATTGGTCGCCGACGCCGGACCAAGTTTCCGCGCTTCTTCACCAAAGACCGGGTGCAGGAATTAAACTATCTCCGGCAACGCCTTTGGATATCCTTCTGGAACTCTTCCCCACCCCGGATGAAATAGAAGTCATCTCCTTAAAGGGTGAAGCCAAAGAAACTATTTTCTGGTATGGCTGTTTGGCCGACGGCTCGGATCGTCGCGCCACGGTTCTTCCGGAAGGATCTACCTTTGCAGCACCGGAGCAAGCGGCTGCCGACGTCGGTGAACTGGGTGAATTCATCTATGACCCCGACCCAGCATTAATCCGTGCAGGACTTCTGGGGGCTTTTGCAAAAGAGCACGGTCTTCATGTGTTAGATCCGGAAATCGGTTACCTCACCGGACCGGAAGTTCACTCACCTTTTCTTTCTGGATTTCGGGTTCTTGCCGAAGAAACGCTGGACCCCAGAAAGATGAAAGCAAAGATGAGAGAATTTGAAGTCGGCAAGCTGGTGATTAAAAAACGAGGCATTGCGGAACGGCCCTCCACCTTAGAAAGCCGCTTTTTACCGAAAGCTTTCGGGAAACGTTCCATCGTTCTTCTTGCAACCCGCGTGGGTGACCGGCATATAGGGATTCTGACGGAACCTCTTGAATAACTCTATGCGCTTACTCCCCCTCCTCCTTTGCACACTGCTAGGAGCCTGTGTACGGAGTCCTGAGCCAAGTCATTCCAACAAAATCGTCGCGCGCTTTGCCCTGGCCAGTGAATTGCCCTCTTTCTCGCCGCTCAACCCTGGCCAGAGCACCTATCAAGTTTTGCAGCGTCAAATCTTTGAGACACTCACGGAATATCAACCCGACGCCTTTCCTTTTCAAATTAAACCGCTCTTGGCAGAACGTTGGACGACGTCGGCTGACGGATTAACCTGGAACTTTTTCATCCGAGAAGATGCAGAATTTTATGACCCTTGGCCCACCCCACTTTGGCCAAGCCGACGTCACCCTCTTACGGCACACGATGTCATGGCGTCTTGGTCCCTACAAAAAGAGCAAGGTCAAGGAGGTTGGGCCATTCAAGAAATCGTCCAGGAAATGACGGTGGTGGATGACCACCAAGTGCAGATCACTCTGCATCACCCTGACGCTCACCTCCTAGAAAAACTTGCCAGTGCGTACTTCGCCGTTTTTCCCGTGCACGCGCTTCGTCTTTCTCGTCGACCGTTTTCCCGCTTCCCCATCGGCAGTGGGCCATACTTTCTTAAGGAAGGGATTCCGGGACATGAAGCCATCTTTGAGAAAACCCCAGAATGGAGAACGTCCATTGTAGGCCCCGATGAAATTCGGTTTACGGCCATGCTGGAAGGGAGCACGCGCACACTTTTATTCCAGCAAGGGAAATTAGATCGGCTTTCTCCTGGCCAAGATGCCTTTGCATCCATGCTCCCCGGCGGGATTTTAGACCCAAGCTGGAGCGAGGAAGGCTTCCGCACGCAAACCATCACCATGCCGGATCTGACGATGTTCTCCTTTCAGATGAATGATGCGGTCGTCGGAAATATTCCAGGAGACCGAAAAGGAAACGCACAACGGAAAAAAATTCGGCACGCCATCGCCCTGGCCTTTCCCTATGAACGATGGCACCGTATTTTGCGAAACGACCTCTGGGCGGTTCCTGCAAAGGCCTTTCTTCCGCCTTCCTTGCCCAGTGCGCAAAACATCCCGGATTGCTCTTGGCGAAAAACTGATCTGGCTCAGGCAAAAGCCCTCCTTGCCGAAGCGGGATTCCCCGAGGGGAAAGGTCTGCCCACCTTAACCTTTGAACTTGCCGGCGCTGACAGCTTGACTCGGACCCAAGGTGACCTCGTCGTCAACGCGCTCCAGGCCATCGAGATTCGATGCGTGGCGGTTCCCAATACGTGGAGTGCCTTTCAAGAGAAGGCGCGCCAAGGAAAGGCCCAACTGTTTTCAAGAGGATGGACTTTAGACTGGGCCGACGCTTCGAATTTGTTATTCCTGTTTTCTTCCCAAGAGATTGGCAGTTTAAATTTAAACTTTTTTTCCGACGAAACCTATGACCGCCTGCTCAAAGAACTCCCAGAGCAATCTCCCCAAGACCAGCAGGAAACCCTTCAGGAACTCATCTCCATCTTGAATGAAGAACTCCCGGCCATCCCCATTGACCACCGCCAAGGATGGGCCGTCTTGGGGCCCCGCGTGATTGAAATGCCCATCCACCCCTTTGACCCCTACGCCTGCAAGTACTACCGCCTGAAGCCCTAACATGTTTTCTTTCGCACTCCGACGCCTTCTCTACGCGGCTTCTCTTGCCGTAGGGGCGTCGGCACTTCTTTTTATCATTTTAGAAAGTGGTGCACTCGGAGATCCTGTCGGCATTCGAGCCGGGAAACATGCCACGCACGCACAACGCGGACTGGCACGTTTAGAACTTGGCTTTGATGAAGCATGGGAACCGCAAGTTCTCCAAATCAAAATCTCTGGCCTTTCCCAACCCCTGATTTGGGATGCAATCCCCACGCAAAGTCATGACCTTCGCTGTGAACAGTTGGCCCAACTCCCCGATGCACGCGCGGCCCTCGGAATTTCGCAAGCAACCGAGGTGCAAGTCAAAATCCTGAACGAGAAACACAAAAACCTCCCGCTTTCTGGAATCCACCAAAGCCTAAAAAACAATTCGGTCCGCCTACAAAATAATCTTCCGCAGGATATCGGCTGGGCCCTCACCACTCCGCCCCTTCACCGCTTCGTTCAACAAACGGCGCAGCTCTTCCGCCTCAACTTTGGCACCAACCGACAAGGGCATGCCATCGGCCAAGACCTTTGGACCCGTGGACGACGCTCTTTGTCCCTCACCTTGCCGGCTTTTTTACTCTCCACCCTCCTTGCCATCAGTCTTGCCTTGGGTTGTTCCATTTGGACGCAAAAGAGCAACCGCTTTTGGCTTTGGTCCAGTTCCGTATGGATGTCCATTTCCTCCCTCGCTTGGATTTTATTCTTCCGACATATCTTCGCCGTCAAGGCCAACCTTTTTCCCGTCGCCGGATGGGAATCTCCCTTTTTCCCCTATCTAGCTCTTCCCATTTTTATCTGGGTTTTTCTTTCTCTCTGGCCCGACTTCCGCCTCTACCGCGCCTTCATTCTGGAACAAGCCAAACAAAATTACATCCGTACCGCGCACGCAAAAGGACTCGCCACTTCACGTGTTCTTTGGAAGCACCTTCTTCCCAACGCCCTTGTTCCTATTTTGACGCACGCCGTCATGGCTCTTCCCTTTCTCTTTCTTGGCTCCCTTCTCTTAGAGCAGATTTTTCAAATCCCGGGACTCGGTAGTTACACCGTCCAAGCCATTCTTTCCGCCGACGTTGCCATCCTTCGTGCAACCACCTTCCTTTTCACACTTTGTTTCCTCACCGGCCAATGGCTCAGTGATCTGAGCTGCGCATTTCTTGACCCACGACTCCGCCGAAGTTCATGAAGCGCTGGCTCACTCTCCTCGGCATTTATCTTGCCCTTGCGCTGGCCTGTCAAGGGGGATGGATTGGCTCGGACTGGGCCGAGCAACATGACCTTCTCGAAAATATTCCACCCTCAGCAAGAGCATGGCTGGGCACGGATCACTTAGGCCGAAGCCTTTCGGCAAACCTGCTGCAAGGTTGTCGCTTGGCATTGGGGCTTGGGAGTTTGTCCGCACTCCTTGGCGTTCTTCTTGGCACGCTCCTAGGAGCCCTCGCAGGATGGAAGAAGGGAACCGTCGATGCCGCGTGCCTTTGGATTGCAGGTGTTTCCACAGCAATTCCGGGGCTTCTTCTTGCCCTTCTCCTCGCCTTTGTCCTAGGCCACGGATTCTGGACCCTTTGCCTTGCCATCGGATTTTCCTCTTGGGTTGGTATCTTCCGCCTTGTGCGCGCCGAAGTCCTTCGTCTTCAAAATCAATCTTTCGTGGGTGCCGCACAAAGCTTCGGCGCTTCTCCGTGGTTTGTATTCCGACGCCACTTCCTGCCTCACTTAAAGCCCATGCTGGCGGTTCAATTTGGTCTTCTCTTCGTGTTTGCCGTTCAAGCCGAAGTCATACTTTCTTTCCTTGGCGTTGGCATTGACAGCATGCCTTCTTGGGGCCGCATGATTGCCGATGCATGGGCCTGGGACGACCTCGGATTCGGAAACTATTGGCGCATGGGTTCGGCAACCCTTGCGATGGCAGGACTAGTCCTAGCCGTTCAACAAATTTGTGAAATCAGCTTGCCGCAAAAAGAAAACCGGGCTTAATTGCGAATAAAAGTAGCCCCGTCTTTATGACTCTAGAGAAGGGCCCCTCGACCAATATTTTAAGACGAATTTCTGGAGCGGTGAATTAGTAATTGGGGATGATCAAGGGAATCACTCTTGGGCAGAAAAACAATAAAGAAAAAAGATCTGACCAATTGAGCTATCGGCCCATCCTTTGGGGAGGATTGTGAACGAGCCTGAACTAGGCCCTCTCAGGGGTATTTTGAGGATGGGGTGGAATTCAGGATTTGGTATATCTCTAAGTCAGCTGGTCTTCTGGGCTATTTCTGGCTGAAATCCAGGACGTCGGCCGTCCATGAAAAACCGCCCGAAAGCATCCTCCGCGTCGTGATAAAGCAAACAGAGCCAGTTCTCTTTGATCGCGCGCTCAACCCAGGGACCTCGCACGGCATAGGACTTTTCAGCATTCATGTCATAAGCCATGATGAATGGACGGTGCACGTGGTTTCCCGTGGGGACGACATCGGACCAAAAACACGCCGTTTCCCCAGCTTCCTCTAACAGAATCAAAGAAACGCCGTCACTGTGCCCCCCCAACTCTACGATTCGAAGGCCAGGAAGAATCGTGACTTCTCCTTGAAAAGTATGGAGTAAACCAGCGTCCATCACCGGTTGCAAATCCTCCGCGCGATAGCTTGCACGACGAAGGTGGTCTGCATGAAGCGCAGCCTCTTTTTCAGACTCCGCCATCCAATGTTGCGCGTTCGGAAAATTAGGTACACCCTGCTCATCACAAAGGGCGCCGATGTGATCCCAATGCCCATGAGACATCAACACGTGCGTGACTTCTTCCGGCTGACGGCCTACGTGGGCTAACGACTCCAAAACATCGTGACCATCTGCATAATCAAAATGGAACATCGCCTTAGCCTTCTCGCTCCAGCGACGCCCAATTCCTGGCTCCACCAAAATGACCGCATCCCCTTTTTCAAACAAAAAAGGGCGTGTTGCCAAAGGGATCGTATGGTCTTCATTCACCGGCGTCATTTTTTCCCATATAGCACGAGGTACAACGCCGAACATGGCCCCCCCATCTAGCGCAAATTTCGCATCACGCAATGCAGTGATTTTCCAGTCCCCTAGAGATGCAGAGTCAATCATTAGGAGATGGATTGCATCAAGTCTCTAGAGATGATGAGCTTTTGTACTTCACTCGTTCCTTCTCCAATTGTATTTAACTTTGAATCTCTATACATCCGCTCTACCGGATACTCCCTGGAGTAACCATTGCCCCCAAAGATTTGGACGGCCTCATAGGTGGCTCGCACACTGACTTCCGACGCATAGAGTTTTCCATGCGCCGCGGCCACACCATAAGCACGGCCGGCATCCTTCAAACGGGCAGAATGATAAACCAAATGCCGAGCCGCTTGAATTTCATTTTCCATTTGCGCCAACTTGAAAGCTACTGCCTGATGGCGAATCAAAGGCTTCCCAAATTGCTCCCTTTCCGACGCATATCGTTTCGCCTGATCCAAAGCACCTTGTGCAATTCCCAAAGAAAGTGCTCCAATAGAAATTCGACCACCTTCCAAGGTTTTCATAAACGTAGAAAAACCCAAATCCTCCTGACCAAGGACATTGTCAACAGGAACCCGACAATCCTGAAAAACCAAATTCGTCCAGTCTGAGCCTCGCATCCCTAACTTAGTTTCTCCCTTTTCAATGAAAAATCCCGGCGTGTCTCTGTCAACCACCATGGCAATGATGCCCTTGGCACCCAATGCTTTATTCGTTTGCACCGTAATAATAAAAGGCTTCGCGTAAGAACCATTGGTAATGAAACATTTAGATCCATTCACAATCCAATCCTCTCCATCACGCACTCCCATTGTTTGCGTGCCCGCAGAGTCTGAGCCTGAGTTGGGCTCCGTCAGCCCGTAGGCTCCCATGTAGTCACCGGCACAAAGCCCCGCCATATACTTTTCCTTCAAAGAATCGCTGCCCCAAGCATAAATGGGGTAAGTACCTAATGATGTGTGTGCCGCAAGAGTTAAACCCATGCTTCCGCAAACACGAGAAATCTCTTCTACCGCCAGAATGTAAGAAAGCGTGTCCATGCCCGCACCGCCCCATTTCTCATCAAAAGGGATTCCTGTCAGGCCCATCTCTTTCATGCCTTCCCATGCGTCTTCATTGAGCTGGCAATTTTCATCGGCAGCGGCGGCACCAGGAGCGACGACTTCATGAGCGAATCGCTCCACCATTTCACGCATCATTTCCTGTTCTTCGGAAAGGTCAAAGTTTGTTGCAATTTCGCTCATGATTGATGATTCAAGGTGTTTTGGATGAAGGCGACAATGTCTGCGGTGGAAGAGCCCGGGCCAAATACTTGGGCGTAGCCCTTGGCCTGCAATTCTTCTGCATCATCCTCAGGAATGATGCCACCCGCAATCAAAAGAATATGGTCAAGGCCCTTGGCCTGCAACCGCTCCCGCACCTGCGGAAGGAGCTCCATATGAGAGCCCGAGAGAATGGAAAGGCCGATGACATCTACATCCTCTTGCTCTGCAGCATCCACCAATTGCTCTGGTGTGCGGTGAAGCCCGGTGTAAACCACTTCCATACCGGCATCACGCAAAGAAGCGGCAACGACTTTCGCACCACGGTCATGACCATCTAAGCCAGGCTTACCTACGAGAACGCGGATTCGGGCGCCAGTCATGAGAAATCCCCTTGTGTTTTCAGTGCGTGGAATACTTGACGAATCAAATCTTGAGCCACGCAATCTGGATGCTGCCCGTCGGCTAATAAAGTGCGGGCAGTTTCGGCCATACCGACTTCGCTCCACACCCTTTGCCGAAGATCATCCCTTACCAAGCGTTGCACGCGGTCCATGGCCCTCTGCTCTCGTCGAGTTTTCAAAAGTCCGGACGCCTCTTCCGTTTGCCGACGCCGTTCAATAGCCTGAACGACCTCATCCATGCCGACGCCTTGTAACGCAGAGCATGTGAGGACCTCGGGGAGATTCTCTTGAGAGGCTCGCAACTCCAACATGGTTTCAATTTCATGCTTAAGGCGGTCAGCACCATCTAAATCTGCTTTGTTCACGACAAAAACATCTCCAATCTCCATTAAACCCGCTTTCATTGCTTGAACCCCATCTCCACTTGCTGGAGTCAAAATAACCACCGTCACGTCCGAGGCCGATGCAATGTCCACCTCCGCTTGCCCCACACCGACGGTCTCCAAAATAATCTCGTCATAGCCCGCGGCATCACAGAAATCTGCTGCCATGCCTGCAACTCGGGACAACCCGCCCAAAGAGCCGCGGTTTGCCATGCTACGCACATACACGTCCGTTTCCTCCACGGACCGGTCCAAGCGCACACGGTCTCCCAACAGTGCCCCCCCCGTCAAAGGAGAGGAAGGATCCACCGCCAACAACGCCGGCTTTTTCCCCGATGCATACCAAGAGCGTACTAAAGCATCCACCAAAGTAGACTTTCCTGCCCCCGGTGGACCGGTGACTCCCGTCCTCCACGCACGACCTACTTGGGACTGGAATGCATTCAGCAAAGGCATGACGTCGGCATGCTGATTTTCCGCCCACGAAATGGCCCTTGCCAGGGCTCCAATCTCACCCGCGCGAAGCCCCGCCTCTAGGCTTGTACACGTTTCATCAGAACGAAGAGAAGGCGCCATGAATTATCCCAAATTCCTAAAAATCACAATCCGCTGAATGTCTGTCGCACCCTCGTAAATTTCCGTAATACGCGCGTCGCGATAGTATCGTTCCACATTAAATTCTTTGGTGTAGCCTGCTCCACCATGAATTTGAACTGCATCCTGTGCCGCCGCGTTGCATGCCGTAGACGCGGCAAGCTTTGCCATGGAACATTCCTTGGTGCAAGGTAGCCCTTGGTCCCTCAACCAAGCCGCCTTATGCGTAAGCAACCGATTCCCTTCTAAAGAGGTGGACATGTCGGCTAACTTAAAAGAAACCGCCTGAAATTGATTGATGGATTTTCCAAATTGTTTGCGCTCCTCCGCATAGCGGAGAGAGTCTTCTAAACAAGCCCGATGGATTCCAAGCGCTTGAGAAGCAATGCCAATTCTTCCGCCGTCGAGTGTGTCCAATGCAATTTTGAATCCATTCTGTGGTTCACCGAGCAAGTTTTCGTCAGGAACAAATACATCTTCAAAAATCATTCCCGTCGTGGAAGAGCCGCGCAAGCCACATTTCAATTCTTTCTTGCCCACCGTCACGCCGTCGGCAAAACGATCCACAAGAAAAGCGCCGATGTTAGCGCCTCGACGACCTTCTGGGTTGGTGATTGCATACACGATGTACACGCCCGCCTCTTGCCCTGTGGTAATCCAAGATTTAGTTCCTGTGATTTTCCAACCACCGTCTACTTTTACTGCGCGCGTTTTCAAACTGGCAGCATCCGAACCCGCCTGAGGTTCCGTAAGGCAATAGGCCCCAATAATTTCGCCCGTGGCCAAGCGAGGGAGGTACTTTTCCTTCAAAGCGTCAGTCCCCCATTTATTGATGGCGGAGCACACCAAAGAAAGGTGCACGGACAAGGTGACCCCTACGGAGGGGTCCCAGCGATTAAGTTCTTCTAACAAGATGGAAGCATGGAGGTTGCCAAGGCCGGCACCACCAAACTTTTCTGGAACCACTAAGCCCATAAAACCGTTTTCCGACGCACCTTGAATGGCGTCCAGCGGAAAGGTCTCTGCAGCATCATGGGCTGCAGCGTGAGGTTTTAAAACGCGTTCGGCGAAGTCCTTCGCCGAATCACGAATCATTTCATGTTCTTCTGTAAAAGCAAAATGCATGGTCCGCTCCATTTAAGGGGCGGAGCATTGTCGCATATCTTTCCTAAGAAGGTAAAGAAAGAGAACCCAAAACCGCTGGGACACGAGCACCCGTCGTCGTCGGCCAACTTGCAGTTTCTCCTGCTAAAAATGCGTCGGCGAGAAGTGCGAAAGCAACAGCTTCGCGGAGGTCGGGATTCCAGCCGAGGTCCGCGTACGAGGCTACCTGCGTTTCTACTGCCTCGGAACGAAATGGCGTGCCAGCAAGTTGTCGCTCCAGCGCGCTACAGAGGCTTGGGTTTCGGGCACCGCCACCGCACAGGTAAAGCGTTCCCCCAGGCCATTTTGCCTGTTGCAAGGTATCGACAACCGCCCAGACCGCTAACTCCACCAAGGTGGCCATGAGGTTTTCCAGACGTGCATCGGGGTGCGTTTTCCGGATTTGCCGGACAAAATCACTGCCGAAACGCTCAAGGCCGGTACTTCGAGGTAGAGGCCGATGGAAAAACGCATTCTTCTGTAATTCGGCCAGTAAATCTGGCAGGACCACTCCTGACGCCGCACAAGCCCCATCTTTATCCATGGCCGCATCGGTTTCCATCCGCATCAAAAGGTCCAAAGGCCCGTTGGCTGGACCGGTATCCCAAGCTTGCGGGGGCGCTTCCCCTTGAAGATAAGTTAAATTGCCGATGCCTCCAAGATTCAGGATGGCCAAATGAGGCGCAGCCTTCCGATGCAACGTCCAATCCCCAAATGGAGAAATGGGTGCGCCTTGCCCGCCCACCGCCAAATCACCCCAACGGAAATCGCCGACGACCTGCGTGCCTATATGCTGCGCCACCAATGCAGGGTGACCCACCTGAAAACTTCCGCAAGAAGGAGTGCCATCATGATGGAAAATCGTTTGCCCGTGAGATCCTGCGGCAAAAATAGATTCTGGTGCTACGCCTTCATCCAATAAAAATCGCCGAGCGGCTTGTCCAAAAGCTTGGCCGAAATCAAATTGGGCCTGGGCAATCTCGACGACTGATGCCGTCGGCAGGGAACGTACTTGACTTTGTAATGCAGGCGCTAACGGAAGCATTCCACCCGCCAAAAAATTCGCCCGCCGATTTCTTCCTTTGCCGATAACCTCGACTAATGCCAAATCAATGGCGTCTGCGGATGTGCCCGAACCCATGCCGAGAAGAACTCGGGGTTCGCTCACGTTTTACTCTGGAATGCGGAGAACCATGCCCAAGCGAAGCACAGCGTCTTTGTGTGGCACAAGTTTTGGATTTGCTGTGACGATGCGATTCGTCAGCAGGCCATCCTTGTAATACGTAAGGGCCAACATCCAAAGACTATCGCCAGCAACCACCGTGTGCGTCCGGCCTATCATCACCGGAGCTTTCACGTCTGTTACGGTTGGCGCGGTATAAGTACCAGGAAGAAAAATCTCTTGGCCAAGCTGAAGCGTACTTTTTCGATTCATCCCTTCATTTAACTTCAATATCTCTGTGGATGCACGAACAGTACCGAAATAGTGCTGAGCAATACCATCTAAAGTATCTCCGGACTCAACCACATGAGTACGAATTTTCGCATCCCAAGTGTCCATCGCGCTGAGATCTAAGGCGCCCGCTATTTCCGGGCCATCTTCTTGTTTGGGAAGAGGAGAAGGAACCACTACTTCTTCCGCCGAGCCTTCGTCCGCACCATGAGGACTCGATGCGTCCGCACCACGAGGACTCGATGCGTCCGCCGGTGCGAAAGATTCTGAAGAACCTTCCATTACGAATGCTGGAGCAGAGCCCAATTTAGGATAATCCGTGACTCCAGGCACCATAGTGCTGGTGGTAGAAGTTTCTCTTGGCTGGAGGCCCTTAAAGACCACTACCGAGAGAAGAATGCCGACGAGCGCAAGTGCGCCAGCAATAATTTGTTTTTCTAATCGTCCCATGTTTTGCCATCCCCGACTGGGATATCGCCACTATAGATAGTGGAGGACCCAATTTCTACCGAAAACCTTGTGCCACTGCATCTTGTGTCCGTTTTCCAAATCACTACCACTACTTTTCCGCTTGCCGCTTCGCTGCTGCGTGTTCCCCATCATCGTGATGCGAGCTCACAAACCAAAGCCGACGCCATCGCTGTCCGCGAAGGAAAGACTTCGCCTCTTCCAAGGTCATTTCGTCGGGAGCCCAACGGCTCAAATATTTCAAGGAAGCTTGATCGTCCACCCAAGAGAAAAGCCGGCGGAAGAAAAAGCCGGAAAGTGGGCCCAAAATGAGGGAAGCACCAAAATCAACGACTTGAGGGAGACCGTCGGCATCCACGAAAATATTTTGCCGTTGCCTCAAATCCAAATGAAAGACCCCCCGTTGGTGGATGGCCTGGCCAATGTGAGTCAGGGCGTCGGCAAATGCCCTTGGATTCTCCTGGAACTGTTCCTTGGTCAAGGGAGTGCCCGGGAGAAAACTGCACAGGAACGCGTTTTTGTCCAAATCTCCAGCCCATTGCGGGACGCGGACCACCCCCGCAAGGCGACGCAATGCCCGACGCTCTCTTCGGAGTAAATAACGCGCTAACGGCCTCCACCCGGGAGACAAGGCGGCGACATCCTTCACAATCCACCGCATGCCCTGCATTTCCACCTCCCAAACTTGTGGCTTAAGCGGCGAATTCCGACTTAACCGACGCCCCCCTGCTTGCGCAAATTGCTGGCGCGTGAAGGCGGGAAGGTTGTGAGGCAAAGTCACCGCACTGATTACGGATGTAGAGGAGACCAGCAGTCCACGAAGAAAATCAACGCCATGACAAAGGTCAGGACAAAGCCCCAGCTCCATTCATGGTTTGCAGAAACACGTGCCCAAGAAAATTTCCGGTCATCGCCACTTCGCCAAGCACGCAGACGTGGAAAAAAATCCGGGACGTTTTTTGCATGCTGCTCCAACTCCTCTCCAAATAGTTTTTGGAGGCGTGGGTATTCCTTTCGGAATTTTCGAGGCAAATAAACAGCAAAGAAAACGATGACCAGGAAAATGCCAAAGCCCCAGGCTGATTGACCTGAGGTGGTGTCCGGATTCCCGGCGGCCAGCGCTACGCCAATCAAAGCCAAGAAAGAGCCCAAATAGGCTGGGTTTCTCGTATGGGCGTAAGGCCCTGTCGTCACCATAGTGCAATTTTTCTCTAAATGCCCGAAAGACCAAACGCGCAAGAGCCAAGCCAGCGCCACAAGAACGCATCCGATGGCAAAGGTCGCGGGGTTGGGATCCGCTAAACTAATCAGCAGCAAAGAAGCTACGTACGTAAAAAGTTTGCGGGGCGTGAGCTTCTTTGAAGCACGGGGGTGATCGGCGTAATCCATAAGGGCTTGCGGTAGGTCCGAGAGGACAGCAAGATTGTCCAGTCCCCTTCGCTGCATTCAACCCTCATGCGTCCCACCCTCCTCCTTTTCTCTTCACTTCTGCTCGCCGCGTGTGGTACGCCGCAGATCCGCCCTGTTGCCGACGCTGCCAAAGTTGTCCTGAAAGACCACCGTACCGGCAATACTTTGGGCGTTTTCAATGAAGCCTACGTCGGAAAATCTGATTATTACTCAGAAACTCGAGACTCGGCCGCCTTCAAGGTCATCCCAGATGACCATATGGGCGCTCTTTTGGAGCAATTAGAGGATTTTGACTACTTTACTCGGGCAGAACCCAGCCTCCGTCGGACGCCTGGCGCCCGAACCACCCTCATGGTGACTCGGGGGGATCAGTCCTGGAACCTCGCATGGACCCCTAGAGATTCCGAGTCCACCATCCAAATGGCCCAAGAGTGCAATGCGGCGTTCTTCGCAATCTATAACGCTACTTTTTCCTATCAAATTATCGAGAATAGCGCCGGCGGGAACATTTTTGAGACAGAGGAGAATCGTCTCCTTCAGCAAAATCGTCAGCGCCGATGACCCGCACCTCAACCGTGGTCGTCGTTCCGGCTCGCCGGGCCTCATCACGGCTCCCTGAAAAGCTTCTTTTGGCAGAAAGTGGTCGGCCCTTGTTAGCCCACACCTTGCATCAATGCCTTCAGGCTAAGCAAGTCCGCGCAGTCATTGCTGCCGTGGATTGCCCCGAATTAGCGGCCGTTGCCCGAGAAGCGGGGGCCGAAGTACTCCTCACGGACCCGGCACTTGCCTCAGGCAGTGACCGCGTTTGGGCCGCCATCCACAAAGACCCCACCATTCAAGCGGTGATTAACGTGCAAGGGGATGAGCCAGAAATAGATCCGGCGGCCATTGATAGGATTGCGGATGCGCTGAAAGGAGGGGCCGCTGTGGCCACATTAAGTGCCCCACTTTCCGCCGACGCTTGGATGGATCCCACGGCCGTGAAAGTAGAGGCAGGCTCCGACGGTCAAGCGACGTCCTTTTTCCGTGAATCTCCGACTGGAAAGCCGTCGGGCGACGGTCGTTCTACCGCCAGGCTCCACATCGGCATTTATGGCTACCAACGGACCGTTTTAGAGCAATTTGCCAAAACCCCGCCCGGCAAAGAAGAATTAGAGGCACGCCTTGAGCAACTTCGCCTCTTTTCCATGGGAATCCCCATCCAAGTTTTGAATTGGCCGACGGCATTCGCTGGAATCGACACGCGTTTAGATTACGATAGATTCCTCAAGCGTTTGGAGTCCCCCGCTCCCCCATCCCCATGACCCAATTCATCTTCGTTACTGGCGGCGTTGTTTCTTCCTTAGGTAAAGGAATTACAACAGGTGCCATCGCCGTCCTTTTGGAAAAAAGAGGCCTCAAAGTCTCCATCCAAAAGCTAGACCCCTACATCAATGTAGACCCTGGAACCATGTCCCCGTTTGAGCATGGCGAGGTTTATGTCACCGAAGATGGTGCAGAAACTGATTTGGACATGGGCCACTATGAGCGCTTCAGTAACGCGACCATCAACAGGTACTCCAATACAACCACGGGGTCCATTTATTCCGAGGTCATCCGCAAGGAACGAAAAGGTGAATATCTAGGGAAAACAGTTCAGGTGATTCCGCACATCACAGATCAAATCCAAGAGGAAATTCTGAAAGGAGCGCAAGCTGGGACCGATGTGGCCTTAGTGGAAGTCGGCGGCACTGCGGGTGACATTGAGTCCCTGCCGTTTCTTGAAGCGATACGGCAATTCGCCTTGAAAAAGGGAAAAGGGAATGCCCTTTTTCTCCACCTCACGCTTTTGCCTTATCTTTCTGCTTCCGGTGAAATGAAAACGAAGCCTACGCAGCAATCCGTCGGCAAGCTTCGTGAAATCGGCATCCAGCCTGATATTTTGGTGTGTCGTTGTGAGCAACCCATGACACAACGAATGCGTGAGAAGATTTCGCTCTTCTGCAACGTAGTTTTGGAAGACGTCATTCAGGAAAAGGATGTGGATACAACGATTTATGAAGTCCCGATTGATTTAAAGAGAGAGGGCCTCGATGACGCGCTCGTGCGGCATTTGGGACTGGATAAAGGGTCGGTTGCTGACCTATCTGACTGGAAAGCGCTTCGGGATCGCTTCGCGAATCCGAAAGGAGAAGTAGAAATTGCTGTGGTGGGAAAATACATCGAATTGCATGATGCTTACAAATCAATTTATGAATCCTTGGCTCATGCCGGTGCCGGCAATGAGCATAAAGTGCGTTTCCGGAAAATCTCCGCAGAAGATCTTGCCAACACAAACCCGCAAAAAGCACTGGAAGGGGTCGACGGCGTCCTCGTTCCTGGTGGCTTCGGAGAACGCGGATTAGAGGGGAAAATCAATGCCGTGCAATGGGCCCGTGAAAACGACGTGCCGTGCTTTGGGATTTGCTTCGGGATGCAAGCCATGGTCATTGAATACGCTCGAAATGTGGTCGGCATTGAAGGGGCTCATACCACCGAAGTGAAGCCTGATTGTGCACATCCTGTGATTGACCTGATGCAAGAGCAAAAATCGGTGGAAGACAAAGGGGGCACGATGCGCTTGGGCGCTTACCCCTGTCGCCTAGCCGAAGGGACGCGCGCCGCAGACATTTACGGCCATGACATGATTTTTGAGCGACATCGGCATCGCTGGGAATACAACAATGACTACCGACAACAATTAGAAGCATCGGGGCTAGCGTCCTCTGGCC
This sequence comes from Planctomycetota bacterium, assembly GCA_026421205.1. Lineage (GTDB taxonomy): Bacteria > Planctomycetota > UBA1135 > UBA1135 > UBA1135 > ANT-38. The sequence goes on from JAPKBM010000015.1 coordinate 34,614, forward strand.
TCTACGAGGACAAGGGCTTAGTTGAAATTGTTGAAATAACCGGTCGTGATTTCTTTCTCGGTGTGCAGTATCACCCCGAATACAAATCGAAGCCCCTGGCACCGCATCCCTTATTTCTTCAATTTGTGCATGCAGCGATTCAATATGCAAACACCGCAAATCGCCCAACAACCCAACCCGTCTCTGCTTCATAAATCATGGAACCCTCCACAGAAACCTCAAGCGACATTCGCCTCTTTTTTCAAAAAATCTCCATGCAAGGATTTTACGCATTGGGATTGATCGAAATTCCTGGCGCACCGCAAACGGGACCGCAACTGGACGTTGCTCAAACGGTCATTGATGACCTCATGCTACTCCGTGAAAAAACCGAAGGCAACTTGGAAGACGGTGAGCGCATGACCCTGGACAAGTTCATTGCGGACTTGCAGCACCACTATTTAACGGTGCGCAAGGAACTCACGGATTCTGGGAAACTCAAGCAGAACGCAGAGTAAGCGATTTGTGGCGGTGCCACAGGCCACTAATGCCGTAGTGTTCAGGCACTCTTTGTTGCGCATGAGCGCGGGCGTCTCTATTTTTCATTTTCGCGGTCGACCGCGTGAGGCGCAGAACGCTTGTTCAAAGAATCTCCGTAACGGACGCCTTCGGACAATGCGCGACGCATTTCAATAAAATCAACTTCTCGGTCTTCACGAGGAGCCCGATGAAATGTTCTGAAACCTATTTTGGCCTCTGTCATCATGTTAAGCGCAAGCCAGGCACGGCTGCTTTCTTTATTGGCGTCCCAATGTTGCAGCTTATGTTTACGAAGCTGCTCCAATGTATAAGTCATGCAATCCGGCATCGTCTGGGCCAGCTTTGTGCAGAGCTGCTCCACTTCAGTATCCAAAAGAGTGAAGTCAATTTCAGAAGATCTCAAGAGAGTCTTCGCCGTCGTCAATGCCTTGCCTGTTTTTTCCTGGCCATATAAGGGACGCCCAAAGGCATCCGTTGTAAATTGAGTGTGAACCATAGGATTCACAATAAATTCGCCGTTCTGCTTCAGGACAGGTGCAATTGTATTCACCAAGCCAACATGCAATGCATAGTGTGCACTCCATTGCTCACAGAGCGTGCAGGATTCCATTGCTCGCGCAAAGCCTACATACCCAGGAAGGAAATCCGTGGAGCCCCCAACCGGAGATGAGCCATGCTTGGGGCCAGCCTGTCCGAATCGTGCGGTGTCCGCCGCGACCGTGAAATCACAGGCCATACCGAGTTCTTGTCCACCGCCAATGCGCATGCCATTCACACGATTAATGACCGGCTTGTCGCATGCTAAAATCGCAGAAATTCCATCATTAAAAAGGCGCATATGACGACGAAATTCGTCTGGGCGGCCAGAATAATGTTCACTATATTCGGCAATATCCCCTCCAGTGCAAAAAGCCTTATTGCCCACAGCCGTAAGCACCACATTTTGTACTTGCGGATCATGAGAAGCTCTTCGCAAGGCTAAAATTAATTCTGCCAAAGCGCGCGTCGTGTATGAATTGTATTGATCCGGGTTATTCAACCAAATCCAAGCATTAAAAAGATCTTCAACTGGAGCCCCATCCGAAAGAAGGAGTGGTTTCCGTTCATACTGAATTTGAGTAAATTCAACCGTAGGGTTGAGTTCGTGATTCGCGAAGGTGTCTCTACTCTTGGAGGATGTACTCATATTTATGAAATGGGGACAAGGTAATGATATGCGAGGCGATATACATCTTTACGAACGGTATGCAGGAATTCCGGTGACCGCTTCACCGATGACTAGAGCGTGAATTTCATGCGTGCCCTCATAAGTCAACACCGTTTCCAAGTTACACACATGGCGGCCCGTTTGGTATTCCAACGTAATTCCATTCGCGCCCAAAATCGTACGGCATTCACGAGCAATGTCCAAGGCAACTTTGACGTTGTTCCGCTTTGCCATCGAAACTTGGTGAGAGTGCATGGTGCCTTCATCCTTCATGCGGCCCAAACGCCAAGCTAATAGCTGCGCCTTCGTAATTTCCGTGGCCATCCAAGCCAATTTATCCTGCGTCATCTGGAAGGCTGCCAAAGGCTTGTCAAAGATCTCCCTCTCCTTCACATAGTGTAAAACCTCATCAAAGCAAGCCTGCGCCGCGCCAACAGCTCCCCAAGCAATGCCATAGCGGGCTTGAGTCAAACAACCCAATGCGGATTTCAAGCCCCTGACTTTCGGCAAACGATTGGCTTCGGGGACGCGCACGTTCTCTAGCACTAATTCACTCGTGACGGAGCAGCGCAACGACCATTTATGCATTTGTTCCGGAGCAGTAAAACCCTCACAGCCTTTTTCAACAAGGAATCCTTGGATTTTCCCTTCATTATCTCGCGCCCAAACCAAAGAGACATCGGCAACCGTTCCATTCGTAATCCACATTTTTTGCCCGCTAATGACCCATTCGTCACCCTCTTGATGACACTTGGTCCGCATTCCACCGGGATTGGAGCCGAAGTCGGGCTCCGTGAGTCCAAAACAGCCGATGGCTTCCCCTGACGACAACTTTGGGAGCCAATATTTTTTCTGCTCCTCAGAGCCGTAAGAAAAAATAGGGTACATGACCAAAGAAGTTTGCACACTGACGAAGGAACGAATGCCGGAATCACACCGTTCTATTTCCTGACAAACCAGCCCGTAAATTGTTGAGGACATCCCGGCGCCTCCGCACTCCTCTGGAATAGTGACACCAAGTAAGCCAAGCTTCCCCATCTGTGGAATGATTTCGGTTGGAAATGTTCCTTTTTCCCAATGCTCGGCAATACCGGGCATCATTTTTTCATCCACAAATGCGCGCACTTGGTCACGCACCATCAGCTCCTCCTCATTCAGTAATTCAGAAAAGCGGAAGTAATCGAGTTCTTGGTATGCCATGAATCATCCTAGGAGCGGAAAGAGTACCACGGCCAAAAGAAGTCGGCCCGCAACCGTATCCTGTGGCGCATGACACGGCATCTGGTTACTTCGGCACTCCCCTACGCCAATGGCCCCATACATTTCGGCCACGTGGCGGGCGCCTATCTTCCGGCCGACGTCTACGTCCGTTATTTGCGCATGAAGGGAGAAGATGTGCTGTATGTTTGCGGCACTGATGAACATGGTGTGGCCATCACCCTGAAAGCTGAAAAGGAAGGCCTCGGTTATGCTGAATATGTGGACGGTTGGCGTCGGGAAATCAAAGCACTTTTTGACAAATTTGAAATTTCCTTCGATATTTGGTCGGGCACCTCACGCTGCCCCCAGCATGCGGAACTCAGCCGGACTTTTTTCACGACTCTCCTCAACAATGGGTTAATTTTCGACAAAACTGAGGACCAATGGTATTCCGAAGCGTTAGAACGATACCTGCCGGATCGATACCTTGAAGGCGGCTGCCCGGAGTGCGGTCACGAAAAGGCACGTGGTGATGAATGTCCTCGTTGTGGTGCTTGGATTGATGCGAAAGACTTAGTGAGCCCCACTTGCACGATTGATGGCTCCAAGCCCGTCTTAAAAGCCACGAAGCACTGGTTTTTAGATCTCCCTAAAATTCAGGAAAATGGACTGCAAAAATGGTACGACGGCCAAAACGAGGGTCGGCCTCATACAGCCTGGAAACCCAACGTACACGGCTATGTCCAAGCCATGCTCAAAGATATGCAAGCGCGGCCCATCACGCGGGACTTGCCTTGGGGCGTACCTCTTCCCGAAGAATTAGCCGGTGGAGAGGGCAAAGTGCTCTATGTTTGGTTTGACGCCCCCATTGGCTATATTTCAGCCACCATGGAATGGGCAGAGAAACAAGGCAAACCTGACGCCTGGAAGACTTGGTGGCAGTCCCCGGACACTCAACTCTCTCATTTCATTGGAAAAGACAATATTGCTTTCCACATGGTGGTCTTTCCATCCATGCTCCTAGGGCAAGGCGATTCGGAAAACGAAAGCCCCTATGTTCTGCCGTGGTCCGTTCCCGCCAATGAATTCTATAACTTGCAAGGTCGAAAGTTTTCAACCTCTGAAGGCTGGCACTTGAACAACGAAGACTTTTTCTCAAAGTACAGCGCAGATGCTGCTCGATTCCATCTCATTCTTAGTGGCCCTGAATCAGCAGACAGTGAATTCACCTGGGAAGGCTTTCAATCCACAAATAACGCCCTTTTAGCTGACAAGCTCGGCAACTTTTCCAGCAGAGTATTGAAATTTGCAGAAAAGCGCTTTGAGGGGAAAACGCCACAAAGCACCGGAGAATTAGACACGCATGAAGACTTAATGCGTGCTACAGAAGCCTTCGCCGAAGTTGGTCAACGTCTCGCGCAGCAAGAATTCAAAGCCAGTGCGAAAGCATTGATGAAAGCGTGTGATGCACTCAATGAATTTTTCGACTCGATGGCTCCATGGAAAAAAATCAAGAGCGAAGACCCGGCAGAGCACTCCCTTTGTGCAGCCACGATCGAACGCTGCATTGCTTACTTAGAATTGATTTCCCGACGTTTAGCACCTTTTTGTCCCTCCGCAGCAAAAGAGCTTCGGCAAACTTTAGGGGCAGTCGCCCAGCCCGAGCAAAACAAATGGGGCAATGACGAACCCCCGAAAACGCTTCCTGCCTATCTTGCCCTCGGGGAAGTCGGGGTGCTTTTCCCTAAAATAGACAACGACGCTGTTCAGGATGAAATCAATCACCTCAACAGCGCCGTGCAGGGTTGACGAATCTAGTTAAGCTCGTCTTTCCAAGCCTTTGCGGGCTTGAAGCCAACGGTCGTGCTGGCCTTAATCTGAATGGTTTCGCCCGTTTGTGGATTCCGGCCCGCGCGTGCTGCACGGTAGCGGGTGTTCCAAGTACCAAAACCAGCAATGGAAACGGTTTCATCATTTGTGATGCCCGTTTGAATGCCACGGAGGACGGTATTTACAGTTTCTTCTGCGCCAGCTTTTGTAGTTTCTAGCTCTGCACAGACGTATTCAATGAGTTCGCGCTTATTCATGTGTAATTCTCAGGGGGGGGTAGTGAAAAAGAGGAGGGAGAAAAGGGCAAGGCCCCGAACAGACTATTCTGCCCGGAACCTAGGGCGCCGTCAAGGGAAGCAATTCCCTAATTCAGCCGAATAAGACAAGGAATCGTCCTTACTTCTTACGGCGAGTCACTTTGCGCTTGGTGGCCGGTTTCTTGGTTGCCTTGCGCTTGGTGGCCTTTTTCTTGGTCGCTTTACGTTTTACCGTCTTTTTCTTGACGGTTTTGCGTTTTGCAGCCTTTTTCTTAGTGGCCTTTTTCTTAGTGGCCTTTTTCTTAGTGGCCTTTTTCTTAGTGGCCTTTTTCTTCGTTACTTTACGCTTCGTCGCTTTAGGCTTCGTCGCTTTACGTTTTGTAGCTTTACGCTTCGTGACTTTTTTCTTAGCCACTTTACGCTTCGCTGCTTTTTTCTTAGCTGCCATCAGGTAACTCCTTGTACAAGTTTAGGGGGAGAACAAAGTGCCTTTCGTTAAAGAAGGACACTTTACTTAAAGTTTCCATCGACCTTTATAAAAAAAAGTTAGCCCGAAAAACCCCTTTTCTTTGGGTTTTTCGGGCAAAAAAGAAAAAGTTTCTCTTTTATTCGGCTGTTTTCTTGTTCGTAAAGGCGCGATTCCGTCCCCGCAATGCCTTCATAAGCGGAACCGTTCTCATTTTTCCGTCCATTCTTACGGTGATTTCACCCCGCTTGATTACAGAAGTTGCCAACTTCATGCGACGCACCGTTCCATTGGGGAGAAGAACGCGTACCTTTTGGATGTTCGCAAGGAACTTCCGCTTGGTGTGTCCTGTTGTTTTAAGGCCGACCCCACCCTTTTTCTTGGGCAAACCACGGCGAGCAATACTCTTACCGCTTCGGGTCTCCTTTCCAGATACTTCACATCTACGTGCCATTTTTTTAGGGCTTCCCACACGGGAAGAACCAGAGATTCTACGTCTGCAGGCGGAACAGGTCAACTCACCTCCTCTAGAACCTCTCAGGCCTTTCTCACAGATTCCATTGACTCAATCCCTAGAAGAAGAGAAAATAGACGTCCGAATGATGGTTAAAGGAGAGACTCGGTTTTTTGCCGAGCACCGAAGGGGCAAGCGGATTACCGTGAAACTCTCAGGTACCAAGGACTTTAACTGGACGGAACCTGAATACGGCTTCGGCTGAATCAAACAGGGCACCCAACGTGGTGCCCTTTTTTCGTTTCATGACTCCACAAACCACCTTACTTCGCACCCCTCTCCTTGAGGCGCACCAAAAGCTTGGCGCAAAGATTGTTCCATTTGCGGGCTGGGAAATGCCTCTGGACTATGGATCCATCCTTTCTGAATCCAAAGCAGTGCGCAAGGTTGCCGGTCTTTTTGACGTCGGGCATATGGCTCGCTTTCGTCTCCGGGGCCCTCAAGTGGCCGAAGAATTGGACCACGCCCTTGGCGGACGTGTTACTGACCAACCGGTTGGCATGGCACGCTACACCATGCTGCTCAATGAACTGGGTGGAATCGTGGATGACTTGATTACCTATCGCACCGGCGAAGATGAGTTTTTCATGGTGGTCAACGCCTCCAATCGTCACCGAGATGCCGAGGTCCTCCGTGAACGCATCACGCATTCTTCTTTCGTGGATGAAACCGAAGATGGCGGTGGCATTCTTGCACTCCAAGGTCCCCTTGCCCTTTCTCTTCTCCAGGCACTCACCGGAGATGCAGACCTTGCCCCAGACTTCCTTGGTCTTGCGTTCCCATCATCGCCTTGGGGTCCGTTGTTTGTCGCACGAACGGGCTATACCGGAGAACACGGCTATGAAATATTCGTCAACGCAGAGCAAGCGATCCCTGTCTGGAACCAACTTCTCAAGCTTGGAGCCTCCCCCGTCGGCCTTGGCGCCCGCGATGTCCTTCGCCTCGAAGCTGCATTGCCTCTTTACGGTCATGAGATTCACGAAGAGATCACTCCTTTTGATGCAAATCTGCGCTTTGCTGTGCGAGGTTGGAAAACGAGAGAATTCGTCGGCAGTGACGCTCTTCAAAAACTAGCCAATACCGAAGTGCCCAGCAAGGAACTCATCGGCCTGACCGCAGAGAAACGCGTCCCCCGCGAAGGCTACCCCGTCCTCTGCAACGGTGTGGAAGTCGGCTTGGTTTGCAGCGGCGTTTGGTCCGCAACTTTAGAGAAGCCCATTGCAACGGCTTACCTTCAAATGGGTGTGGAAGGCACCCTCACCGTTAGCGCCCGCGGGAAAGAATTCCCTGTGGAGCGCGTCGGTCTCCCCTTTGTCCCCCATCGTTCCCGAAATTAATCATGCGCCCTGAAGATCGTTTTTACATGGACTCCCACGAATGGGCCAAGCTCGACGGCAACACTGCCACCATCGGCGTTACCGATTTTGCAATTGAACAGCTCGGTGAATTAGTTTTCCTTGACCTACCTGAAGTTGGTGCCACGATATCGAAAGGGGAAGCCTTTGGTGAAGTGGAATCGGTGAAAGCCGTTTCCGACCTCATCGCTCCGGTTTCGGGTGAAATTGTGGCTGTCAACACAGACTTGCCCGACGCCCTGGAGCCTCTCCAAGAAGATCCCCACGAAGCTGGTTGGCTTATCAAAGTGACCCTTTCTAACCAAGGCGAGCTCGACTCTTTGAAAAAGGTGGAAGCCTACGAAGAGCTGGTTGCTGCAACACGTTAACTTCACATGCCCTACATTCAGAATTCCGACGCCGACCGAGCCACCATGCTCCAAACGATTGGAGCACCTTCGGTGCAAGCCCTTTTTGAATCCATTCCAGAAAAGCTTCAGCTTTCCGGTCCATTAAAGATTGAAGGTGGATTCAGTGAAAGTGCGCTGACCCGACACATGGATGCCTTGGGGCGCACAAACCGCCCGGCTGCGAGCCATGGCTGCTTCCTGGGAGGTGGTTTTTATGACCACGATTGGCCCGCCTTAGTGGACCACCTTTCTGGTCGCAGTGAATTCCTCACTGCTTATACGCCCTATCAACCTGAATGTTCCCAAGGAACACTGCAGGCGATTTACGAGTTTCAGTCTATGATTGCTGAACTTTGCGGCTGTGAAGTTGCCAATGCATCCATGTACGACGGCGCGTCTGCCTGCGCAGAAGCTGCACTGATGGCCGTCGGACAAACGCGTCGGAGGAAAATTGTGGTTTCTGCTGGACTGCACCCGCACAGCAGAGAAACGTTGGACACCTACCTTAAGCACCTTGAAATTGAACTTGTGGAAGCACCTTTGGTTCATGGAGTTACCCAATGGGGTGATTCAGTCGATGATCAAACCGCTGCTGTTTTTGTGCAACAACCTAATTTCCTCGGCGTCATTGAGGACTTGGATGATGTGTGCCATCAAGCAAAAACACACGGTGCTCTTTCTGTGGCATCGCTCTATCCCATAGCAACAGGGTTATTGCGTTCACCAGGGCATGCCGGCATTGACCTTGTGGTGGGAGATGGCCAATCTCTCGGTGTCCCCCTCGGGCTTGGCGGACCTTCTTTTGGTTTTTTTGCAACACGGCAAAAATACGTGCGGAAAATCCCTGGGCGCCTTGTGGGTCTATCAAGAGATGCGGAGGGACGTCGGGCTTATACGCTTACGTTTCAAACTCGTGAGCAGCACATCCGTCGGGAAAAAGCCACCTCGAATATCTGCACGAATAACGCGCTTATCGCATTGCGCGGGTGCATTCATATGGCAGCGCTTGGCCCCAAAGGTTTAGAGGAAATTGCCTGCCTTTCTCGCCAACGTACTTTAGATATGGTGGAAGCGGTTACGAGAAGCACCACTGCACTTTCCTTAGCCTTCCCAGAGCAAGCCTTTTTCAACG
>JAPKBM010000092.1 GCA_026421205.1 Planctomycetota bacterium
CAAGTCGTGGCCATGTCGGCGATTTTAACCCATCTAGCGAGCCTTTTGACATGAATCCCAACACCCACAAGGTCAACCATTTTCCGTTGTGCAGCGGCGATTCTGAGCGGTCAAATCGGCTCTGCCCTCCAATCCGTGGCTGGCTAGAACGTGCCTCACCATCCGACGGAATCCCATGACCCAACCATTTGCCCGCCGACTGCGAAACATTTTGATCCGCGAACGACTCAACCCCGCAGATGTTGCCCGCCGCCTTGGTGGTGGCCACAAGGACGAGGTTGCCGTCTCCAACTGGTTAAGCGGGCGCAACGAGCCGACCCTGCGCAACCTGCTGCGACTCAGCACCACATTAAAGACGAGTCCGTTTTACTTTTTATTTTTTTTCAGTTTGTTGAGAAAGTTTGTTTGAATTGTCTGAACCACTTCGTCGCCGTGACCTGAAAGGGTTTCTTTCAGCATATACATGCTGAAACCCCAGGCCTGATTCAGTTCGATCTTTGGAGGCAGTGACAGTTCACTTGGATTGACCAAAACATCGAGAAGGACAGGACCATTCTGCTCCAATGCTTTTTTTATAGCCGGCTTAACCTCGGCAGGGTCTTCCACACGAATGCCTAAAATACCTATGGCCTCGGCCATTTTTGCAAAGTTGGGATTTTTCAGGTCTACCCCGTATAAAGGGAAGCCAGAGACTTTCATTTCCATCGCCACAAAACCTAAAATGCCATTGTTAAAAATGACGACTTTAACGGGCAAGTTGTGCTGAGTAATCGTTAATAAATCTCCCATCATCATGGTGAATCCTCCATCTCCAGAGAGGGAAATCACTTGGCGGTTTGGAAATTGAATTTGTGCTCCAATGGCTTGGGGCATCGCATTGGCCATCGAGCCGTGGTTGAAGGATCCCAGCAACCTTCGCTCCTTGGTCATTTTCAGATAACGGGCTGCCCAAACAGTGGGTGAACCAACATCACAGGTAAAGATGGCATCGTCAGTAGCGAGTTCACTCACAACCGTAGCCAGATATTCGGGATAGATTGGTTGTTCCCCTGCAACACCTCTGGCATGAGAGTCCAGTTCTTTACGGGTCTTCCGATAGTAGACAAGGCAGTCTTCTAGGAAGGCTGCATTAGATTTGGTTTCAATCATCGGCAATAGTGCCTCGATCGTTTGTAGAACATCTCCGACCAATCCTAAATCCAGACGACACCTCTGACCAAGTCGTTCAACGCGAATATCCACCTGGGCAATTTTTGCCTTTTGCGGATACCAGTCTTTATACGGAAAGTCGCATCCTAACATCAGCAATAAATCACAGTTCTCGATTGCCCGATAGCCAGATGGAAAGCCAATCAAGCCCGTCATGCCCACATCGTAAGGATTGTCATACTCAACATGTTCTTTGCCTCGCAGGGAATGCACCATGGGAGACTTAAGGCGCTCGCCTAACTGAATAAGCTCATCATGTGCTCCCGCGCAACCATTGCCACAGAGTAAGGTTACTTTCTCTGCCGAATTCAGCATGTTCGCTAGGGTTTGCAAGTCAGGTTCTGAAGGGCGAACTGCCGGACAAATCAAGGTCATGCCATGGGAGCGCGGTTCATCCTGTACCAATTCCATAGCTACATCACCCGAAAGGACAATGACCGCAACACCCTGTTTGCTGACTGCATGTTGCATTGCGATATGCAGTACCCGTGGCATCTGGCGTGCTGAAGAAATTAATTCGCAGTAGTGGCTACATTCTACAAAAAGACGATCTGGATGGGTTTCTTGGAAATATCCAGTTCCCACTTCACTGCTGGGAATATGTGCTGCAATCGCCAAGACAGGAGCCATACTGCGATTGGCATCATAAAGGCCATTGATGAGGTGCAGGTTTCCAGGGCCACAGCTTCCTGCACAAACAGCTAGCTTTCCTGTTAGCTGGGCTTCGGCCCCGGCAGCAAAAGCGGCGGCCTCCTCATGACGATATGAAATCCAATCAATTCCATCTGTGCAACGAATTTCTTCAACAATACCGTTGAGGGAGTCACCAACCACCCCGTGAATTCGATGAACGCCTACCCGAACAAGGGTTTGGACGACCTTAGCGGCAATAGTAAGTTTTCCCATGTTTCAAGAATTCTGAATCAAAAAGACGAGGGTTCCGGGTTAAATGTGCAGATTAGATCAACTCCAATATAATCTCACACTATGCAATTTACAGTAGGGTCTGCTGAAAAAGTCACGAAAGCACAAATAATTTTCACTTCACCAAAAGC
>JAPKBM010000051.1 GCA_026421205.1 Planctomycetota bacterium
GAAAGGCTTCAGACATCCATTGACCGGCTGTGACTAACGCAAACAAAAGTGGAATGCCCAAGTCAAACAAGTCCTCTCCGACCTGCTTATGAAGGGCTTGAGAGGAAGCGCCTAACTCATGCATCTCCCCCAAAACGGCAACGCGGCGACCCGTTTGCGGGAGACTCTGCAAAGTCAGAAAAGCCGCCTTCATTGCTGCAGGGCTGGCGTTGTAAGCGTCATCTAAAACCGTAATTTGATCCAGCACATGAAGTTCTAAACGCCCACGAAGAGATGGCAAAGAAGCTGTTCTCTCCCGAAGAGCTGTGCCAGAAATGCCTAAGGCATGAGCGAGGAAAACTGCTGACGCCACCAACTCAGCCTCATGCTGTGCCAAAACTGGAATAAAGAGTTCGCCGACAGGATGGACATTGATTCGCCAAGCACCCGATTCGGAATTTAATATTTGAGCTCCGCCATTTTGGAAAATAGCTTGCTCTTCTAAGGTGTGGCCGGAAGCAGCCGCCAACAGTTTCTTTTTTTCAGCGTAAATCGCTTCCACGGAGTGCATGCCTTCTAGGTGCACGGGGGAAACCGTGGTGAGCCAAGCATGCTCTGGTTGACAGACTTGCAAACGATCCTCCATTTCCCCGATAGCGTTAACGCCAAACTCCAATACTAAAAAATCACACGGGAACTGCGCCGACAAAATAGACAACGGCAGCCCTGTCTCTGAATTATATGAAGCGGGGGAGGCCGAAACCCGTGCCCCATCTGCACGAAGAAAATGTGCTAAAAACTCCTTTGCCGTTGTCTTACCGAGACTTCCGGTAATGCCAATCACGGTCGGTGACAAGTGTTTCAGCCAACCCCTCGCAAGGCTTTCTAACGTCTGCAAAGAGTCCTCCACAATCCAGAGTGGGAAAGTGTTGGGGAGGTCATGAGGGAGTGTAAAGCCCTTTTGAACGACTGCTGCCACCGCCCCCGCCTCCTGCGCATGGGTCAGAAATTGATGACCGTCTGAAAGAGTTCCGGGCAATGCAAAGAACAAATCCCCAGGTTGAACCTTTCTGCTATCGATTTGAACCCCTGCAAAAGAAGGTGATTGCGGGGCGTCGGAGGACAACATGCCGGGAGTCCACTGCATCAGTTGAGAAAAGGTAATTACTGGCATCGCGCCGCCTCCGCCAACTCAATACGATCATCAAAAGGTTCACGAACCCCATGAATTTCTTGGTAAGGCTCATGGCCTTTGCCAGCCAACAATAGGACGTCTCCTGGGCGCAAACGATTCAAACCCATCTGAATTGCAGCGCGACGGTCTGTACAAGTAGAGACATCAGCGGAACCGAACCGTGCGCCTTGAGCAACGGCGTCCACAATATTTGATGGGTTCTCTGTGCGAGGGTTGTCACTGGTAATCACACACCAATCCGCACGCGTTGCCACGGCCTCTCCCATCAGAGGACGTTTCTCTTGATCTCGGTCTCCCCCTGCACCAAACACAACACCAATTTTGGACTCCGGATAGACCTCGCGTAATGCATCTACTGCATGGGATAGCGCATCAGGTGTATGCGCGTAGTCCACGAACAAATGCCAATGTGACTCTGGGGCAACCTCCTCCAACCGCCCTGGAGCCCCCTGCAATGCACCCAAAGCACGCGCGGCCTCTTCAGCTGATGCTCCCGATGCGCGCATCAATCCGAACGCAAGGAGTAAATTTGCCGCGTTATGTTTGCCCACCATGGGGCTCATGATTTCCGCGTTCCCCCATTCCCCTTCAATCAAAAGCTGTAAACCACCCGCTTTCACAACTGAGAACTGACCTCTTAAGTCTGCGTCGGAAGAATCTAAACTCCAGGAAGACATGCCGCAACGTGCTCCTCGGCAAGCGCCGTGCACGAGCGCATGATTAAAAGGAAGAAAAGCATGACCCTCTGCGGGCAACGAGTGCACAAGGCGTGCTTTCGCTTTTGCGTATTCTTCCATGGAATGATGATAGTCCAAATGATCTTGCGTTAAATTGGTCCAGCCTACTAAATCTACTGGAAGCCCGGCCAAGCGTTTTTGATCCAAGCCATGCGAAGATGCCTCAAGAACAAGAGCCTTTGCACCTTGTGCACGAATGTCGGCGAGCCATGAATGCAATACATCCGCCGCTGGCGTTGTATTTGGCGTAGACCTCTCTTCTCCTTGATAGGACAACCCTAAGGTTCCCGAACGCGCCGATGGAATCCCGCATTGTGTCATTGCCTGCTCTAACAGATGAACCAAGGTTGTTTTACCATTCGTTCCGGTGACGGCAACAACCATCATTTCTTCCGATGGCTTCCCCGCAAGGAAATGTGCGGCCCAACCCGCAGCTTCTGCCGGATCACTTTGCAAATCAATCAAGAACTCAGGAACTTCCAGCACTTGTGGCGCTCCGGTACGCATCACCGCGCATGCCCCCTTTCGAAGCGCCTCTGCAAGAAACATATCCCCATTATGTTGCAATCCAGGCAACGCACAAAAAAGATCTCCTCGTTGTACTTTCCGTGAGTCGAAACAAGCGCGACGCAAATGCACATCTTCACCTTTCCAAGAATCAGACGGGCTTCCCCATGAAGCCCAAACTTGTGTGAATTCAGAAAGACGCATCGTTATGGCTTCTCTACTCTAACCGGCGAAGAATCTAGTTCCAAGGGCCCGTTCTTCAAATCGCGCAATTGGATGGCGTGATACAGAATCCTAGCTGCCGCAGGGGCAGAGACCTTGGAGCCATAGACTTCTTTGCCTTTCGGATTTTCCGCCACCACAAGTACGAGAACCTCTGGGTTTTCCAGAGGGCCAAAGGCAGAAAATAGCGAGGTATACCCCTCTTCATGCGTTTTCTGCACCGTGCCACTTTTCCCGCCCCAACGAAAACCCTCAAATTTTGGGAGCCAGTGACGATGCTCGGCCTCCACCATGCCGGCTAAGGCATCTCGAAGAAAAGCGGACGTATCCTCAGACAAAATACGGACTTTAGGCTGATTACGTTTTTGTTGAATCAAATGAGGATCGATGCGCCAGCCCCCGTTAATCAAGGAAGAAAAAGCACAGGCTAATCGCAGTGGCGTCAAACTCAATTGATGTCCCATTGAAACAGAAGGAATTGTCCAAACTCTGCCGAGTGAACCATCCCACTGATTCCCTTTGGGCTGAAATCCTAAAAAAGGTTCTGGACCAATCCAACCAAGTTCATCCCAAAACCCAAAGTCCGCGAATAAACTTTGAAGTCCCTCCTTCCCCAGTTTCAAGCCCACTTGGCCTGCACAAATATTGGAAGACCACACCAGGATTTCCCGTGGAGTCATGCGTTCATTCGGAACACCTCGAGCATTCCGGATCGGTGGCTTTCGAATATTCCAACTCCCTCCATAATTAGAAAACGTATCCGTCTTTTTCACAGCTCCTGTGTCCAGAGCGCGGCCCACCACAAATGGCTTGCAAGTGCTTCCTGGTTCAATCGCCCACAAAGCCGGAAGGGCGTGGCCTAATAAATTCCCGTCGGCATCTCTCTTAAGTCCATCACCAGGGTGATTCGGGTCAAAGTCGGGGAGCCCGCCGACAGCAATTAAGTTCCCCGTATTCACCTCCACGACGACGCACGCAATCCAATCTGGATTGTGCACTTCTTGAAGTTGCCGCAATTCTTCTTGCATCATCGAGGCAAGCCTAGCGTCCAAAGTGGTCACGATAGGACTTGCCTCGTTGGGAGAGACAAAGGTTTTTGCAGGATTAGCGCCATATTTCCCGGTGACCCGAAGTGACCCCCTTTCGCCATCGGAACCCAACAATTGACTTTCGAGAGAGCGCTCTAAACCCATGACGCCGGAGCGGGACCCTTCCTCCGTTTTCAAAAAACCAATCAAATGAGACAGAGCTCTTCCTTGTGGGTAAACACGTTCCCAACTCCTCTCTAAACGCAAACCTGTGCCCGAAAGAGACCGCAATGCCAAGCGAAGACGGTCCACTTCTGTTGAATTCAAGTTCACGGCAAACCGCGCATAGGTTTTTTTCGGATTCAACAAGGTCTCTTGCAACCGCAACGCTGGAATATGAGTCAGAGAAGCGAGCAATGCTATTTCTTTTGCATTCCTTTCTAAGGTCGCCGACGGTGCAAAAAAACGGCGATCTTTCGCAGGCTCGTCAAGACGCAAATACCAAACAGGGCGATCTTCGGCCAAGACAATTCCCGACGTATCCAAAATCTGGGCGCGAGCAGCGCGCAGGGGCGTCCGACTCTCAAAACGGTCTTCGAGAATGGTAGAACGATCTGCGGAATGCAGTTGAACCATGCGCCCAAAAATCACAGCATAAAGAAGCCCCAAGGGCATCAAAATGATGGAAGGGCGGAGCGGACTGAGCCTGTGCATCAAAGCACAGATATGTTCACATTCTCGTAGGCCCGTTTCCACTCCAAACGCTCTTGAAGTCGGTAGGGCGAACAGAGCGTCCGCGACAAGTGAGAATATTCCAGGGCTTTCTCACTGGAAACCAGGGACTGCCGACGGAATACTTCGGCGCGCCCCCGAGCTGCCAAGGCCTCATTCCGCAGGCCCACTCCAACCACTAATTCCGCAAGGGCGAAAAATGCAAGGAGAGGAGGAAGTGCGTTCACGAGGCGGACCTCCGAATTGCACGCAGGCGAGCACTTCTGGAGCGAGGGTTCCGCCGAATTTCTGCGGGCTTTGCTGTGACGCCTTTCGGAAGCACATCCTGAAAATCCTTGCTGCGGCAGTCATTGCGAAACGACCGCTTCACGATTCGGTCCTCCAGAGAATGGAAGCTCATGCAGGCTAAGGTGCCGGCGGCGGCAAGAATGCGTGGCGCCGCTTCAAGTAATGCGCTGATTTCATCTAACTCTCGGTTGACGGCAATGCGGATGCCCTGAAAAGTTCGTGTGGCGGGGTGAATCCCCTGTCTCCCACGCGGAATGGTGCGCTCCACGAGGTCGGCCAACTGCGAAGTCCTCAGCAAATTCCCAAAACGTCTTTGATAAACAATCGCGTGAGCAATCCTCCGACTGAAGCGCTCCTCGCCAAACTCCCGTAGCCATTTCTCCAACTGATCTTCCGATGACTCAGCAAGCAACTTTGCAGCACTCAGCTTTTGTCGGGTTGCATCCATCCGCATATCCAGGGGACCATCCACTTGAAAAGAAAACCCGCGCTCCCTGTCCTCAATCTGATCGGAAGAGAGGCCAAAATCCGCCAATATCCCTGCGATATTCCCGATCCATTCCGCTGGAATCGCACTTTCCAAAGCAGAGAAAGGAGCATGAACAAACTGCACCCGATCCCCAAAGGGTGCAAGTCGTTCCTCGCTACGTTGCAGAGCTTCCCAATCTCTATCAATGGCCAATAAACGTGTGAACTCCGACGCATGAAGAATGGCTTCCGCATGACCGCCTCCCCCGACGGTTGCATCCACGAAGAAACCTCCTTCGTCCGGGCGCAGCGCATCCAATACTTCCTGCAGTAAAACAGGAGTGTGGCGACTAGGGCCAGAAGGACCCTCGGGTTTTTGATAAGTCGGTGCCAAAAGAATCACGATCCCTCGCTCGCCCCCGGGTTCACCTTGACTGAAGCCGAGGCCAAATTGCTCAAACGTCCTGTCCCTCGCGGCGGGGTGAGGGTGCCGTGGTCTTCCATCTTCTTGGTGGAAACTGCGCGAGCCGCCTCCCCCTTCTCTGGGTTCCATATCTCCACGGCCTTTCCGACCTCTAGGAACAAGACTTGATCGGTGAGGTCGGCGTATTCCATCAGGGGTAAGGAAAGGAGAATCCGTTTCTGCGAATCCCATGCGCGCTCCAACTTGTTGTCGTAAATCCCCCTCAACAACTCGTGATATTGCGCGTCCGCCAAATTCGAATCCTCCAACCTCAGAACCATGGCCTCGAAGTCCTCCTTCAGCCAAAGGTTCAAACAACCCTTTGCCCCACGAAAAACGACCAAATCAGGAGCCGCCGAACCAACCCGTACCATGAACTTGTCCTGCAATGGACGTGGCAAAAAGACGCGACCCTTTGCGTCGACGCTCATTCCAGTATTACCCGTGTGGCTTGCCATCCTTACTTTTTATGTTTTTTTCCTGTTCAGGGCATTGTTTTTACCTAATCATTTGCCCCACATACCTATCTTTACACCGCTTTCCGCCATGGCAAGAAAAAAATCCCGGCAAAAGCGGGATTTTTTTTAGATTTCAGATTTCTCGCGAAAAAGGGCTATTTCGTAGGCTCCTCCCCCTCTGGCTCCTCCAGCAACGACTCAACCCCCACCTCCAGCGTCGGGTCCATGAGGTCGGAGAACACATTCGTCAAGCGGGAACGACGCTCGGCATCTAATTCCCGGACTTCCACCTCAAAAGTCTTTGTTGCCCGGACCTTGCGCAACTCCAAAAACTCCAACTCATTCTGCCGACGGACCCCAATCAACTTCAACCTCCGATGCCGCACTAATAAAAGTGCCAACATAAACGCTAGATCTCGACGGCTTTCGCGAGCGTCGGCAGTGAGCGGCTCTAACAGGCCAAGAATCAAATCGAAGTCAAGCTTCATGCCCCCCTTCTTCTCTTGATGCGTAGTACGCCAAAAGACTACGTCGTTCTCCGTGTCTCTGTCATCGAAACATAGACGGCAGTAATCCCCGCGTGTTAAATCTTTCCCTGCGAAGCGGAGCAATGAAAAAAGTGCATCTCCTTCCGTAAAAGAATGATCACAAACGGCGCAAACTGCACCCCTTTTTGAAATCTGCCAAGAGCTTGCCACGTGATTATTCCGTAGGAGACCACGCGCGTGGAGAAAAGGTTTCCCCCTGATTCGACCCAGGCCTCACTCTTGAAACGACATGTGCCATCAATATTTGGGCACGCGTCAGATCATCTGAGATATCCTTCCACCGTGCCTTTCCAAGGTCCAAGGTTGATTGCACTTCCGTATTTTTCTGCCGACGTACACGGACCCGAATTAAAGTTCGCCCCGTCTCCTTCTCAGCTTCTAATTCCACGAGAGCTTGCGAACGGATTCCAACGCCAGAAAATGGATGCGTTTGTACATCCCAACCCGACATAACGGAAAGCGTTCCAAAGTCGGCATCACCTGGAGGAAAGCTCGCTTGCAGGAATGCCCATTCACATTCTGTCAATAAATCACGCAGCGGGGGTACATCAGCCAAACGGCCAGAAACCCACTTCTCCGCAATCTCTTGACCAAACATGCCGCAACCCAAGCTACTTAGAAGGGCAAGAACAAGGAAGGAAGAACACTTCATCATGAGGATTCTAATCTCTTTTACTTGGGCTGCGCGTCCGTTCCCGCAGAACAAGGCGAATCGGTACATGCTCAAACTTCAAAGTTCGACGCAAATCACGAGAAAGGGTCCGCACTGCTTCTTTGTCAAAAAGGCCCTTACGATTCACAAAGCAAAGGAAAGAAGGAGGAGCCACGCCAAGCTGCGTAGCATAAAAAACCTTCGGTTTTTCGCTTCGGCCTCGAAAACGCAAACGTTGGAAAGCAGATTTTACGCTGCGATTGAGTTCTCCAGTACCGACCATGACTTCGGACTCCTCCCGCAAAGAAAACGCGTGACGTAAGACCAAATCCATGCCCTTCTTCGTCACATTACTCAACATCACCACTGGAGAACCTCGCAAATGAGGAAGTTTATGCCCCACCAAGTCCTTGAAATCCTGGAGTTCCATATCTGGAACAAGGTCCGCCTTTGTACCAACCACGACCACAGGCTTGTATCGGTCTTGCACAGTGCGCGCCAGCTCCTGATCAAGCCGCGAAATGGTCTGTGTCAGGTCCAAGAAGAGCAAGACAACGTCAGAGCGTCGTGTGGCCTGGTCACTTCGCGTGAGTGAAAAGTATTCAATAGCACTTTGAACCTTCGCACGCCGGTGAACCCCCGCCGTATCCACCAGAATAAGGGGGCGGTCTTCCCATTCAAATCGAACGTCTACCGCATCCCGCGTGGTGCCCGCAATTTCACTCACAATCACGCGCTCTTCTCCAGTCAACGCATTGACGAAAGACGACTTGCCCGCATTCCGACGGCCCACAATTGCCAAGTGCATCGGGCCATCTTCGTTGGCCGGCGGAATGCCGTCAGCCGATGGAAGCACGCCTTCCAATGCATGAAACAAATCATCCATACCTCGGCCTTCCTGCGCGGAAAGCGGTTGAGCAAAGTCAAAGCCCAAAGAAGAGAACTCAGTCAAATTGGCTTCTGCCTCCCTAGTTTCGCACTTATTTGCGAAAAGGATTACTTTATGGTTTCCATGTCGCAACAAACGCGCAACATGTTCATCCAACAACGTGACCCCTTCCCGCGCATCCACCAAAAACAAAACGACCTCGGCACCAACCAAGCCGGCCTTCACTTGATACTCCACGGACTCTTCCAAATCATGGTTATCCACGATGCCAATCCCACCGGTGTCCATTAAATCAAACCGCAAATCATTCTCCGGCAAATCCACAGGCATGATCAAACGGTCTCGAGTAACTCCAGCGGTTGCTTCCACAATGGCGCGTCGCTCTCCGAGGATTCGGTTGAACAAGGACGACTTGCCTACATTGGGGCGGCCCACAATGGCCACTTGCGGCCGCGGACGTATTTCTGAGTCACTCATCGTAATTGCAAGAGAGGGTGGGTTTGTGGCAGGACGCGCAACTCGGGCCAATATGAATGCATCTCTAAAGCCAAAGCCAGAAGAGATTCTGGGTCCGGTGCACCCATGGCAGGCGTCGGCGTGGTTGGCTGTAAGAATACCGTAGGGCGTGTTTTCAAGGTAGACAACCACTGCAAGACCTCGCGCACTTCCTCTCCTTGGAAATCTGGGGGAATCACAATTTTCACGGTTGCCTGCGGACGTGGATTCGCCCGGTCCCATTCTCGTAAACAGGCCTGGGGATTGACGTACCCTTGGCCTTTCCGCAAAGTACCCGAAAGTTTCCAATCCATGGAAAAGGTGTGCAAAACAGGAAGAATTTCAGGAAGTGTCTCCGGGAAAATCCCTGCAGTCTCCAAGAGCACCTTTCCTTTCCACTGAGGAAGCCAAGACTTCAGAAAATCAGGCTGTTCTAGAGGCTCTCCGCCCGTGACCGAAAGAGTCAAAGAGTCCGCAGTCATCCCATAACTTCGTGCCACTTTCTCCAGCAACTCAGACAGCTGCTCATACGGCAAAGGGTTGGGAAATTCCTGCATTTCCGACCGCATCCGTAAAGAAAACGTACTCCGGCGCTTCCAAGACTGCGGCGTATCGCAATAATGACAGCGTAGAGGGCATCCGGCTAGACGAAGAAAAAGGTGAGGTCGGCCGACGTCGGCTCCCTCTCCCTGCAAAGAGAGAAAAATCTCATCCAAAAAGACCGGAGGGAGCGAACTACTCGTTAGTGCCTTCGCTGGCATCCGCCTCCACAGCGGTTTCCTCTTCCGTACGAGCCGCATTCAAAGCCTTTAACTGCTTTGTAGAAAGGACAGTGTGCTGTGTACGTACCTTAGGAAGACCATAAACTGACTGGCCTTCTTCGAAATCACCTTTTCCCATGAGCTTTTCAATGCGCTCACGACGGGTATAGACGGAGCGGCTTGAGGCAAGCGCGCCACCAATGTAGAGGGACTTATGGATGGACATGGTTTATGGAGTATATCTCGTTCGCCTACTAATATAGGCGGTTTGGAAGGGTTTTGTTCCTTTTCGATCCGGGAGCTCTGTTTGCTGAACACGTTTCAAAAGAGCTTGAAGGGCCACCGCACTTTTTTGCTCTCCAATCCAAATCTCAAAATGCTTTGGGTTGGATGGAGATGGCGTTGCTAGAGCAACGACAGAAGAAAAGCCTAATTCCTTTAGCTGAACGGCAGTGCGAATGGCCAAGTCCTTTTTTGTTTCACCATAGGTGATTGCCAAGATGGCAAAAGGAACGGCAACCACAGGTGCGGAAGCAACCTCATGAATAGGAGGGGCTGTCACGGAAGATGGCGGAGGCGGGGAATCCGAGGTGGCCTCAGCCACAGGAAATGAAGAATCCTCCGAATCACCACCAATTTGCAAAGCGAGTACTCTCCCCAATGCCCACAATAGGACTAGGAGTAGAAAAGAGCCGGGAATCAGCCAAAGCCCTTTCGGAAAAGATGCTCTTGGCGAAGAACCGCGCGGGGGCTGGGTTTGAGAAGGAACAGAGGGTGCGGGAGTCGTGACTTGAACTTCTTTACGAGGAAGATGACTCTCAGATTTCTCTTGAGAGTGCAGGAGTTCCAGAAGTTCTTTTTTTCGACGAGCCATTCCGCGTTTTGAGCCGTGCAATGATAATACCCCCAAGAGGAAAACGCAATCTTGAGGTCCGGCACCGCCGTTGCACAATGGGCGCATGGGGCAACCACCCTATCCCCCGCAACACGCACTCGCTGGCACAGCTCTGCTCCTGGAAGACCTGCAGGCCATGGGCATCTCGCTCGTCCCCCGCGCTTCATTGACCCGTCGTACCTCAACACCAAACTCTTCCGGTACAAGAGTGCTTTTTTGCGCCATCCACCCAGGGATTACCCAGCCCACGCCTTTCTCGGCAGAAGAAGACCAGCTCCTTCAAACGATTGTGGAAAAGGGTATGGGGCTTTCAATGAAAGTAGTACAGCTCCTTCAGGCGGGCCCTGGTACCGAAGCGGTTCAGGCGTTGATCCAAGAAATCCGGCCGGAACTCACCATTCTTTGCCAGAAAACCCCATCGGCTAGCCTTGGTCGAGGGGAAATTCAAACGACTTCGACAGGCCACCTGCTCGGCACCGCCCACCCTTCTGCACTGCTTGCAAACCCATCCCTAAAAGCAGCTTGCTGGGA
>JAPKBM010000052.1 GCA_026421205.1 Planctomycetota bacterium
ATCCCCTCCCCTCCAAGAAGCGACCGCATGTCTCCTGAGAGTATCCCCGACAGGGAAGCAAGTTGTCCTTCAAGGACCAGACGCTATTGTTGCCAAAAATATCCACGAGGGTCCTGTTGCCCTTCTCATGGATTTTGGCCGGGTCATTTGTCATTTTGACTACACTTGGTTCGCCGACGCTTACCGTGCTGCTTTCGGTGTAGAATTGACTGAAGAAGCGAAGGGGAAAATTAATCTTCTTCGGCCAAGTTTCGAAGCGGGGGATTTGACGTCGAAAGAATTTTTTGACTCTCTTCGCAACGAGCTCCGACTCATTCCACCGGATTTCCAGGCATTCCAGCAGGCGTGGTGCGGATTCCTGCGCCTTGACCCACACATGGTCACCCTCTTACGAAAGGCGTTGACACGTCCCCAAACGGCCATCGTCATTGTTTCAAATATTGACCCTATCGTGGTGGATTATGCACGAAAGGTTCTTCAACTCGAGGACCTTTTCCAAGAAGGCGTCTTCTCCTACTTGCCCGAGGTTTCCCCTAAAACAGAGGATGCCAGTATGTGGAAACTTGCACGAAGTCGGGCGTGCAAACAGTTAAAAAGTACAACTGATGGATGCTGGGTGATTGCAACCGATGATACCGTGGGCCATTTAGAGCGAGCTCGCCAAGAACAAGCCTGTCACCAACAGATCCTTTTTCGGGGTCTTGGCCCATGGCTGTATGCCTTAGCCCAAAAAGGGATTTACTTCTAAATCAATTCCCCTGGAAATCGGGGGGAGGTGGAAATCCTGGAACGGATGCAGCGCCAGAACGGCCCCCACCGGCATTCCCCTGAGCTTGTACATGTTCCAAAACATGCACAGGGGACTCTTGAGGTTGGCCTTCAATTTCAAGTCGAAAAGTAAATCGGCCAAACTCTTCAAAAGGTAGTCCGGCTAGCCGAACCACGGCTCGCACCTTGGCCAGCTTTGACTGAAGCCGAACCGGGGGCAATTTCAAACGAACGACCTTCCCACTTGGTGAGACTATATTCAACCCAACTTCATAATCTCCTTGTCCATCGGTCAACCCAATGGCGACCGAAAATACAGGGAGTCGCCCAGGAAGTTGTGCAGACTGCATGGAATCAAAAAGGCCTATCATGCAAAGCTTTCCTTGCTCATCACGAAAAGCATAGTCACACACGTGAAGCCATTCCAAGGTGGGGTGGGGTTTGGACATGGGCATAGTTTAAAAAAAAGAGGGCGGTACCGAAGTACCGCCCTCTCTATTTTTCCGATGCTAAGCTGCGGAAGTTGCGCTTTCTTGCGCGGTATCCGTCAGATTCTTCAACATACCAACGGCGGCAATGACAAGAACCAAGTTCACCAAGTTGCCGAACATTGCAGCAACCTGAGTACCTATCCATGGAAGTGCGGCAAGAGTTGATCCTGCATCACCCCAACCGGAGTGATTCAAGAACACCAATGCAGCTGCACCAATGGCGTAGTCTTTGGCTTGTGAACTACGGACACAGGTCCACCCTATCCAGGCGCCTGCACCGATGAGAAGGAAGTTAGCGATTCCGGCAATTTCCGGACCAAAAGAAGCCCCAGCTAAACCACTGATGACAGCGATTCCAAAGGCGAACCAGTAAAGGTTTTTAGACATGTTTTTTTCTCAAGAGTTCGATTCGAACAACCTAACCCGAATAGGCCAGGCGTACTTTTTTATCGGCGACCCGAAGCCGTCAAGTTCCCCCCTTTTATGAAAACATGGGGAAAACTAAAAAATAAGGCTCAAAACCCCTCTTAAACCCACTTTTTTCAGAAAAAAAGTCAGAAAGAATCAGGAAAGGCGGCGGTGAACTCTCTGCGCAGAGGCCTGATCTGTGGGGAGGAGGAGTAAATCTCCCACGTTGATGTGGGGCGGACGGCTTGCTACCCAAAGCACCGACTCAGCGACATCCTCTCCTGATAGAGGAGTCATCCCCTGATAAGCGACGTCAGCCTTGGTCTGATCTCCGTGAAACCGGACGCGGGAGAACTCCGTATTCACAAGCCCAGGGTCCACACAGGAAACTCGAACTCCAGTTCCGCAAAGGTCCATGCGCATACCTTCGGCGATGGCTTTTACAGCGTACTTTGTCCCGCAATAAACAGCCCCACCGGGATAGACCTCTCTACCCGCGATAGATCCAATATGAATTACGTGCCCCTCTCCGGCCTTCACCATGGCGGGAAGAACTGCACGGGAGACGTGGAGCAGCCCTTTCACATTCGTTTCAATCATTTCATCCCAGTCCGAAAGAAGTCCTTCCTCCACAGAGACCAGACCGCGAGACAATCCGGCGTTATTCAGGAGGACATCCACGCAAGGAAGCGTGGCGCAGGCTTCCGAAACTGCCTTTGCATCTCGAACATCCAAGGCAAACGTTTGCACCTTGGCATCAAACTTTGCCTTCAAGTCTTCCGCTAAAGTATTCAAGCGATCGAGGCGGCGGGCACAAAGCCACAGATGGGCGCCTTCTTTAGCGAATGAACGCGCGCAAGCTTCGCCAATCCCGGAACTAGCTCCAGTAATGAAAACGTTCTTTTCAGCAAGTAAAGACACCTGTCTTAATACTCCAAAGACTTCGTGTGTTTTTTCTCCTGAAGCATCTGGAAGAATTCTGCATGCGACATAGTGCGTTGCTCCTTTTGGCCATGCACCCGTAAATTCACAGCACCCTCCTCAACCTCTCTTCCGCCTAAGACGGCCATGTATGGAATCTTGTCCAACTCAGCATCCCGCACCCGACGACGCAATGGCCCCTCAGTGCGCAGCTCAGCATTCCAACCCGCTGCAAGAAGTTCCTGATGCAATTCTTTTGCAGCATCTTTTTGGTCATCCGTAATTGGCAAGACGGCCACCGGAATTGGGCAAATCCAAAGAGGGAACCAACCTGCGAAATGCTCAATCAAGCCGCCCACAAAACGCTCGAGAGAACCGAAGATGGCACGGTGCACCATAACGGGACGCTTGAGCGCGTTATCCGCATCATTGAATTCAAGGTCAAAGCGCTCCGGCAAGTTGAAATCCACTTGAACGGTTGGCCCTTGCCACTCTCTGCCCAAAGCATCCCGCAATTTGAAGTCAATCTTTGGACCGTAAAAAACGCCCCCACCTGGATCGTCCTCTAACTGCAATTCCCGTCGGGCGGCCGCACCCTTCAAAGCGTCCGTGGCATGGCCCCAAACTTCATCCGTACCCAAGGATTTCTCTGGGCGCGTTGCCAAGTACGCAGTGTACTCATACCCAAAGGTTGTCAAAATGGTGTCCACTAAACTCAAGACATCGACCAATTCATCTTCAAGCTGAGCTGGAGTACAAAAAATATGCGCATCATCCTGAGTAAAACCCCGCACGCGAAGCATGCCGTGCAAAGTACCGCTTGGCTCATAACGGTAGACCGTACCTAATTCAGCAAAACGTCGAGGTAAATCTCTGTAGCTATGCCGCCGAGAATTGAAAATGGTGACGTGCCCAGGACAGTTCATGGGCTTCATGCGGTGTGGACGACCGTCTACATCCATAGAGGGCCAAATCATGTCGGCGTAATTCTGCAGATGCCCAGACTGGCGAAAAACCGGCTCACCAGCGATATGCGGGGTATAGACCGGCCAGTAACCACGCGCTTGGTGCAAATCCCACCACCACTGCTCCAACTGCCGACGGACGTGTCCAAGCTTTGGATGCCAAAAGACCAAGCCTGCGCCAAAGTCGGGGTGCAAACTAAATAGATCTTGCTCGCGACCAATTTTTCGATGGTCTCTCTTTTTCACCTCTTCCAAATAAGACTCGTACTTTTTCAAATCTTTTTTGTGCCACCACGCCGTGCCATAAATTCTCTGCAACATTGTTTTGTCGGAATCACCGCGCCAATACGCACCGGCCACATGCGTCAAGCGAAATGCATCTCGGCGAATCTGCGCCGCCTTTTCGATATGTGGCCCTTCACACAAATCCGACCACGTTCCATGGTCATAAAAAGAAATTTCTTCGCCTTCGGGAATGTCCTCCAGCAATTCCAACTTATAACTTTGTCCCATCTCTTTCAAACGAGTCACGGCTTCTTCACGACTGCATGTGGATCGGGTGAACTCTCCCGCCTCCGACAAGATTTCTCTCATCTTCTCTTCAATCAACGGCAGGTCATCGTCCGTTAAAGGACGCGCTAACTCAAAGTCATAGTAAAAGCCATGATCAATGGGCGGGCCGATGGCCACTTTTGCGTCCGGGAAAAGACGGAGAACGGCATCCGCCATGAGATGGCTCACACTGTGTCGGAGGGTGCTGAGCGGAGCCGGGCCAGATTGGGCTTCAAAAGGAAGTGTCATGTTGAAATCCGCCAGCCATACTGTGGCCGCGCGGAAATAGGATTCTAACGGCGCGCGTTTACAAACGAAACGGTCTTACCAGACAACGAGTTCCCTCTCTAGAGTGATGCCCGCGTACTCCAAAACGGCCGAGGCCATTTTTTCAAGAAGCGTCAAAACGTCGGCCGACGTTGCACCGGGCTCCGTAACGACAAAGTTTGCGTGCAATGTGGACACCGACGCCCGCCCCACGGAAACCCCTTTCATGCCCGCTTGATCCAAAAGACGTCCAGCGCTTTCCCCAAGAGGGTTCTTAAAAGCACAGCCTGCGGAAAAGAGGGTTACCGGTTGCGTTTGATTCTTTTTCCGCAAGAGGGCTTCTTGCGTGATTTTCACTTCCACCTTCGTGGATTTCTCCAAGCGAAGCAGAATTTCCAAGGAAACGGCCTGGCCTAAATTCCCATTCCGATATTGTGGGTCAAAGTCCGCTCTTGCGCGTGCCTTCCAGGGACCCTCAGGCTCCCAAACGGTGACCTCTTCTACGACGTCCCAGATGCCGAAGTCCGCGGACCCCGCGTTCATGGCAAGCGCTCCACCAATATGACCGGGTACCCCCATCAATAACTCTAAACCATGAAGACCGTTCCCTGCGGCCGCGCGCACCGTCTGCTGGATCGTGGCGCCGGGCCAACAACGTAAAGCGGTCCCTTCCAGAAATATACGTCGTAACGCGCCTGTATGAATAACGGCACCGCGCACCCCAGCGTCCGGCGCTAAAACGTTGGCTCCACCCCCCAAAAGACGAAAGGGAATTTGAGCCTTGTGTAAGGCAGTCAATAATGCAGCCAAATCTTCGGGGCGTCTGGGCTCAAAAAACCACTCCGCCGGACCACCCACACGCAACGTTGTCCAACGCGCCAAAGGCTCTTCAAGACGAAGAGGAGAAAATTCCGCAAAGGCGGCGGGCAAAGGCGTCAACTGTTCCGGCACCTAAGCAAACTACCAAATCTGAGGACTGTAAACCGCTCTCTAAGCGCTTTCTTCCTTCCTCAAAATCAGCTACGTGCTCCAACCACCGATGAGGCTTCCTTTGGCGCAATTCGGGCAGTAATTCCGCAATGGAGGCCTGCAATTCTTTGGGGTCGCGCGTGCGGTAAATCTCTAGTAACAAAAGGGCGTCGGCGCCGTCTAGTGACGGTGCAAACTGATTTCGATAGGCATGAAAACGTTGCGCTTGATGAGGTTGAAAAACTGTCACCAGGCGACGGTCGGGCCAACGCTCCCGGAGCGCCTGCAAAGTGGCGGCGACCTCTATGGGGTGATGCGCATAATCACTAATGACTGGAACCCCACGCATTTCGCCAACTTGCTCTAAGCGACGTGATGCGCCGTGAAAATTTTCTACCGCAAACTTCACCTCTGCTTCTGATAAGGAAAAAGAGCGAAGGACTTCGGCAACCAAAGCAGCATTGCGACGGTTATGTTCTCCCGGAATCCCAGGCACCCAAGATTCGGGTAACGCCGACGCCCGCACCCAATCCGGTTTCTGACGTGGGTTTTCCAAGGGGGGAACTTCAGGCCCCGCCCAAATCACGCCATCGGTGGAAACCTGAGACAGGAAAACTTGAAAGGCCTCCAGCACCTCCGCGTAGCCACCGGGGTAGGTGTCAGGATGCTCTGCGTCGATGTTGATGAGCGCCGTGGAGTGTGGATAGAGGTAGTGAAAGGAACGTGCGTATTCACAACTCTCCAAAATCAAGGGAAGATTGGAGTCTCCCCAAGAGGAGGATCCTTCCAACTGAGGTACCATCGCCCCCACCAAATAGCCGACATTCACACCGGCTCGCCGAAGCCCCCAGGCAATCCAAGCGGTGCATGTAGTTTTCCCATGAGAGCCTGCCACCGCAAGCACTTGGCGTCGCTTAGATATTTCTCCAAGCATTTCCGCATAAAGCATGGGTTGTGCCCCGGCACTCATCGCCTGAACGAATCCAGAATCTTCCAAAGGCACCGCAGCTGAGCGAACCGCGAAGGAACATGGCGGGATGACGTCGGCCTCCGACGTGGGTTGAAGGCCGGCAAGAACTAAAGGGTCGTCAGGCAACCAAGGGGATTGATCTGCCCCCCAAACCTGCCAGCCTTCCGCCAAGAGAAATCCGGCGAGACCGCGCATGCCACAACCGCCGGCGCCGGCGAAATAGGCCGTCTTTCCAAAAGGTCCAGTGAGATTTTTCATAAAGAGGCGTGGCCCTGCGCAGCCCAATTTTCTAGAAGGGTTGCGGTCGCTTGTGTGCCGTCGGCGGGACGTGAATCACGCAAAGACTTTGCCATGGACATACGAAGGTCCGTATTCAAAAGTTGAGAAAGGAAGGTGTCGGCAGCTTGGGGTTGATCCGGGTCCAGCAAGAAAGCTCCCGAACCAAGTGCATGCGTGTTTTTCTCCTGCTGGCGATCTGCGTGGTCCGGATAGGGAATCACCGCACAAGGAACTGTATGCAACCACGCCTCGGCAAGGGTGGATGCCCCCCCTCGACAAAGAGAAAAATCTGCCGCCGACCAAGCAGCCCCCATGGCGTCACAATGTTCCAAAACATGGGCAACTATATTGCAATTCTTCGCCGCATTCCGAACGTCATCGGCTTTTCCGGGACCGCAGAGTGCAAGAACTTGAACAGACTGCAACGCAAGGCGGGGCATAAGAGAACGCAGGAAATCATTAACCTGCGCGGCCCCCTGACTTCCCCCCGTAACAAGCAAAACTAAATTCTCCGGTGAAAATCCGAATCGGCGACAGGCATCCTCTCTCGGTATCGAGGCCGAATTTTGTCGGCTCAACGGGCCAACGCAAAGCCCTTTCGAAGATTGCGCTGCCGTCTCAGGATACTGCGTCAAAATGCGTTGCGCGAAAGGTTGCATCCATCGCACACTTTTCCCAAAGACATGGTTTCCCTCTAAAAGGACAAAAGGCTTTCCCCGACGTGCAGCTAATGCTGCCACGGAACCTGCTCCACCTAAACCAATCACTAAATCCGCTTGAAAAGAATGAGCCAGTCGCCTCGCGCGCCACATGGCGGGCAAGAGGGAAAGAGAGCGGGGTAAGGCAGAACTGTCCACGGCCAAAGAAGAGTGTGTGCGGCCTTCGGAAAAATAGAGTTCCTCCACAGAGCGGCCATTCACTAAAAAATGCGTGTGGTGACCGCGCACCTCCAAGGCTTCGGCAAGGCCAAGTGCTGGAGTTAAGTGTCCCCCGGTTCCCCCACCCACGAAAAGAAAGCGATGCCCCACGGATTAGGGCAAAGACGGCACGGTCAAAACTTGCCCGGCACGAAAGGTCTTTGGATCATCCATTCCATTGGCACGAAGCAACACCTGCCATTTCTTTGAGGTGCCGTAAAGCTTCATCGATACTTCCGACGGTGTGTCTCCGGGCTGTACGGTGTACGTTTTCCCTACGGGCACAGAACTCATGGGAATTGCCTCTGTAGTAACCGAAATCGGTGCGGGTGCCGACGCCTCTAGCGCTTGAAGAGGGGGGATTTTAATGACTTGTCCAATCCGAATGCTGTTGGGGTCTTGAATCTGATTCCACTTCGCAAGGAACTCCAAATGCTTGACGGAGCCCAACTCCTTTGAGGCAATGCCACCCAAAGAATCTCCCTCTCGGACACGCACTTCTTTTCCTAGAAAACCCACCGGCGCCTTCACCAAAGATGTCATGGACGCGGGAATTTCTTCCTCTAAATCTAAAGCAACAGGCAAGGAAGGCGAAAGGATCTCCTGAAGGACGTGCGGCTTGGGATCTTTTCCGAACTCCTCACTCCCCAAAAGTTTACGTTGGTTGGGAGGCAATAAACGCACGCCCGAAAGAGCCGATGGATCCAAAGAAAGTGCAACAGTGTCCGCAGATGTGGGGTCGGCCGTACGAGAGCCCGAACCGGCAAGGAAGCCGGCGGCTGCGATGCAGAGAAGGATGAATAAGGCGATTAGCCCGGAGCGTTGGATTCTGTCCATGAGATGAGATTTTCTACAGGTACTTTGGAGCGCCGAGCTTCGCGAGCAGCTTTGACCGCGAAACCCAGAAGAGCCGCTAAGGCAAGCATGGAAGTGCCGCCTCGACTCACGAAAGGTAAGGGTAACCCCTTAGGGGGGGCAATCCCAGTCACAACTGCCATATTGAGGACCGCTTGAACTGAGATGACAAGAGTGGCCGCAGCCATTAATAACGCGCCATACCGACGCTCTGCCCGACGCGCAGCCATGACCCCAAAAAGGGTGAGAGCAACAAAAAGAATCCAGATGAAGCCTGTGCCAAGAATGCCCCATTCTTCGGCAATGAGTGCCAAAATGAAATCCGTATCCCCTTCTGGAACCCAACCGTTTTT
Organism: Planctomycetota bacterium; assembly: GCA_026421205.1. Lineage (GTDB taxonomy): Bacteria > Planctomycetota > UBA1135 > UBA1135 > UBA1135 > ANT-38. The sequence goes on from JAPKBM010000052.1 coordinate 8,716, forward strand.
CATCATTCCTCGGCCTGGGCCAAGCCCGGAAAATCCACCGAATGCAAAAGCCTCATTCGCACGTTGGACCTGGAATCCGGGCCCACCACTCAGGAACTGGGTGATTCTTGAATCGACATGAGGGAAAAAAAGTAGGCCGAAACCCAAGGCTAAAAAGGAAAGGAAAACAATCGGCTTCAATAGTTGGATGGACACCCCCGCGAAAAGCAAAGTAAACGTGGTAATCCCTAAAAGGATGATGACAGATCCCAAATCCGGTTGTAGAAGAACTGGAGAAACGAGACAAGCGAAAACTAACATCAGTCGGGTCAGCTCTCTGGGCTGAGTCAGCCGAAGTGGATCTTTTGCCGACCATGAAGCCAACGCCAGTGGCCAAAAGCATTGTAAAAAAACCGAAGGTTGCAAAGTAAATTCTCCAATTCGTATCCACCGCTCTGCGGCATGGCTGGAGTGTCCGAATTTGTCACTCAAAAGCATTCCCATCAAGACAAAAAACAATAGAACTAAAATGCCTGGGACAGCACGGCGTGGGCCGTCGGCAGGCAAGGTATATGCAAACAAGAATGCCGCCGCACCCAACGTAAGGTGGATGGCGTGCATGGCTAACGTACTCCACCCTTGCCCCGGAGGCGCGGCGGAAACTCCCGCAACCACACCCATCAGTGCCAATAAAATCACCGTCGTAAGGAGACCTTGAACCGCGCGGCTTCCTCCTTCAATCATTAGCGTACTTTCAAGAGCAAAAGGCCCAGAGAGGCACCAACGGCACTGATAATCCAGAAGCGTACAACGATTCTTTGTTCTGGAATTCCACGGAGTTGGTAAATGTGGTGCAACGGTGCCTTGGAAAAGAGACGGCGGCCTTCGCCATTCCATGTTCTCGTCCATTTAAACCACGTGATTTGTAGCAAGGAGGAACTCACTTCCACGACGAAAACAAAAGCAAGAAGCGGGAGTGCAAATTCCTGTTTTGCAATGATTGCAAAGTAGGCTAAGAGAGCGCCCAAAGGAAGAGATCCACTATCACCGAGGAACACTTTGGCAGGGTGGGTATTGAACCACAAGAAACCGAGAGTGGCACCCAGCACTGCACCTCCCATTACGGCAACCTCTCCCGCGCCGGGGAGAAATGGCAAATGCAGATAGGCAGCAAGTTCAACATGACCCACAGCGTAAACTGCAACCGTCAGTGCAGCAAAAGCAGGAATGGCAGAGCCTGCAGCAAGTCCATCTAAGCCATCTGTGACATTGGCAGCATGGCTACAGGCTAAAATCACAAAGGCCTCGAAGACGATGAAAATACCCATCCCCCACAAGCCCAACTCTGCTGGAGATGCGAAAAAATCTTTCAGTAGAGGGAAGTGAATTTGGGCAACCTCCGGCCGCCCTGTTTTCTCTGCAAGCATCCATAACATGGCAGCAACGTAGCCTGCAAGCAATAGCGATGCAATTAATTTAGCCATACGAGACAGGCCGTCCCGGCCACCTTCCTTCGAAAGCTTGATGCGGTCATCGAGGAAACCAATCGCCCCCATACCGACAAGTAAAACGGCGCCAAGAAGAACAAGGAGTTCATCGGGCCTTGCAAAAAGAAGCGTCCCTAATAACACAGAAGCCACCCAGAAAACGCCGCCCATCGTTGGAGTTCCACTCTTCCCTGCCTTTTGATAAGCTTCGGCAACTTCCGCGCTATCGCTCAGTTCGGCGTGCTCACGAATGCCCACCGATTGAAGTCGGCGAATCAATGGACCGCCCAAGCAAAGTGCTGAGATAAAGCCGGTGGCCGATGCCAAAGCCGCGCGTACTGTGATGTATTGCAGCGCATGAAAAGGCTGCCATAAGTCTTCGAGCCAAGGAACTAGCCATGCAATCATGAAATACACCTCTGAAAAGGTAAGGAATGAAATTGAGGGAGGAGTTGCTCCAAGCGCTCTGCACGCGAAGCCTTCAACAATACGACATCTTGAGACTGAAGTTCCTCATGCAAGAGTGCCTGCAGAGAAAGGATAGAGTCCGCGCGGAAAGCCGTTCCGCCTCTTGCT
>JAPKBM010000053.1 GCA_026421205.1 Planctomycetota bacterium
TTCAACGAGGTCACCTTTCGCGCGGAAGGAGGTGCCGACGCCATCCAACGACTCCAAGCGGCACTCAAGGAGCAAGGTTGCCACGGCGTCCTTCCCCTGTCACCTTGGTATGAAGACATGACAGATCTGTTCACGCTGGCGTGTACGGAAAAAACGCGGCCGGAGGACATCGGCAAACTCATAAAAGCCGTTGAGAGCGCATTTCAAATGGAGGTGGCCCAGTGAATTTAGACCTTGTCCCCCTCTTGTTTGAAGATTCTCGCCCTGGCCGACGTTGCGTTCGCCATGCCAATGCAGACAAAACACAGGCGTCTCATGGACTACCCGCTAGAGAACTTCGAGAAGCACCGCCAGCTCTTCCTGAAATGGGTGAGTTAGATTTAATTCGCCACTTTACGCGGCTGAGTCAGAAAAACTTTGCCATTAGCACGCAGTTCTATCCTTTGGGTTCTTGCACGATGAAATACAACCCCGTGGTGCATGAAAAAATTGCGGCGGATGCTGCCTGGATGGGCTTGCATCCCATGCAGCCCGCGGACGAATTGCAAGGTGCGTTGGGCTTAATGCATCAACTTCAAGAAGACTTAGGAGAAGCCACTGGCCTTCCTGGAGTCACACTTCATCCTGCCGCAGGCGCGCATGGAGAATTAACGGGCTTGATGGTGTTACGCGCATGGTTAGATGAAAAAGGAGAAAACCACCGTCGGACGATCTTGATTCCGGACAGTGCTCATGGCACTAATCCAGCCTCTTGTACATTGGCCGGATTTCATGTTTCTACTGTGAAATCCAATGATTTAGGCTTAACGGACATGGAGGATCTCAAAGCTCATCTCAATGACTCTGTCGCGGGGTTCATGGTGACCAATCCCAATACCCTTGGACTGTTTGAGGAAAACATCCAAGAAATTTGTGACTTAGTGCACCAAGCAGGCGGCAAAGTTTATATGGACGGCGCTAACTTCAACGCCATTATGGGCATCACGCGGCCGGGAGATTTCGGCATCGACATGATGCATTTAAACTTGCACAAAAGCTTCTCTACACCTCACGGAGGAGGAGGGCCAGGTTCGGGGCCTATTTGCGTCACACAAGAACTCGCAAAATATTTACCAGAAGCCATCGTTGTCAAAAACGGAGAATCTTATTCATGGAGTCGCCCCTCTCATTGCATTGGCCGACTCCGTGCCTGGAATGGAAACTTTGGTGTCTTGGTACGCGCTTATGCCTATGTGAAACGACTTGGCGCGGTCGGCATGAAGCGCGTGGCGGAAAATGCCGTATTGAATGCGAATTACTTGCGCGTGAGATGCAACAAACATTGGCGCGTTCCGTTTGACCGCACATGCATGCATGAATTTGTAGCGAGGCCAACCAAAGTGATGAAAGATGCAGGAGTCCACACCATGGATATTGCCAAAAGGCTCATTGAGAAGGGAATCCACCCCCCTACGGTGTATTTCCCTCTTGTTGTCTCAGAAGCCATCATGGTGGAGCCGACGGAAACGGAATCCAAAGAAACCTTGGATGCTTTTGCCGAAGCTATGACTGAAATTGCCAAGGAAGCCTGCGCAGGAGACCCCTGCCTTCATGCCGCTCCCACGAACACCCCCGTTGGACGGGTGGATGAAGCGCGCGCGGTCAAAGATCCGCAGCTTTGTTTCCGTTGCAGTTAGGCCGACTTCTTCTTGACCCGGCCTTATCAGGTTCTGTGAATATGGACAGAGATGAGGCGTTGCTCCGCGTACGCGCCTTGCCGACGTTGCGATTTTACCAATGGGACCAGCCCACGATTTCCTTGGGCCGCTTCCAAGAGTCAAAGGATTTTCCGTGGACTGCGCTGAAAGAAAAGAATCCTCCCGTCGTTCACCGAAAGACAGGAGGCAAAGCAATTCTCCACGCCGACGAACTCACCTATGCGCTTTGTGCCCCAGAAGTTCAGGCGTTATCCGGGGGGCCCGCACGCGCCATGACAGCCATTCACGAAATACTTGCGGAAGAGCTCTCGCGTCAATCTAGGGAATCCATCTCTTTGCGACGGACGACGCCGGCTCTCAGTGATGTCCCCGAATCCACCTGGTGCTTTGAAAATTCGTCGCCATTAGATCTCATGTTGCACGGCCGGAAACTCCTGGGGAGCGCGGCGAGGCGGTCCCAAGGCTGGGTACTCTTCCACGGAAGCTTGGTTTTGCGGGCGCCGAAGGAAACCCCCGACGTCGGCGCTTTGAAGATCCAACCGGACCTTCACGCGCTTGCAAAAGCCTTGGGCAAGGGTTTAGGCATTGACTTCCAACTTGGGGCATGGCTAGAGGAAGAAAAAGTGGATGCACTGTAGAGGATCGGCTTTTTAGACTATCATGGATTTTCAACACCGCTCCCCCCCATGAAGCAATACCTTGACCTCATCCGTGACGTTTTAGAGCACGGAGAACGCCGCGAGGACCGCACGGGTACCGGCACTTTCTCTGTGTTTGGCACGCAAACGCGGTACGACCTACGCCAAGGGTTTCCGCTCTTAACGACCAAGAAGGTGCTGTTCTCTGCCGTCGTCCGAGAATTACTTTGGTTTCTCCGTGGGTCCACCAATATTCATGAAGATCTTACGCAACATACTCCCATTTGGGATGCTTGGGCGGATGAGGATGGAAACCTTGGCCCTATTTATGGCCATCAGTGGCGGAACTGGGGAAACACCGGCATTGATCAAATCCAAGGAGCCATTGAACTGCTGAAGACCGACCCCACTTCGCGTAGGAATATTGTGAGCGCTTGGAACGTTGCCGATCTCCCGAAAATGAAGTTGCCTCCGTGTCATGCTTTCTTTCAGTTTTATGCCACGAATGATGGTGCGTTGGACTTGCAGCTTTATCAACGTTCGGCCGATTTGGCTTTAGGGGTTCCCTTCAACATTGCTTCTTATGCTTTATTGTTGGCCATGGTGGCACAAGAGGTCGGCATGACGCCCCGGAATTTTGTCCATACCATTGGAGATGCGCATGTGTATCAAAATCATCTGGAAGGATTGGAAAAACAACTTTCACGAATGCCTAAGGAATTGCCACAACTGAAATTAGCGGCCAAACCGCTCGATGAAATGACTTTCGAAGACATTGAACTAGTCAATTACCAACATGATCCATTCATTCGATTTGAGGTTGCCGTTTGAAACTGTTTTCCATCCTTGTGGCCATCGATGAAAAAGGTGGCATCGGCAAGGCCGGTGATTTAGCGTGGCATCTCCCCAGCGACATGGCCTTTTTCAAAAAAAAGTCTTCCGGAAATGGGAATAACGCCGTCATCATGGGACGAAAAACGTGGAACTCCATTCCTGAAAGATACCGACCCCTTCCCGGTCGCCGCAACATCGTCTTAACGCAGCAAGCGGAAATTCAATTTCCGACGTCCGTGCTACAAGCAAGTAGCCTCAACGAAGCCCTTGGCTTTTGCTCCGACGTGGAAGATATCTTTGTCATTGGAGGCGGAAAAGTCTACGCCGACGCCCTCCAGCATCCAGCTTGCCAAACGGTGTACCTCACCGCCGCGCGAAAAGACTTTGCCTGCGACACCTTCTTTCTTCCGAAGGAAGAGGATTGGATTCTTCATTCCGAATCGGAAGTCCACACCGAAAACGAGATTTCGTTTTCCTTTTGTACCTACCACAAAAAACTATAAAAACGCTCCTCCTGCTTTCGCTCTTGACCTAAACCGCCTGCGTGGAGACCGGCCACGTCGACCAAGTCGTCATTGCCGCAGGAAGCAGCGTCTTCCTCCCCGCAGAGTAGCCCCCCATTTAAAAAAACTGAGCCACCAGAAAAACCGGTGACTCAGTGAAGGTGGCTACCCGACAGGGACTTGAACCCCGAATGACTGGACCAAAACCAGTTGTGTTACCTATTACACCATCGGGTAATGGCCGGAAATTCTAGTCTGGCGAAGGGGTGCTGTCTAGGCTTGGAATTCCAAGAAGTTCTCGACGCAATAAATCCAGCGCATCCATCACGGCTCCTTGCTGAACTCCAGGCCGCCCAGCTCGCGTTCCTTGCTGGCGTCGAATAGCCGTCACCCCATGAGGACCGGCAATTCCTAGCCAGACAAGGCCCACCGGTTTCGCTGATGTCCCCCCATCCGGCCCTGCCACACCCGTTAAAGCCAACGCCCAATCTGAGTGAGAACGCTGCCGAGCGCCATCGGCCATGGCACAGGCCACCTCCTCCGAGACGGCACCGTATTTCTGGATGAGCGCGGCATCCACACCCAACTCAGAGGATTTGGCCTCGTCGGCGTAGGTAATCCAGCCGTAGCGGAAAACTTTGCTGGCTCCTGGGATGTCGGTCAGAGCTTGGGACAACTGCCCCCCGGTACATGACTCCGCCGTAGCCACACTCTGGCCCTGGCTAGCCAGAACGCGTACCACTCGCGCCGCCAGGGTGTCCCCGTCTCGGCCAAAAAGTACAGGCCCCAATCGATTTCTCAATTCCACCGCGGTCGCCTCAAGAACCGTCTTGGCCGAGGCATCTCCTTCGGGGTGCGCCATGGCAGAAAGTGTCACGACTTTTCCCCGCGCAGTAATTCCCATTCTTGGATTCTTTCCGTGCTCCAAAAGGTCACGAACTTGAAGCTCCAAAATTGCCTCAGGGACACCAACGGTTTGGAAGGTTCCAAACGCGTGGGCCTCCGGCATTCCAAAAGAGTCTGCCAACATAGTTTTTGCGCCCCCATCCCTCCAGACGGCCTGCACCTCATGAGGGGGGCCGGGCAAACAGCACAGCAAACTCCCCTTGGGCAACCGCACATAGAAAGCCCAAGCCGTTCCTGCTCGGTTGCGGAAGGCACTCGCCCCTGACGGCATTCGCCCCTGGGCCAAAAAGTACTCTGGGGCATCTGCCTCATCGTTCTTGGAAAAATAATCTTGGAGAGGCTCAACCGCACCTGGAATATCGACCAAAGTCGTCTTTAAAAATTCTGCGCATTCCGCGCGCACCCGATCATCCACCGTCGGCCCCAAGCCACCGGTAGCCACCAAAACATCCACTTCCCCATCCCAGCGAGATAGCTGCTCCGCAAAAGAACCCGGTGCATCTCCGCAAGTATGCATCCCCACCACAGCCATCCCAAGACCTAAGAACTCTTCCGCTAAAAACGGGGCATTCGTGTCCACAATGCGCCCCTCCAAAAGCTCTTCGCCAATAGAAAGCAAAAACGCGGTCCTTTTTCCTTCGCTCATCACAATGACTTCTCTGACGCCTTCCGGCCTCGAAGCGCAACCAGAAAAATGCCGACTTCATAAAGAATAACCGTCGGAAAAGCCATCAGAAATTGGCTAAACGGCTCTGGCGGAGTAAACACAGCCCCTAATACGAAGGCCCCTAAAATAAAGTGGCGTCGGTATTTCCGCAAAAAAGGTGCGTCTACAAAACCAGCTGCCTGCAAGCCAAGCAAAATCATGGGCAACTGAAAGACCAAGGCCAACGCAAAGGTAAACATGAGGAAGAGAGAAAAGTAATCAGATAATCGATAGGCCTGAATCATCAACGCCTGATCCACCATAGAATATAAAAATTCCAAGAGAAGGGGGATTGCAATCCAGTAACCGAAGCTCATTCCTCCCAAAGCCAAAAGGATGGACCACGGAAGAAAGGAGGTCACAGCTTTTCGCTCTTTCTTGAAAAGCCCCGCAGCAATAAATCCCCAAAGTTCAAATAACAAATAGGGAAGCCCCACCAATAGAGCCACCATCATGGCAATCTTTAAATCGAAGAAAACCGGCTCTAATGCAGACAATACGGACAAGCGGTCGTTGACAATAAACGGAGGGATGCGATCCGCAAGCTCCGTCACGGCCGTACGGTGAGGTTGCAGGAAGAAAACCCGCAGTGGCTCACTCAAAAAAGAGAAGCCCGCAATAAATAGCGTGAAAATTACAACAACAACACGGATGAGCCGCCCTCGCAGCTCATCAAGATGAGCCGCAAAAGGCATACGCGCGGGTTCTGGAGATGAAGGCCTAGAGGCCAAGCCAACCCATCCAATCCCGGCGATGCACAATTTCCAAACTCATGCTTTGTGCGGCCTTGTAGTCATCGAAGTGATGCCAAGGCTTCATCTCACCGGTATCCTCATCAAAATAAGGTGTACCCAAGATGAGATAGTCCGCTTCATTGGTCACGTCTTCCAAAACGCGAATGTTCAATTCAGCCAACATGGCCTTCATGTCATTGAGAGACTTACCTCCGAATCCGTTTCCTAGCAAAACGGCAACCGATTCACGCGTAGGATCAAACATGGCATTGCGGACCACATCGTCTGTGCGAATGGGATCAAACCGGTCCACTGTATTCAAAATGGCAACTTCCGCGCGGTTTTCATCTAAGGAGGAAACACGAATTCTTCCTTTCATACGGCCAGAAGATGCATCCACGACATCGAACTCCATGCCCGTATGCAAACGATGGCGTCGGCCGAGGTCAATCCATGCTTTGCCAAGATCAGCGTGCGCAGTCAAGATGGCGCCGTCGGCTGCTTTTGCAGAACGCTTTACGCCATTTAGTCCCTCGGCCAAGATGTCGTTGCGTTGCTTCATATCAAGCGCAGAGGCATGAGCCACTTTCACTTCATCCTCTTTAGCCGAGACCATGGCGGTCATCCGATCATCCAATGTGCGGTACTGCTCTCTCAATCCGTTATACCGACGTTCCGCATCCACAATTTGTGCATTCAGAGAATTCCGCGTGTCCTCTAGCTCACGGGCGCCATCCGCAATAGTGCTGTCCTTGTCCCGAATGACATTAGACATTTCCGATTGGCGAGAGGCCAAGTCCACACGCACTTGATCTAAATCTCTTTGCAAGGAGGAGGCCTTCGTCAAAGACGCCTGGTAATCTCCCATGGCACCCGGAAGAATGTCTTGTAGGTTTTTCGCCTCCGGGTTTACCGAAGGAAAGACGCCAGAAAATTCACCGATGGATGACTGGATGCTTGTCAAACTTGGGCCTGAAGTAGAGCCGGCTTCTCGCCAACCCACTTGCTTTCCAATTTCGTTCACGGAATCACGAAAGCCTTTGACCTCTTCGACGGCAGCATCTCGCTGGATAGTCAAGTTATCAAAATCAAGGTTGAGCTTTTCAATGGTGGATTGTCCCATCCATGCCATGGAGATGGCAACGAGGGAAACGACAATAAGAGCAATGGCCCACATCAAGCTGACTTGGGCGGCTCCGCGATTGGACTGGTTCATGAAGGAAACCTAAGGAAGGGGGGGAAGCGGGGTGAACCGCTGGGTGACATGCCCACAATAGGGCAGGAAACCCGGAAGGGAACGCAATTTTATGGACTCTTGCGCTTGGGTCAAGGCACAGGAATGATGAGACTATGAGCAAGCCCCCCCCTGGCCTTCGTGTGATCGGCGTCTTGGGGGGAATTGGCTCTGGAAAGAGCACAGCAGCCCGGATTTTAGCCATTTCCCTACCCGGACTCCACCTTGATGCGGACTCTCTGGTCGCGGAGCTTCTCCAGAAGGAATCCACCCGCCAGGCCATCGAGAAGGCATTAGGCACAGGACTTCGGCGTGCCGACGGCGCCCTGGACCGAAAAAAGCTAGGAGAGCGCGTCTTTCAAGACGCCGATGCCCTCTGGGAGCTCGAAAATATCCTTCACCCGGCCGTGCGGAAGAGCCTTCACCAATCGCTTGAAGGCCTCGACAATACCGGAAAACCGACCTGGGCCGTCTTTGACATTCCACTTCTTCTGGAACAGGGTCTTTACAAGGTCTGTGACTTTTGTTTATTCGTGGACTCCCCACCCCAGCTCAGAGAATCCCGTGCTTGCGCACGCCATCATTGGACTCCCGCAGAGTGGGCACAAAGAGAACTAACCCAGGCCTCCATGGATGACAAAAAATCCGTGGCAGATGCTATCCTTTCCAACGTTGGAAGCCCCGACCGCCTCGAGGCGGACCTTCGGGAACTGCTCCCCCAACTTTTGGCGCTACTGCCACGGTCCCTTCAGGAACGTTGGCCCGACCCCCTCCAATCTCCGGAGTAAGCGCTTTGGCAAATAGGCGAAATTTATCCTCGCCATGCCCCAACCCATCGTAATCCATGGCTGAAAGAACTTCTCGTAAACGGCGTCGCCGACGTCCGCTCCGTCACACCCGCTCCCCGCGCGGCAAACAAACACAAACCCTGCTCCCCCCTTCCTTCCCCGATGCACCGGAGGAAGCCTGGGATCAAAAAAGTGTCAAGTCCTTTGCTACTAAGCGGAAGAAACCAGAGTTTCATTTCTCCACGCTCTTAGCCATGACCCTTCCTGATCTCCAGGAAATGGCGGAGGACGAAGAAGTGGAAAACGCTTTGGGAATGTCCCGAGGTCCGCTCTTGCGCCACCTCATTCACAAGTCCATGAAGAAGTCAGATGTCTTTTTCACCAAGGGCACCCTAGAAATCACCCCCGAAGGTTTTGGGTTTTTACGCCACGGAGTTAATGACTACACGCCCAATTTAGATACCGACGCCCTGCTCCATCCGGCGCTCATTGAAAAGCATCATCTTGAACCAGGCCAAGAAATTAGTGGTGTCTTAGCACCGGTCATTGGGCCCGATTCTCTTTTGGTTCTTCATGAAGTTCTCACAATTTTTGGCGAAGATCCAGAAAAGCAGTTTTCCTATGCGCCTTTCCGCGACCTCATTCCGCTTTATCCCGAAGACCGCTTAGGGCTAGAGACAGAAAAGGGCATTGTTGAAACGCGGATTATTGATTTAATCTCCCCCGTCGGCAAAGGGCAACGCGGTTTGATTGTGGCCCCCCCCCGCACAGGAAAAACGGTGTTGCTCCAAATGATTGCCAACGCCATTGTTGAAAATCATCCAGATATCCACCTCATTATTTTATTGGTGGATGAACGCCCAGAAGAAGTGACCGACTTTTCTCGGAGTGTGCCCGGCACCAATCGAGAGATTGTGGCCAGCACCTTTGATGAACCTCCGGCGAGACACATTAAAGTAGCGGAAATGGTGGTGGACCGAGCCAAGCGCATGGTAGAGCAAGGAAAAGATGTGGTAATTCTTTTGGATTCCATCACCCGCCTGGCTCGTGCCTACAACAACGAAGCCCCTCCCAACTCTAAAATCATGTCGGGTGGTTTGGTTGCCGACGCCTTACTGAAGCCCAAGCGGTTTTTCGGCGCAGCTCGAAATATTGAGGACGGTGGCTCACTCACCATTTTGGCAACGGCCCTGATTGATACGAACTCCAAGATGGATGAAGTCATCTTTGAAGAATTCAAAGGGACCGGCAACATGGAACTTGTGTTGGATCGCCAACTCGCCGACCGACGAGTCTGGCCCGCGATTGAAATCAACCGCTCCGGGACACGAAAAGAAGATTTACTGTTCACTAAAGAGGAACTGCAACGCGTTTGGTTACTCCGCAAGGTGCTCAACGAAATGAACCCCGTGGAAGCGATGGAGCTTTTAGTGCAACGCATGGAGAAGTCGGAAAACAATGCGGAATTCTTGATGAACTTGTCGGCCAGCTAATTATGTCAAAAATCCTGCTCGTGATTCCATGCGCGGTGGATGCACCACGTGGCAATGCCAAAACAGCAAACCGAATTGCCAAAGGGCTTACTTCGAAAGGACACACAAGTTGCGTAGCGGATGCCCATAAGGAATGGCCCGGTGAAAGTTTTGACTTCATCCTTGCCCTGCATGCCGCTCAGGCAGGACCGAAGGCCCGCACTTGGGCGAAGGAACACAAAATCCCCTACGCCATTTTGTTCACGGGAACAGATCTCAATGGGAAGCCGTCAGCCGATGCGAAGTCTGCGGTCACCGCAGCTAAAATCCTCGTGGCCCTAGGAAATTCCGCAAGAAAAAGAGCCCGCGGTCTTTTTGGAAATGGACTCCAAATAGAAGTCCTGCCACAGGCCCCCAGGATTTTGCCCAATCCTGTTCGTGATTTGCCGGACGGACTCTTGCCGCAGGGAAACGGTGCAGTGATTCTCATTCCTTCCGGTATTCGTGCCGTCAAAAATCCCCGCCGTGTTTTTGAAGCCCTCGCCCCCCTTGCCAAAAAAGGCGAGAAACTCCGCCTCCTCTTTGTTGGGCCAGAACTTGAAGCGGAAGAAGGGACACGGCTCCAGGAACTCCTTGCCCCCCACCCTTGGGCTCATTGGGCTGGTCCCGTAGAGGATGAAGTGCTGGCAAAGTTGTACCGCACAGCCTTGTGCGTCATCAGCCCCAGTAAATCGGAAGGCGGCCCCCCCAATAGTTTGCTTGAAGCCGGCATGGCCAGTTGCGCCGTCTTAGCCAGCGACATCCCAGCGCATCGAGAATTCCCTGGAAGGCCTTGGCTTTTCCGAAGTGACGAAGAACTCCGTGGACGCATCACGGAATGGTTAGAGAGACCCATGGCGGCTGCCAGTGAAGGAAGAAGTTTGCGGGAATACACCCGACGTTTCAGCGATCCGCAGCGAGAAGCCGCGGACTGGGACCGTGTGATTCGCCTAGGGCTTCGCTAGCCGAAGATAATCCGACAAGTGAATCCGGCCGTCTTGAGGGGTCACGGATTGTGAAAAGTGTCCATGTCAACCTCTTCCATTTGGATGCGGCCGCAGCCTTGGCTAGCGACTCGCTGACTTTTTATCCCCGTGCTGCCAATAGGAGTGGATCGCGATCAAGATCACGAGCGCGATTCCACCCATCAATAACCGCTT